>CAZVXD010000125.1:0-5263 GCA_964631335.1 uncultured bacterium
CCCGATCTTTCTCCGAGAGAGAGGGAAGACGCCATAACAAAAGAAAAAGGAGCTGTTTTTGTGATCGGTATCGGCGGAAAATTAGCGGACGGTAAAGTTCATGACGGCAGGGCTCCCGACTACGATGATTGGACAACTCCTACGGGTAATGAAACAAAAGGACTAAATGGCGACATTTTTGTCTGGAATCCAGTTCTGGAGACGGGATTTGAAATATCTTCCATGGGAATAAGAGTCGATAAAAAAGCTTTACTCAGACAGCTTGAGATTACAGGTAACGAAGAAAGAAAGGAACTGGAATGGCATAAAATGCTGTTGGATGGGAGGTTGCCTCTTTCTATAGGGGGAGGGATAGGTCAATCCCGTCTATGTATGCTTATGTTGCAGAAAGCTCACATAGGCGAAGTTCAATGCGGTATCTGGCCGGATGAGATGATTTCTGCTTGCGAGAAGAAGAATATCTTTTTGCTTTAGAACAAAAACTTAACCACAGAGTACACAGAGAAAAGAAAAACACACAGAGATCACAGAGAAAAAATATTTGTGTTGTTTAAAACCCATCCCACATCCCCAAATTAATATCACAATAAGGCACAAAGACACTAAGAAAAACAAATTTCGTTGTTTTATTCCCTCCAACTTCCCAACATCCTAACTTTTTAACTATTACATTGCCAATGATTTACACGGATTATCACTGAATGTTATATTGGTTAAAAAAAATAAAAACTACAATTTCTACATGTTCTACATGTGAATAATGGTGTTGTGTGGTGGGTTTTAAACAACGAAATAAATGGGTATGGGTGGTGTGGCTCTGTGTTTTCTTTGTCTCCGTATGAGAATAATTTGTTTGGGGTAGGGTGGTGCACAAAATAAAAAAGCCCGGCAGCGACCTACTCTCTCACCCTCTATTAAGGGCAATACCATAAGCACTGGAGAGCTTGACTTCCGTGTTCGGAATGGGAACGGGTATGGCCTCTCCGTTATGGCCACCGAGCATTGGTATATTAATCGGTTTTTATTATTTGTCAACCCCCATTTTAAATTTTGGTTTCAAGGGTTCGAGGATTTCAGGGTTCAAGAAAAAACAAAAAATTTTTTCTCTGTGTTCTCAGTGTTTTTTCTTTTTCAACACAATTATTTCTCTGTGATCTCTGTGGTTGAAAAAGGGGAGGTGGGTTAAAATGAATATCCTGCCCGGATATTTAAGTGCCTTCCCATTCCAGGATAATCTCTGTCAGTGTGTGAACTGCCGAAACTCGCTATGTATTCGGTGTTCAATAGATTTTCGACTGTGAAACCCACAGAAAAATCATTAAATGTTTTACTTATTCCTAAGTCGATGATGAAAGCGGGGTCTTCTATTTTCCAGCCGCCGAACGAAAACCATTTTTTTCTCTCTCCGTACCATTTTCCGGATATTTCCGTGGTTATCGGACCTTTATATGAGAGAACTCCGGTTATAGAATGTTTCGGTTGATACTGAAGTTCCCTTTTTACTCCATCTTCTTCATCATACCCGTCCAGGTAAGAATATATTAATGAATATGATAGATCTTCGTAATTGTCGTTTGCTTCTACGTCTATTCCGTAAATCCTGCTTTTCGCGATATTCTGTGGAATCCATGTGTCATCCAGGGCTATACGGTCACGTATTTCTTTTATGTATCCGGATATAGTGACGTTTTTTATTTTTACTCCTCCGTTTAAAGCTAAAGAATATTCCGGGGTGAGTTCTTCGTTGGAAAAACCGGGATAGTAAAGGTCGTAGAGCGTGGGAGCCTGGAACGCGGAACCAATCGAGGCGAAAATCTCGATAGGTTTGGTGATTCTGCTTCCTATTGTAAAAGATGGATGCAAGCCAAAACTTCCATGCCAATCTACCCTTGCGGAAGCGAACGTGTTTATATTTGTGGTTTCCTGGAAAAGAGAAAGAGATACGCCTATTTTTTCTTCTCCGAATAAAAAGGTTGTATCGTAATTCGATGTATATTGATCGATCCATATTTTGTCTTTCTCCAGATTAATCGACAAAGACAGCATTTTGTATAAGAATTTTGTATTGAATTGACTCACAGCAGATTTATATTCGTCATTTTGTATAATTTCGTCGCCTGTCCAATAATCTGAGTATTTGTAGTTATATTTAATCAATTCTCCCGTTATTGCCGGATTGATGATTATTCCGGCATCTCCATATGTGAAGATTTTGTTGTAAGATAAATCCGCGAACTGTGTTTTTTGATTGTCGAAAAGGGAGGTCGCGGTCGAATCCCCAAATATTGGAATTATACCACTGTCCGGAAACGCGCCCGGAACGCCCAGGTCTCTATAGCTACCTAAAAAACTTAAATCATTCCAATTTATACCCATTGAATATTGCTCGTAGTCTGTGTTGCTTCTTTGCCCTTCGCCTTTTTTGAGGTTTAAATCGGCGTTAACGCCGGATTTGTAAAGTTGTATATTCGTTCCAAATGATGAATTGGTGTTTCCTTCGATTTTTATTGTATTTGTTTCGTTTCCGGTGATTAAGTTTACAATTCCGCCTATCGCGTTGGAGCCCTGAAATACCGAAGAAGGACCTTTTACTATCTCGATTCTTTTGACCACGTTTAATGGTATGGCGGAAAGATCGAATCCACCTGTTTTAGGATCGTTTATTCTATGTCCGTTTAGCATTATCATTGTGTGTTTCGGCGCATTCCCTCTGACGCTTGCCTGACTGAGTGAGCCCGGGTCGCCGTTTGCGTTTATTTTAACTCCCGCTTCTTTTTCGAGTATTTCATCTAATTTATCTATGGTAAGCATATCTTCAACTTCTATTACCTCGACTTGATAGGGTAGATGTTCAAACCTGTCTGCCGTTACGGTTATTCCCTTTGATTCAAAATGCATCATGCTCAGTATTATTAATAACATAAAACCTCCTTTTTAATTAGTTATAATTTTTAGTTATAAACAACAATTCTCTCTCTGCGTACTTTACGCCTTTGTGGTGAAATCAACCTTGAGATTACTTCGCATAAGTAAGGCAAGATGTCGAACTCGTAATGACAAAACAAACAAAAATAATAGTGATGTGGGATGGCTCTGTGTCCTTTGCGGGCTTTGTGGTTCATATTATATGTTAGCAATTTTACCGCACTGTGTTCCTTGTGTCTTTGTGTGAGAAATTTTTGTATATCCGTGTTCATCCGTGGCTATTAATCCTGTTTTGTATTTTTTGTATTGTTGGTGGTAAAACGAATCCGTAAATCAAACTTTGAGTAAAAACATGCCATATAACAAACGGCAATCCTATAATGATATATGCGATGAAGCTTTTTTTTGTCGGAAAGAAAAGAAATCCGGCTGAAGAAGTCAGGATATCGGATATAAGCGTAATCAATATTCCCAGGGGTAGAATTATATGAGCTTTATTCCAGCCTTTTTTATAGCAGAACCCTCCGGATAGACCTATTAATATCCCGGCGAGAACCTGCGCGATAAGAAGAGGTAGGGGAGACATGCCGAGCGGGTTTAATACTCCGAAAATAAAATAGGTAAGAATTCCAACCAGAGTTCCCGTTCGAATTCCAAATAATACTCCCGATAGGAAAACAGTAGGTGATACAAGTTCAAAATTTGGTATATAAGCGAACGCGTACCCTAAACCCAGAGCCAGCGCTGTAAATATTGTTACGTATGATATTTCTTTTATTTTTTTTATTTTTTTTCTCCCCTCGGAGTACTCACAAATAGCAGGTCTCCTGACTTATGGCCAGCCTACTAACCGCGCCTTCCCGGAATTAGTCCGGTGGCATACCGCGGCTTTCGTTGCCAAATACAGTAGCGGGGCTGCAGCGGATTCTAACCGCTTTCCCTTAACTATTATGTTTTAATAATAGCCTTTTCTCGATAAAAGTCAAGACCATATAGCGGAAAATCCGCTAAAATGTAAAAATTAAATATCAAAGTGCAAAATTACAAATCAAAGTTTAAAAATAGATTTAAAAAAAACAAATTTTACAAATAAGACAATTTTTTTTTAGTTTTTGTAGTTGGGGGGGATAAATTTTGCGGTTTTATTTGTAATTTTACTTTTTGAATTTTGATATTTTATTTTCAGATAGAACCAAATTTAATATGAGCTTATTCAAAAAAACCGTTAATATAAAAGCTTATTGATAAATTTTATTATTAAAGCTTTCCCTGTATCCATTTGATTATATCGTTAAATATAATCAAACCCATTAATATGAGAATAATAATTGTTCCGATAGTTTGAACAATTTTGAGCAGTGTTTTTGAAGGCGGTCTTCTGGAAGTGAAAGTGGCGAGAGACATTATAATATGAAAACCGTCTAAAGGAGGTATTGGAATCAGGTTAACGATGGCAAGATTGATTGTTATAAGAGCTACAAACATTAAAAGGCTTATAAAACCGCGATCCAGAGATTTTTGTGTGATTCTAACTATGCCTATAGGTCCGGACACTTCTTTTGGAGAAAGTTTTCTCTGGAATAGCCAGCTAAAGGTACGATAAATAAGAGTTGCGGTATTCCAGCTTTGCTGCCAGGCGAAAGAGATTGCCTGTATTCCCCCGACACTCATTTTAGTCGAAGGCGATTCTATCCCTATTATTCCTATATTAACTATAGAATCTCCTTCGATTGTTTTTTGCTTGTCCGGTATTATATTTGTTTTTACTGTGTCCCCACCGGATAAATATACAATACTTAGTGTTTCTTCCGCCGCGGGGTGAATTATATTGGTTATATCTTCCCAGTTTTTTACAGGTTTGTTTTGAATTTCGATTATTGTATCGCCTTTTTCAATGCTGGCTTTATCGGCGGGTAGATCTTTTATTATGTTACCCACAACCGGGGGTATAAATGGAATTAAAGAATCTTTAACTAAAGAGTCGACTGTTATCTCTGTCTCTTTTCCTTCCCGTATCAATGAAATTTTAGAATTTTTTTCTATTTTTTCTGTAATTTCATACCAGTTGAAAACTTTCTTGTCATCGATCTCTAATATTTTGTCACCTGATAAAAGATTACTGGCTGAATTAGCCTTGCCTATCGATACGGTTGGTATAATGTCGATTCCGTTAAATAATAATACGAACAGGAAAATGAAAAATCCGAGAGCGAAATTCGCGAACGGACCGGCAAAAACGACACCAATTTTTAAAAAAATATTTTTGGAATAAAATTCATCGTCTTCTCCTTTCATTTCATCAGGATCCATACCTTTGATTTCTACGTATCCTCCGAAA
>CAZVXD010000126.1:0-5165 GCA_964631335.1 uncultured bacterium
CAGGCGCCTTTTCAATAAAAGGTTTTTTAACAAAAACAGAAAAAGCGTTTATTCCTCCTGTATTGGTAAATTCTTTATAATTCTGGAATTTTTCAGTTCTTTGCCGAGGAGGTAAGTAATGAAGTACTCCGGTTGAAATAATAATATCATATCTTTCTTCTAATCTATAATCGATGATATTCTCTTTTAAAGTTTTGATATTTAAATTTTCCTCTTTATCGTATTTTTCTGTTTTTTTTAACCCCTGTTCGGAAATATCTATCGCAAGTACTTCAAAGCCTTTTTTTGCGTAGAACACAGCGTCTCTTCCTTCTCCGCATCCAAGGTCTATTACCTTTTTGCCAGAAAAATTAATAGTTGATATTATTTCCATGAGTTTTTTGGCTGTAGAGGATGGATTTTTGCCCCAATAGAATTTTTTTTCTGAGTACTTTTCATTATATGAATCTTCTGTTTTCATGTTTTAAACAGGATATTTATTAATAACCTCGATCAGATTTTCGATTTTCTCTTCCGGTGTTGAATGATCGAGTTCGAGGGCGATAATTATACCATCTCTGTTTTTTATACTGTCGAAAAAGCTTTCAAAATCGATATTTCCTTTACCTACCGGTAAATGATCGTCGTTTTCACCGTTATTATCGTGTAGATGGACATACTGCAGTCTCTTATCCATCTTTTTTACCCATTTAGAGGGCGATAGCTCGGAAAACACGTTCATGTGTCCTGTATCCAGACAAAGAGCAAAGAAAGGGCTGTTTACGGCATCACACAGCTTCATAAGAATATCCGGCGATTCCTCGACAAGGTTCTCTATTACTATTTTAATTCCCTCTTTTTCGTATTTTTTTATTTCTTCTTTCCAGAAAATAGTTGTCTCTTCCAGCCAGAAATCCATTAATTTCCACCTTTTAATATCTCCTATAATTCCGCTGTGCATAACTATAACTTCGGGTTTTAATTCTTTTGCCATTTCGAAGGTCATCTGCATTCTCTTTTTTACCGCTTCTTTAAGAAGACAATCTCTATGAGTTTGCCTTATTCCTACAAACGGTCCGTGTATAGAAATTCTCCCCTTAAAATTTTCTATCATTCTTTTGTGTTGTTTTATTTTTTCTTCCCAGGATAGGGGAGAACTAACACCTTTTAGACCATAACTTTGCAATTCGATTCCAACATTTAACTCTTCGAGTTTGGGTAATATTTTAAAGTCGTTATCGTAACCGGATAAACAAACAGAATATTTCATTTTGTAACCTTTAAGATATTAAACAATGACGCATAATTGTCAAGGACGGATTTCCGCGTTTCGATTATTGACAAGTTTATGGTAAGGGTTATAATTAAACAATATGAAAAGACTTTTCCTTTTATTTTTTGTTTTAATTGTCTCGTGTGGGGTAGACAAGACCGGCAAATATTCGGGAATTTTTACCGAAGAAAATTATACATTAAAAGCTGAAGTGGGCGGAAAAATACAGGCTTTTCCTTTTGAAGAAGGAACGTCTATAAAAAAAGGTGATACAATGGTTTTTATAGATGATAGGGAAATAAAACTTACTATAGAATCATTGGAATATCAGGTTAAAAATCTTCAAATACAGCTTAAAAATTTAGAAAAAGACCTCAAGGAATCGAAAAAACTTTACGAGGGTTCAGCTATCTCACAGTGGCAGTTTGAAAAAGTCCAAACAAATAGAGATATGGTATATATGCAGCTAAAATCCGCCGTCGCAAACCTCGAAGCGAAGAAAGAAAATCTTAGGAAGTTCTATATAACTTCTCCGGTAAACGGTTATATAAGTTCGAAATATTTAAAAGCCGGAGAAAGCGTTTTTCCCGGAGTACCAATCGTGGAAATTCTTGACACTTCTCTAATGTATTTAAATATATATCTCCCTGAAGACCAGTTGCCACGCATTTCAATTAATCAACAGGTTAAGATAAAGGTAGACGCGTTTCCGGAAGAATCTTTTGCCGGGAGAGTTAGTTTTATTTCTAAAGAAGCTGAATTTACACCCAAAAATATTCAAACAAAAGAAGATAGGACATTACTGGTTTATAGAGTAAAAATAATCGTAGATAATCCAAAAGGAAAAATAAAGAGTGGGATTTACGGAGACGCCGTCTTCCAATGATTTTATAGTTCAAACTTTCGATCTTTGTAAGAATTTCGGAAGAATTAAGGCTGTAGATAATCTCAATCTTTCCGTTAAAAAGGGAGAAATTTTTGGTTTCTTGGGTCCGAATGGTGCAGGGAAAACGACTACAATAAGGATGCTGTGCGGAATATTGCAGCCCACTTCCGGAATAGCGAAAGTCTGCGGTTTTGATATTGTAAAGGAAACAGAGCTTTTAAAATCTCATATAGGATATGTTTCGCAGAGGTTTAGTTTGTATCAGGACCTTACTGTATACGAGAATTTGTATTTCTATACACATATATACAATATTTCCGGAGATAAAGCTAAAAACCGAATAAAGGAAATGATAAAACTCGCCGGGCTCGAAGGTCGTGAAAACACCATAGCATATTATCTGTCAGGAGGGCTGAAACAGCGTTTAGCGCTTGTCTGCGCGCTCGTACATGAGCCTGAGCTTCTTATACTGGATGAACCCACCGTAGGAGTAGACCCCATTACACGGAAAGAATTCTGGGATACCCTAAAAAGGCTTGCAGTTGAAGGGAAAAGCCTTATTGTTTCCACTCATCTTCTCGATGAAGCTTACAAGTGTGATTCTCTTGGTTTTATGCATTTAGGGAGGCTTTTAGCTTACGGTGCTCCTTCTGAGTTAACAAAAAACGGAAAGGAATCTCTCGAAGATATTTTTGTCAAACTTGTAAGAAATGCATAATTTTCTAACCATAATCAGGAAAGAAATAATACACTTAAAGAGAGATATACGTTCGCTAGTAATCGCTTTTATTTTACCTTTATCGATGACAATTTTGTACGGATACGCGATATCTTTCGATCTAAAAAAAATTCCTGCGGGTATTGTTACATTTGATAAATCCCCTTATGTAAGAGAAATTTTATTATCTCTTACGGCTTCCGATTATTTCGTTGCCGTCCCTTATCAATCTACCGGAAAATTGTACGAAGCTCTTAAAGAGGGGAGAGTTAAATGCGGATTGGTTTTTCCTTATAATTTTTCAAAGGATAAAGTCGTTAAAGGGTTTTCCGAAATACAGGTTTTAGTAGACGGAAGCGATGCAAATCTGGCAAAAAAAGTCCAGCAAACAGTACAGAGATTTTTTATAGAATCTGAGCTTAATGTGCGATTTCTCTATAATCCCGAACTTAAAAGCAGGAATTTTGTGATTCCCGGTTTAATTGTCGTGCTTATGACTATGCTGGGGGTTATCTTAACAACTCTTTCCATAGTGGGAGAAAAAGAAAGAGGAAATTTTGAGATGTTAAGTACGACTCCTGTAAAATCTCATGTAATTTTGCTGGGTAAAATTATTCCATACGGAACGATTGCCATTATAAATGTATTTATTATAACCGGTTTTGCTATTATTGTATTTAAAGTTCCGTTTAAGGGTAATTTTTTCATCCTTTTGTTATATTCTTTACTTTTTCTTTTCCCTACATTATCCCTCGGCGCGATGATTTCTTCTTACGCGCAAACCGAGCTTACCGCTCTAACCACTTCTTTCCTTTCTACTATGCTTCCCTCTATTATTTTATCCGGTTTTATATTTCCCGTGGAAAATATGCCGGGATGGCTGCAGCCGGTATCTTCATTAATACCGGCAACTCATTTTTTAAAGATAGTAAGAGGTATATTTTTAAAGGGAACCGCTTACTTTCTTAAAGACGCTTTAAGCCTTTTCGCCCTGGGGACGGTCTATATTTTTATTGCGATCAGAGGAGTTAGAAAGAAGGTAAAATGAACCGAACTCATCTTATTGCTATGCTAAAAAAGGAATTTTCTCAAATAAGAAGAGACAGGAGATTGTTTCCGCTGGTGATTCTTGCTCCGGTAATTCAACTATTTCTATTTGGGTACGCTGTTAGTCTCGACATAAAAGAAATACCAATAGCTGTTATGAAAGAGAGGCATGATAGTCATGCAGAAGAAATGCTGCTCTCACTTGTATCCAGCGGTTATTTTATAGTGAAAGAAAATACTCATAGCATGGAAGAAATGCAAAAATCTATTCTTTATGGCAGGGTAAAAGCTGGTGTTGTTATAGGAGAAAGCGGGACAAATATTATAATCGACGGTTCTGATAATAATACCGCGCAATTAATCGAAGGATATTTTGAAAAGATTTTCGCCGAAAATTCAAACAATTCAGGTGACCTTCCTGAGATTATACCCCGAATGAGAGTTTTATTTAATCCTGAATTAGAAACGGTAAATTTCATGGTACCGGGTGTTACAGGACTGGTATTACTTATAATTACGATGGTACTCGCGTCGGCGATATTGGTAAAAGAGAAAGAAAGCGGCACCATCGAACATATTTTTGTTACGCCTCTTACGTCTCCTGAGGTAATACTGGGTAAGCTTTTGCCTTTTATGATAATTGGCTTATTCGACCTTTCTTTAGTGGTTGGCGCCGGTATTTTTATTTTCAATGTGCCTTTTAAAGGTAATTTTGGTTTCCTGGCTTTCACCACTTTCCCTTTCATACTTACTACCCTTTCGCTGGGGATTTTTATATCCACGACTGCGAAAACCCAGCAGCAGGCTGTTATGACGGCGTTTATGGTAATGCTGCCCAATCTAATACTTTCAGGTTTTATGTTTCCCATCGAAAATATGCCCATAGCGATACAAAAGCTGACTTATATTGTGCCTGTTAAATATTATCTGATAATTCTCAGAGGTATTTTTCTAAAAGGAGCCGGTTTAAAAATTCTCTGGAAAGAAACCCTTATTCTTTTTGTTTTTGGTTTTTCTTTCTTGTTTTTAAGTATATCCGCTTTTAAGAAAAAACTATCGTGAAAAAATAGCTTTTAGCTCTTTGCCTTTGGCTGTTCGCTTAAAAAATATAAATCGTTGTGTCTTTGTGTGCTGTGTGTGAGTAAAAAAATGGCTGACAGCTGACAGCTTACTGCAAAAACTAAATAAAAAATTTTGTGTCTTTGTGCCTTTGTGGTAGATCTGGGTTATTGGGTTGAGATTCTGACTTCTTACTCCTGGCT
>CAZVXD010000127.1:0-5131 GCA_964631335.1 uncultured bacterium
GTCATATTTTTTTTACTAATCTGCGAATTCCAAGTTTCCAAACAAGCCAGAAAGCCTCCCAGACAATTTTCTTCGACATTTTTGAGTCACCACTTTGACGTTCTGTAAATACTATAGGTATTTCTTTTATTTTAAATCCCTTCCAATAGGTATAAAAATGAATTTCTATCTGGAAACCGTATCCTTCGGCATCGATCTTGTTAAAATCGATATTTTCTAGTACGTCTCTTCTTATAACTTTAAATCCGCTAGTTAAGTCGGAGAGAGGCACTCCGGTGATTTTTTTTGCGAAAATATTCGCGAAGTAACTTAAGAAAAGCCTTGACATCGGCCAGTTTATAACATTTACTCCATTTTTGTAGCGTGAACCGAGTACAAGACCTGCATTATCTTCCACAATAGTTTTACGTAGTTTAACTAAGGTCGATGGATCATGTGAAAAATCCGCGTCCATTTCAAAGACAAATTTGTATTTTCTATCTAGTGCCCAGCGAAAGCCTTCGATGTAAGCACTGCCCAAACCCATCTTTTTTTCTCTTTCAATAAGATGAATTCTTCCGCTTTTTTTATTAGATTTATTTTGCTCAAGTTTCCTTACCGTATTTGCCGTGCCGTCGGGAGAATTATCATCCACAATTAAAATGTCAAATTCATCTCCTTTACTTAAAACTTCTTCGATGATTGCTTTAATGTTATTTTTTTCATTATATGTGGGTATAATTACCAAAGAATCTGATTTCAAGTATTACCTCTATTTCTTATCGAAAATTAGGTTTAGAACCAATGTTAAGATTATCGAAGCTATCAGGCAAAAACCAACAGGAAAGTAAAAACCAAAATTTTTCCTCTCTATTATTATATTTCCCGGTAGTCGGGAAAGCAAAGGGATTTTTGCAAACAAAATCATTAATATACCGATAACAATAAGAATGAAACCGGTTATCAATAAAGGTGTTTCGATTTTCATAATAGATTATATAATTCAAGACGAAGTTGTCAATGGTAATGTTCCGCACCACCCCACCCAATTTTTGCCACGGAGAACACAGCGCGGTAAAACCGCTAAAGAATAGTAAACCACAAAGCCCACAAAGGACACAAAGGGACATTCCAGTATTTAATTGTAAATTGAAAATTGCAAGTTGTAAATTTTAAATTTAAAACAAACAGGAACAACAAATAACACGAATTACACGAATTGTTTTACCATTCGATTTAATTTAGAGTAAGAAAGGCTTCTATTTTTGAAATAAACGTAGAGTTGGGATTTGTTCCCCCAACTCAATATGGCGGGGGATGAACCCATTCGCTGCAGCGTATTCTTATAGCTTTTGGGTTTACCCCCAAGATTATAAAAAAAATTAAAAGCTTTCTGTTCCGGTGACTATTCTTCGATATTCGGTAAAAATTGAATAATAATTCATAAAGGATGAATTATTACCCTTGACAATACTTTTGATTTATATATATTCAATTCTAATTATAGAACTATTATAATGGGGAGTAGGTAATAATTTAAATTTGAGGAGGTTAGTTTAATGGAAGAGTTAAATCCTTTTAAAATTGCTCAAGCTCAATTGGATGAAGCTGCCGAACTGCTTGATCTCGATTCTGGTACACACGAGATGTTAAGGTGGCCTATGCGTGAATTACATATAACTATACCGGTTAAGATGGATGACGGCACAACTAAAGTTTTTCAGGGGTTCAGGGTGCATTACAATGATTCTCGGGGTCCTACAAAGGGTGGAATAAGATGGCATCCGGAAGAAACAATAGACACCGTAAGGGCTCTTGCAGCCTGGATGACATGGAAGACTTCAGTAGTGGACATACCTTACGGTGGAGCAAAAGGCGGTATTATTTGTAACCCAAAAGAAATGTCTGAAGGCGAAAAGGAACGACTTGCCCGGGGGTATGTAAGAGCGCTCGGTAGATTTATGGGTCCTAAGAGAGATATCCCCGCTCCGGATGTTTACACAACACCTCAGATTATGGCATGGATGATGGATGAGTATTCTAAGATGACAGGTTATAATACTTTTGGGGTTATAACCGGAAAACCTTTGAATGTAGGAGGTTCGCTGGGTAGGGGAGACGCGACAGCTAAGGGTGGTATGTATGTTTTAAGGGAAGCCGCTTATATAAATGATATAGATCTTTCTAAAGCTACAGTTGCTATTCAGGGATATGGGAATGCGGGGCAATTTGCTCATTCTCTGATCGAGGAGATGTTTGGTTCTAAAGTAATAGCTATATCCGATTCAAAAGGAGGCATACTTAATAAGAACGGCTTAAAGGCAAAAAAATCAATAAATACTAAATTGAAAAAAGGCACTGTTATTAAATTAGATGGTGATAAAATAAGCAATGAAGAATTACTTGAGCTCGATGTAGATGTGCTAATCCCGGCAGCATTGGAAAATGTTATTACCGAAAAAAATGCAAGTAAGATTAAAGCTAAGATAAGCGTAGAGCTCGCAAATGGACCCACTACACCGGAAGCTGACCATATTCTTCATGATAATGGGTGCTATGTGCTTCCGGATTTTCTGGCTAATGCCGGCGGGGTTACTGTTTCTTACTTCGAATGGGTTCAAAATGAAGCCGGTTATTACTGGCCTCTGGAAAGAGTATACAAGGAGCTCGATGAACATATGACTAAAGCTTTCCACTCTGTTCATGACATGAGGGCGGAGAAAAAGGTACACAACCGGGTTGCCGCCTATATGGTTGCGGTGAAAAGAGTTGTTGACGCGATGAAGATAAGGGGCTGGGTATAATAGTAGCTTTCTAATTTTAAAAAGGGCTAACTTAATGTTAGCCCTTTTTTGCGGTAATAAACAATGTCAGCATTTTGATTTAAAGCAGGGATTTAATTGCAGTGGTAAATTAAAAATCAAAATGTAAATAGCAAAATGGAAAACAAGAATACAAAAACAAAAGTTTATAATAGGGATATAAATGTTAGTAAAGTTTTTATTTGTTCTTTTGTTTATTTTTGAAATTTGATTTGTAATTTTCCATTTTAATATTTAATTTTTGAATTTAGCGCTCTTACTCCTGTAGGCTTTTTATTTCTAATATTGCAGATAGTTCGGTCTTGACAAAAGTGAAGTATCTTCTATACTTCGTGTATGATTTTATTGCTTTTAGGTTATCTTTCAGTATTATTGCCGGAACCTTCCTTAAGGAATGAAAAGTTTATAGATAGTGGGGAAATTTCGCTCCCCTACGGAATTTCACCTTTATTCGAAGATACAAATAAAATAAATATATCTGTTTATTCTGTTGCAGATACAATTAACTATGTTCATTTCTGCCCTACATTCAAATACAGATCGGGTAAGTGGGGAGGAGAAGTTGCTCCTTACGGTCGTTGGGGAGGCGATAACTTCTATCCCAGCAGGGAAAAATTCGGCATTTATTCTGATTTTATAAGAGGTTCTATGTATTATAAGAATGATAACATTTTATTTTCTCTGGGTAAAGATATATTTTCTATCGGACCCGCTTTTGAAAATAACCCTCTACTTTCTCCTAATATTCCGCTTAATTACCTGAATTTTAATTTTAAAAGTTCCGGATTTTCTTTTACTCATCTGATTTCACGTTTGAGCGATTACGAAGGAGTTGAATATGCCTGGGATGATACAACTGCCGGTTATTTAACAAATGTCAATAGATATCTTGGAATGCATCGTTTGGAATTTAAATTGTGTGATTGGTTCGCTTTTTCATTTTCCGAGGTAATGTTAATAGGGGGAGAATCCCTGGGATTCCCATTTGAATTGCTGGTCCCTTTTACAATCTATTTTGTCGAACAACATAACAAAGCGCAGAACACCAATATTTTTTGGAATTTTGACCTGGTTGCAACCCGGAATAATTTTCTTTTCTACTTCGACTTTTTTATGGACGATTTTCAGTACGAGGAGGATCCCTGGAAGGAGCCAAATCATATAGGGCTCTATTCCGGTATTCAAGGTGAAAATTTTCCGTGGGACGATTCGGAAATCTTTATTTCGTACAATCTTATGACCAGATGGGCTTACGATAATATCTTAGTCTGGCAGAGATATTTAGAAAGAGGAATGCCCCTTGGTTCGATGTTTGGGTGCGATTATGATAAATTTGTTCTTAAATATTTGCATTTACTCGGAGATTTTAAATTAGGAGGCATGACTTCCTTCACAAGAAGAGGAGAAGGCAGGATATCTACTCCATGGCCAGTTAATACAAGAGAAGAAGCCTCCCCTGATAATGAATTTACAGGCGCGAATTTTTTATACGGAACAGTTGAAAGAAGATTAACTTTAGCCGCGATTTTAAAATACAAGACCTTTTTAGAACTAACGGCCGGATTGTCCCATTTCGCGAACTACAAAAACGAAGAAGGAACAACCAGGATTTTACCCGCTATCGAGTTAAAGTTGAAATACAGCCTATAAATTACAAGTTATTGCTGTAGAATATATTAGTGCTGTTAGTTAAAGTTTTGTGTTGTGTGGTTTTTGATGGTCCGTATTAATTGAAATATCAAAATTTGAAAATCAAAATGTCAAATTAAAATGTAAAAATGTTTTCCTTTTCTATGGGAGAGTGTTTTTTGTTTATTTTTGAACTTTAATTTGCATTTTTGCTCTTTGATATTTGATTTTTGCGTTTTGTTAACAGGTTAAGTGTAGGCAGGCGATTACATCTTCGTCTTTGTGGATTTTTTCGTTATAAATTTTAATTGCTTTTCCTGTTTTTGCCACAATAGGTTCGATGTTTTTTTTCTCTAATTCTTGTAAAGTTTTCCCGGGTACTTTCATCGCTCCATCAGCGCCAGTTCCTATTACTATTGAAGAAGGTTTTTCTTCTATGGCTTTCTGCAAATCTTTTATAGATAAATTATGACCTTCTTCTCTCCACCAGGGAGAAAATACTTTGTCCTTAAAAATAATTACATCTTTGTCGTATTCTTTTCCGTTTATTGTTATTGAACCGAAACTATATTTTTCAATTTCCATATTTTTATATCCTTTTTATGGATATATATGCGTTGTGTATTTTTTTGCAAGTTTTTTTTCGGAAAAATTTAGCCACGAAGCTTTCAAGCAATACCTAAATATATAGAGGTTTTTTT
>CAZVXD010000128.1:0-5071 GCA_964631335.1 uncultured bacterium
TCGCCGGGAAAAGCGCTTCGCTTATGCCATGAAAAAAGATTCGATTTAGTGATTTCGGATTTCGATCTGAATGAAGGGACGGGAATAGAACTTATCAACAAAATAAGAAAACCGCAGCCGAAAATTAAAACCATTCTTATGTCCGGGAATTTCAATTTCGACGAGGAGATGATAAAAACGGAAAGGATAGACGCGTTCCTTCGAAAACCATTCGATGGGGAGGAATTGAGGGAGGTGATTCGAAAAATTCTTAACGTGGAGAAATTTTGAAAGTCAATTCTTTCGTTGGTGCTTTAGAGCGTGGGTGCGTTGGTGCGTAAAAAACAGCTTACTGCTCGCAGCTCACTGCTAAAGAATAATAAAAATCACTTGTGTTCTCTGCGATAAACAGAGTTTAAAATTTCGTGTTTCGTGTTAAAATCAGTTTTGACATTGGACTTAGGACTTTGGACATTGGACAAGGATAATCTGTGTCCATTGTTAAGGATATAGTATTTAGGGTTTAGGGTATAGTAAAAAACAAAAATCTTTGTGTCGATGTTCTTCGATGATCAATTATATGAGAGCATCTGCTTGACAAAAAAATTATATTGCTTATTTTATGTTTAAGGGAAAAAATAAATGGAAAAGATATTGTTGAATACTCATGAATATGACGGTAAATATGTTGCGCTGAAAAGCATTGAAGACAATTCTGTTGTCGGTTTCGGGAAATCACCGAAAACAGCGCTCAAAGCCGCAAAAGAAAAAGGGATTCAAAATCCTTATATTATTTACATTCCCGATAAAGAAGTAGTTCACATTTATTTTGTTGGTTAAAGATTATCCTTTTACTAAAACCCGTCCGGACGATATAGCGCGCCCATACCTTCCTGTTACGATTTTAAATCAAAAGAAAAATAAAGAAATAAATGTTTATGCTTTGATAGATACAGGGGCTGACGAATGCGCCCTGCCTGCTTCTCTTGCTCCTCTTTTAGGGCATAATCTAAAATCCGGTTATCAAAAAAAGATAAACACCGGAAACGGTTTAACTGTTGCCTACAGTCATAGGATTCGTATTAAAGCCTTTGATTTTATTACGAATGAAGTATTGATTGATTTTATGCCTAATTTACATATTCCTTTGCTCGGAGTTAAGAGCTTTTTGAGTAATTTTGTTTTGACGATAAATTATAAAGACAACAAATTTTCTCTTTTATAAGTCTAACCCCAAAACAGCGCTCGGCTTACAGCCCACTGCTATTGACATGTATTATGTTTTTTCTTACAATACAGTAGTAGATTTCTCGGAAAAAGATACAACAATAATCGATAAAAAATTAAACAAAGGAGGAAGAATGTTCGGAAGAAGCCGGGAACAAAAGGCAGAAGAGTTATACCAGACCGGTTACGCTTGTTATCTAAAGTACGGTAAGGATACCGTGGAAAACAAAAGTCCGGATCTTACAGATATCGATATGGCAATTTTGTATCTGGAACAATCTCTCGATTTAAATCCGAGTCTCGCGAAGGCTATGGTCATGTTGGGTTTTGCTTACAGCGCAAAAGGAGACCAGAAGAATGAATTACTCTACTATGAAAAAGCTCTGCAATATAAAGAACAGTTGGGCAACCAGACAGAGGGAATCGAAAAGATGGCAGCCGATTTAAAAAAGGGGAAATATTCATGATTCGCGGCGGCTTTGGGGAACCTTATTGTTCGCAGAAGTGTTACGACGAAGGCGGGAAATATATTTCCGCTGTAATGCTCAAAAATCAAACCGGCGTTTGCGGGATTTGTCAGGCTCCGGTGCAGGCATCGATGTACGGACAATCAAACTGCGCGGTGGTACCCTATGAAGGCGTAAACCTTTTTATATGCAATAACTGCACCGCACAAGGGAAAGCCCACCTTCAGAGTTATAAAAAATGCTGTATGTGCCAGAAGCCATTGTAATTTTGAATGTTGAATTTTGAATTGAAAAACGATCGAATAATAAAGAAGATAAAATGAAAGTTAAACGTTTTTTAAAAGTATTATGCATCGTTCTTACATTTATAATCATCTCCTGTGATAAAACAAAGGGGGGGGAAAGCAAGTCCTTTTATCCGATTACGCCTGTTCCTTTTACTAATGTAACCCTGACGGATGATTTCTGGTCGGGACGAATCGAGACCAACAGGACGGTTACGATCCCTTACGGCTTTGAAAAATGCGAAAAGGAAGGCAGGGTTAGAAATTTCGAAAGGGCGGGAGGACTGCTCGAAGGAAAATACGAAGGGAAAATGCCTTTCGATGATTCCGATATTTACAAAATAATCGAAGGCGCTTCATATTCTCTTTCCGTTCATCCCGACTCCGAGTTAGAAAAATATATAGATGATATTATAGATAAAATCGCCGCGGCGCAGGAAGAAGACGGATATCTCTGCACATGGAAAACAATAGATCCCGATACGGCTCCCGCCTGGTGGGTAAAACCCGGGCCGCGCTGGCATAATCTGGGAGCGAGCCACGAGCTGTATAACGCCGGACATATGTATGAGGCGGCAGTCGCGCACTATAAGACGACAGGAAAGGAAAATTTCTTGAATGTAGCTCTTAAGAACGCCGATTTGATAATTGAAACCTTTGGACCCGGGAAAAAACTCGAAGTGCCCGGGCATCAGATAATCGAAACCGGACTTGTTAAATTATACCAGGTAACAAAAAATAATAAATATCTGGATATGGCGAAATTCTTTTTAGACCAGAGAGGTAACGCTCGGGGACATGAACTTTACGGCGCGTATAGTCAGGACCACAAACCGGTAACAGAGCAAACGGAAGCAGTGGGT
The DNA here is from genome assembly GCA_964631335.1 of uncultured bacterium. Taxonomy (GTDB): domain Bacteria; phylum Hydrothermota; class UBA3072; order UBA3072; family UBA3072; genus JAFGHJ01. Next base: position 2,821 of record CAZVXD010000128.1, read on the forward strand.
CACGCGGTACGAGCGGTTTACATGTACTCGGGAATGACGGATATCGCGGGAATAATGAAAGATTCTTCTTATATGAATGCGGTCGATAAAATCTGGGAAAATGTGGTTTCAAAAAAAATATATATAACAGGAGGAATAGGCGCCCGACATGAAGGAGAATCATTCGGAGATAATTATGAATTGCCGAACTTGACTTCTTATAATGAAACCTGCGCCGCGATCGGAAATATATACTGGAATCACAGAATGTTTTTACTCCACGGGGACGCGAAATATATCGATGTTCTGGAGCGCACTCTATATAACGGAATGATTTCCGGTGTTTCATTAGAAGGAAATTCTTTTTTTTATCCGAATTGCCTCGAATCCGACGGCAAGTATAAATTCAACCAGGGGTCTTTAACCAGAAAAGCCTGGTTCGATTGTTCCTGCTGTCCGACAAACGTTATGCGTTTTATCCCTTCGGTACCCGGCTATATCTACGCCTACAGAGGCGATACCCTATATGTAAATCTCTTTGTGGCGAGTGAGGCTAGTTTGGATATTGCCGGCACCGGACTTGCTATTTCACAGGAAACCGAATACCCATGGAAAGGAAAGATTAAAATAAATGTTAATCCGAAAAAGGATAAAGTCTTTACGATAAACATCAGAATTCCGGGGTGGGCTTCAGAAAAAGCAGTGCCGAGTGATTTATACAGATATTTAGAAAAAAATGCCCCGGAGATAACCTTAAAAGTAAACGGAGAACTTTTAGATTACAATATAAATAAAGGATTCACCGTTATTACCCGAAAGTGGTCTAAAGGTGATATAATCGAGCTCGACCTGCCCATGCCCGTTCGAAAGGTTCTGGCAAACGAGAAAGTTAAGGATGACCGCGACAAAATCGCGCTTGTCCGCGGTCCTGTTGTTTACTGCGCCGAAGGGGCGGATAACGATATGGAAGTACTGAAACTGAATATACCCGATAACGCCGAGCTTAAAAGCGAGTATCGGCGGGATTTGCTGAACGGTTTATTCGTAATTGAAGGCAAAGTATCGAGCAAATCAGGGGAAGAAAAAGAATTGACTGCTATACCATATTACGCGTGGTCGCACCGCGGTCCGGGCAAAATGGCAGTTTGGTTACGGAGGAAATAGGACTCTTCGAGTCAGTTAATTGGTGAATTAGTAGATTAGTGAATTGGTAAAAAATAGGTATTAGGTATTGGGTTTTAGGTTTTAGGAAGGAATTAAAAATTCAACATTCAAAATTAAAAATTAATATCCAACGCTCTAACCCTCTAATAATTTAGAGTCTTAGTGTCTTCGTAGATTTTTTAATCTCTTGCTAAAAATTAAATTCTGGCTTATAATATTATAGATAAAAAAAGGAGGTCTTTTATGAAAAAGTTTATGTTCTTTTTTGTTTGTTTTTTAATTACTGCAGCAGTATGGGCATCGCAGGATAGTCAAGGTACTATCGACGTTTCTGGTATAAGTTCGACAGAGATTCAGCCCATCTCTAGGATTCTCGAAGATTTATCCGCTTACGAAAAATCGAACGCTGTTATAGATATAGAATGTGATGAAGAGAACATGGAGCAAGCCGACTTAATCGAAGAAACATGGAATGGCGGAGACTATGAAGAAGCGATAGAACTGCTTAAAAACTCAACCCAATTAGAGAATGCGGCTATAGGAATACAGTGGAAAGAACCTGTTAAAACATCCTCGATGAGGTGGGCAAGCGATATCCGGGTAGGAAATAAGAATTCGATCATGGAAATAGACCTCGATGTGGATAATTCTACCGGGCATTTGTTTGCTTTAATTAAGTATGAATCCTCAGGTTCTCGTTGGGCGGTAAATATCTCTACAGATACAGGTAAAACATGGACAGAAACTTATACATGGGGGTCAAATACTGTAGGTGTCGACGGCACTGTGTTTGGGGACTACTTTTATTCCGCATATTCGACCGAAGAGAATGTCGGTACTATAAGAAGATTTAATACCAGTAACGGTGCCCTTGATGTCACATATAGCCATAAAACGGTAATCGATGAAGGAGACGGCTTGAGAGAGATAATATTAATCAGCAGCTCTGGCAGCCTTAACATCCAACAAATGTATTACTTTGCTATAATGGAAAACAACGCGCTTAGATTATATTGCACCGATGATACATCTGCGACATCCTGGTATACTTTCAATCCTTCTGTCGGAGACGCGAGCAGAGGATTGGATGCCTGCTTCGCGGCGCCAG
>CAZVXD010000129.1:0-4999 GCA_964631335.1 uncultured bacterium
AGAAAAATAAAGTATAAGATTTCTTATATCACTCTGTTTCATATTGCTTTAAAATCTCCCGCGCTTTTTCTTTTAGAACTCTTGAATTTTTGTATCTGGAAATAAGTTCTATCGCTTTTTCGTCATCGATTTTCGATAAAGAATCGATAGCGATTTTCTTGATTTCGAATATTTTCTCCCTGAAAAAATGTCTTTTGTGTAATATTATGTTAAAAATTTTTATCGTGTCGTCGGTTTTAAGCGTTGAAAGCAATTCCAGCAGAGCTTTAATCTCTTCCATGGATAGACGCCAGAATTTTTTATTCAGTATCCTTTTACGAATAATTTCGAATTCTTCAGGAGTCCATATGGCTTTTAATTTTTCCAGAGCTATGATTCGTACAGATTTATCCGGATGATCGAGGTAATTAATTATATCTTTTCTTAAAAACAATGAAAATAGAACATCTTTAACCTCCGGTATATTTTTCTTTTCGAAAAGCTCCTTTAAGCAGGGTAGAAAATAAGGGTCTTTTAACTTTTTTACGATTTGCAGAAGGGCGGAGAATGTTTTACCCTCTGAATTACGGAGTCGAACCTCGAGTTCCTTTTTGTGTTCAGTGAAGATTTTTTTCAACAGAGAAATTATTAGATCTTTTACTATATAATCGCTGGTAATTTCCAATTCGTTTATCAAATTGTCTGTAGCCGCGACCCCAATGTATTCGAAAAGTTCGACGGCTTCTTTCCTTAGCCTGTTCGAACCGGAAGAGGTTAAGGCGTGAATATATAATTGAAGGGAAGCTTCTGAAGTTATCAAGTTTTTTATTTCTTTAATAATTGCAACAAATTCACTTTTGTTCTCTTTTTGACTTTCAATCAGATTCTTGGTTTGGTATAAGGCTGAAAGATTTCCGGAACGTAAGAATCCGGGAATGGAATCTTTAAGTATCGAATATAAACTTCCTCTTTTTTTCTGGTTTGTTTCATAAGAGAGAAGGTCTTTAATGCTTTCTATCAGCAGGAACGACGAACGTTCTCTATCTATTGCTATTTTTTGTTCATATTTAAGACCAATTCCCTGTTTGTTTTCCGTGGGATTATTTTTTTTCTTGATTTTTACGGGAAGAATAGTTACGTCTTCACTTTTTATACCGGAAGGCGGTTTTAAATCGTCATCGTATTCCTCTATTTTTTTTGTTTTTTCGACCGCGTGATAAATTATGTGAGGAAATTTTGATTGCCACAAGTCCTCAAGCAAACCAACTTCAGAAGAATATTCCCTGCCGGCTATAATCTTCACAAGTGCTTCCAATTCCTCCTTGCTTATCCCTTCGAGGAATGTCAGAGATCTTATTCCGTTGCGGTATAAGAAGAGTGGTATAGAGGTCATACGTTTTGGGTCAGAATGCAGTACTTTTGAATCGTTCATAATTTTGTCTTCATTAATTAGCAAAACAACCGCTCCCGATTCTTCCTGCGCTTTTTTTAAATTTATATAGCATTTCTCTATAAATTCTTTTGTTGTTTCCGATATTTTTTCGTATAGTTTATGATTCTTTACTGATTTGATAAAGTTCGTAACAAAGAAGTTTAAATCTTTCATAAATTTAATTTTACTCTAACTGACAAAAAATTCAACCCCCCCGTAAAAAATAACCACAGAATGCATATAAGTTTTTAGCTCTCGGCTTACTGCTTCCAGCTTACGGCAAAAAAACAAAACAAAAAAGGAACTTCATGTATGGGAGAAAAAGGTCTTAGGTCCTATGTCTTGGGTTTTCGTTAAACAACAACTACAATCTCTACATGTTAAAAAATGTGGTGGTGGGGTGTTGGGTTTTTTAGCTGAAAGCTGTGAGCCGATAGTCGAAAGCAAATTAGCTTTGCGTCTTGATTATTCGACTATGCTTATCGCTTCCGGATCCGAGGTGGTAATTTCGAGGCCGTATTTTTTATGATCTATAAGTTTTCCTTTAATTTCTACTTCTTTATCACCCAACTGTTCCGGATTAAAATCCTGTTCTTTTAGTTGTTCCACACCTTCTTTCCACATTACGAAGGTGAACTGATCTTTTCCCATGCCGAAATCGATAAAAAGATGTCCTGACCCGGAAATGTTCCAGTGTGTTGGTTTACCGGAAATAATTACCCATTTTCCTATGTTTTTTCTCAGTTCTTTTAAATTATAAGGGTCGAGTTTTACAGGTTTATTTACGGTGTTTCCTCTGTTCCAGAGTTTTGAGAATTTGTCGGTATATTTACGAATAAGACCGGGATCTTCTTTTATTATAAGTAGATTTTCATCATTTAATTTTTCCGCGGAATGAGTCCAGTTAAAGGAACCCGTTATAAGAGTTTTATTGTCTATTATCGCGAACTTGTTATGCATAATCCCTTCATATTTTTTTCCGTAAGTTTTATGTGCAGCATCTAATTTGACATCTACATTTCTTTCTCTTAGGAAATGATGTTTTGAGTACCCTATTTCTTCCGCGCTTTTACCGTCGAGAATGACTTTTACTTTTATTCCTCTTTCTTTCGCCGAAACGAGAGCGTTTGAAAGTTCTCTATCGGTGAAAACATACATGGCGACGTTTATTTCATTTTCTGCGTTTTTTATTTCTCCCAGAATGGCATCGCGCGCTCCGCCGTTCGGACTAAAAAAAACCTGTATAGATATGGATATTATAAGTAATAACATTTTTTGAAGGTATCCCCCTCTATTTAGTTAGAGGGGGATGTTTCAATCGAATAGCTTCTTCTTCCTTATCTGTAGAAGAGACCTATTACTCCCACAATTATTGCCGCTATGCCGACTGGGACGGTTATCACTGTCATAAGATTATCGAGCTGTTTCTCGGTTTCTTTTTTTGAGGGGATAAGTTTTAAAAGATCGAGTATAAGAACCGAACCGGCGATGATACCTACTAATCCCTGTAAAGTTCCGGCAGACCCGTGTCTTCCCCAAAATCCTATACTTGTTAGAATAACTACGATACCTATCGGAGTTTTGAGTCCGGTTAGACTTTTTACCGAATCTTTTAGTTTTTTACTGAGCTTTTTAAGAAGATCCATCGCAAGTATTAAACCGCCTAAAATTAAAAATTCCATACAAATACCTCCTTTACCTTTTTTTGTTAAATTAAGTTTATCACCACTTTACGTTAAGTTCTCTGTTTGCTTTTACTTCATCGAGTCTTCCCACGGGAGTAGTTTCAGGACTTTTTTTCAGTATTTCCGGGTCGTTTTCTGCTTGTTTTGCTATTGTTCGCATCGCGGATATAAAATCGTCTAACGTTTCTTTCGATTCTGTTTCGGTTGGTTCTATCATCAGACATTCGGGAACTATTAGAGGAAAATAAATTGTTGGGGCATGGTATCCCATATCTAAAAGTTTTTTCGCTATATCCAGCGCTCTTACACCGTTTTTCTTAAATCTGGAAGCGGAGATAACAAATTCATGCATGCAATTTTTCTTGTAAGGAACGTCAAAATTTTCTTTTAGTTGTGAAAGCAGATAATTTGAATTTATTATCGCCTGCTCTGAAACAGAGCGAAGACCTTCGGCACCCATCATTTTTATGTACGTGTAAGCTTTTACTATCACCGAAAAAGCCCCGTAATATGATGAAACCTTACCGATAGAATTTTTGATTTTCCGGTTAAATTTATATTTATTGCCGTCGAAATCTATTGTGGGTATGGGCAGGAACTCCGCCAGATGTTTTTTTACCGCCACAGGTCCGCTGCCGGGACCTCCTCCGCCGTGTGGGGTGGCAAAAGTTTTATGAAGGTTAAAGTGCATTATATCCACTCCGAAATTTCCGGCTTTTGTTATTCCCATAAGCGCGTTAAGATTCGCGCCGTCCATGTAAAGCAGAGAACCGTTTTTGTGAAGTATCTCGGACAGTTCTTTTATATTGGATTCGAAGACCCCTAACGTGTTGGGGTTGGTAATCATCAATACAGCTACATCTTTATTTATTAATTCTTTCAAAGATTCAGGCTCCAGAATTCCGTTTTTGTTTGATCTTATTTCTTTTATTTTGAAGCCGGCTCTCGTCGAAGATGCCGGGTTTGTACCGTGCGCCGTGTCCGGTATTAAAATTGTTTTTCTGTTTTCTTTTTTTAAATTAAAATAAGCTCTGGCGATTAAAAGTCCGGTTAATTCGCCGTGAGATCCCGCTTGAGGTTGAAGAGTTATCGCGTCCATTCCCGAAATTTCTTTTAAGAATTCTCCCAGTTCGAACATTATTTTAAGAGCGCCCTGTATTTCACTTTCAGGCGTTTGGGGATGAAGAGCGGAAAGTTTCTCTAAATTTGTTAAATCTTCGGATATTTTTGGATTGTATTTCATTGTGCACGAACCGAGAGGATACATTCCTCTGTCAACGTGATAATTCATTTCTGATAATCTGGTAAAGTGTTTTACCACTTCCCTTTCGGGAATAGGTGAAAAGCCCGCTGGTTCCTTTCTCATTTGAGAAGTTTTGAAGAATTTATTCAGAGGTTTTTCTTTGATATTCAGTTTGGGTGTATAGTTGTTTATCTTTGAAATTTTATAATCACAAAGTAATTTCATAACTATATATTATTGGCGGAATCCATTTTTGTCAACCAGTAAGATTGTTTGATTTTTCATGTCAAATAGTATATGTGATTGAGTCCCCCGACGCTTCTCGTTCGGGGTACGCTTTCGAAAAACCGCAGTCAGTTTCCCCGGCGGGTTGATTCGCAAGGAGTACTGTTCTAGAAAGACGTGGTCAATTCCCCCCGCGAGGGAATTGCCACTCGGCTCTCGGGTTCGCTCTTCTTGAAATGTTGCCATTTCAAGAATCCGTGCCCGCTCACCCTCCGAGACGCTTTCTCTGACAGCACTCCTTGTTCATTTTATTTATAAAGACCGAGCCCGCTCGGTTTCCGAGGCATTTTTTACAACCATACCTCTTCACTTGAAAAATTATCGACTATCCGTGTAAATCCGTGGCAATATTTTAGGATTTCGTGGATGGAATTC
>CAZVXD010000130.1:0-4947 GCA_964631335.1 uncultured bacterium
GGAGGTATCAGGTACTGGATCCTAGGTCCTGGTATAAAAAACAAAAACTACAATCACTACATGTCCTACATGTGAGGGACTTAGTCATTGGTCGCTGGTCGCCGGTAAAGAACAAAAGCCTTAGTTTCTACATTTGAATTGGTGTTGACCTTGGACTTTGGACTATGGACATTGGACTAAATACTTTTCTTTGTGTACTTTGTGGTTAAATTTTCTTTGTTAATCGGTGTAATCTGTGAGTCCTGTCCTACTTGACTTTTAAATCAAAGTTTTTAAATTTCAAAAGAAAGAGGTCGGTAAACAGGAGGTTTTAACTTGAAGAATAAGATGAGAATAGCGATTATTTTCGGAGGAAAGTCCGCGGAACATGAAATATCTATAATTTCCGCTAAAAATGTTATCGATGCCGTAAATAAAGAAAAATATGAGCCGGTTCCAATCGGTATCGATAAAGACGGAACATGGTATTTAAACGATGAGTCCAAATTTATGCTGGAAAGCAGCAATCCGAAGCTCGCGAAAATAAATAAGGCAGACATACAGGTAGCTCTTGTCCCAAAAAACAATTCAAATGAACTGGTGAGTATTACAGATAATAAAAATAAAGGGAAAATAGATGTGGCTTTTCCGGTACTTCATGGGACCTACGGGGAAGATGGGTCTGTTCAGGGTTTGCTTAGAATGGCGAATATTCCATACGTGGGAGCGGATGTTCTGGGCTCGGCGGTGGGTATGGATAAGGACGTTCTAAAACGTATTCTACGAGATGCTAAAATACCCACTCCCAAATTCGAAGTTTTTGATAAGAAAACTATAGAAAATATAAGTTTCAATGAATTAGTCGGAAAATTAAGAAAAACGATGTTTATAAAACCGGCTAATTTAGGTTCTTCTGTAGGGATAAGCAAGGTCGATAACGAAAGTGAATTTAATAAAGCGGTAAAAGAAGCTTTTAGATATGATAAAAAAATAATAATCGAAGAAGCGATAGAGGGAAGGGAGATAGAATGCTCTGTATTGGGTAACGAAGAACCTATCGCTTCACTTCCGGGTGAAATAGTTATTAACAGCGGATTTTATTCCTACGAGACAAAGTATTTAGATGAAGAAGCTGCCAGATTAGAAGTTCCGGCTAAATTGCCGGAGAAAATTGTAAAAAAGGTTCAGGAACGCGCTGTTGAAACCTTTAAGGCTTTGTGCTGCAGTGGTATGGCAAGAGTGGATTTTTTCCTGCGGGACAACGGTGAAATCCTGGTAAACGAGATAAATACAATACCCGGTTTTACCAGGATCAGCATGTATCCTAAATTATGGGAAGCAAGCGGTATACCTTACAGTGAATTAATAGATAGGCTTATTCAACTGGCAATAGATCGGTTCAAGAAGGAACAAAAATTAAGAACTTCTTTCTAAATAACTTCGATTTCTTAGTTTTCTTTTACTGGAGGTAAATCTGGTCAAAATCAAATTCAAAGAAAAATCAATAGATTTAAAACCCACTAAAATTCTCGCGGTGGCGAAGAATTACGTTAAACATATAGATGAACTGAAATTATCCGTGCCCGAAGACCCAAAAATTTTCTTAAAACCTCCTTCTTCACTGATTGGTAATAATGGTGTTGTCGTATTGCCGAAAGCGTCGGAAAAAGTCGATTATGAAGTTGAACTGGCTGTTGTAATAAAAGATAAGTGCCGAAAAGTTTCTAAAGAAAAATCGCTTAAGTATGTATTGGGTTTTACCGTATTTAATGATATTACCGCGAGGGATATTCAGGCGAGGGAGATGAAAGAGGGAATGCCCTGGGATATTGCGAAAGGCTATGATACTTTTGCTCCTATCGGACCTGAAATTATACCCGCGGAAAATATCGATTGCCATAATCTAAATATTTATTTAAAGTTAAACGGGGAGATAAAACAAAATAGTAATACGAGGAATATGATTTTTTCGGTCGAAGATCTTATTTCATATCTTTCGCATGTTATGACTTTAGAGCCCATGGATATAATAGCGACCGGTACTCCGGAAGGCGTTGGTCCTATGAAGGAAGGGGATTTTGTCGAGTGTGGTATTGAAGAAATCGGAGTATTAAACTTTAAGGCGGAAGCTGAAGAATAATTCTTAAGATGTATATTTTTATTTCCGCTTTCCAGGCTGTGGCAACCCTTTTATTTATCGGCGTAATCGGCGCCTGGATGATTAAGAGAAAAATGGTCGGGAAAAATTTCTTTTCTCTCCTTTCTCCTCTTGCTCTGGAGATAGCTCTTCCGGCTTTAGTATTTACAAATATAGTAAATAATTTTAACCCTGCCGAGAAAACTGATTGGTGGATGCTGCCTTTGTGGTGGGTTTTTTTTACCGTAATTGCTTTTATAGTTACTTTGATTGGAAGATTTTTTGCGAGGGGTACAAATAAAAGGGAGTTCGGAACCGCTCTTTTTTATCAAAATGGAATATTCTTTCCACTCGCTATATTATACGGGATGTATGGAAAAGATTCAGGTTATGTAGTTGATTTATTTTTGTTTACGATTTTTTACGCGGCTTTCTTTTTCAATACCTCCTTTTTGTTTTTCAAAGGAAAAGGAAAAATAGAATGGAAGAAAATCTTTCACCCTGTTTTTTTAGCGACAGCGCTGGCGGTAATTTTGAAACTAATTGGATTCAGCAGCTTTATTCCTTCTTTTATTATTTCTGCGCTGGAGATGGTCGGAGCAATGAGTATTCCGTTGCTTTTAATAATATTGGGTGGAAACATATTGATAGATTTTCAGAATGTGGGCAAATTATATGTAAAGGAAATCATTAAGTTTCTGGTTTTTAAAAATTTGATTATGCCTTTTGTTATGTTAGGAATAATATTACTTATTAAACCTTCTTATAATGTTGCCTTAATTTTAATGATAGAGAGTGCTATGCCTCCTGTTACTTCGACACCGCTAATAACCGAGAGGAACGGCGGAGACCGTACTATCGTGAATCAGTTTTTGCTTTTCAGTTTTTTGCTTTCATTGGTATCTATTCCCTTGATGATGTATTTGTTTAACAGGTTGACGTATTGAATGCTAAGTATATGTTTTATATATTAAAGTAGAAAATATGCGATGGTGGTAAGCGCGTAAATTCTTAAAAGAAAGATAAATCTTTTTGCTAAACGGAGGTAAAATGCCGAATGTAACAGATGTACCGCCTGAAGGAATTAGAGAAGAACTAAAATTACTGCGTGACGCTCTCGATGTTACAATACCGTCGAAGGCGCTCGATAAAAATTTACTGATAGCAACGTGGAATCTCCGGGCATTCGGGGATATCACTGAAAAGTGGAAAGCAAGAGATAATGATAGTCCTAAAAGAGATTTTCACGCTTTGCGTTGCATAGCTGAAATAATTTCAAGGTTCGATGTAATTGCCGTTCAGGAAGCCAGATCTAATCTAAAGGCGTTGCGTTATTTATTGAAAATTCTGGGTGAAAGTTGGGGATTGATTTTATCTGATGTAACGAAAGGAGCGCCAGGGAATGATGAACGATTAGCTTTTTTATTCGACACAAGAAGAATAAAGCTTTCCGGTTTAGCCTGCGAGTTAGTGGTACCAAAAGAAAAACTTTCCGAAATATCACAGGATTCTTTAGATAAACAATTCGCGCGTACGCCTTATGCGGTGAGTTTCCAATCGGGTAATAAAAACTTTATACTTGTTACCTTACATGTCATATACGGAAAAAAAGCGTCCGAAAGGGCTCCCGAACTCAAAGCTATTTCGGAATGGCTGGCTGACTGGGCAAAGGACGCTAATGCCTGGGATCAGAACTTGATCGCTCTGGGTGATTTTAATATAGACAGGCATGGGGATAAATTATATGACGCTTTTGTTTCTACCGGTCTTTATGTTCCGGATGATATGAATGAAATTCCCCGTACAATTTTTGGTTCTCCAAAAGAAAATAAATTTTACGATCAGATTGCGTGGTTTACCGGTAAAGATGGAACCCCCGCATTGTCTTTGAAATATATACGGGGAGGAAGTTTCGATTTTACGAAAATTGCCTTAAAATCATTAAAACTTACTAAAAATGAATTATCATGGCGTATTTCAGACCATTATCCGCTGTGGTCTGAATTCGGGATGAGGGATTGACATGAGTGATGTAATTTTTGCTCCGGTTTCAACTAAGCCCGCCCATGAAGCAATAAAAAGCCTTATTAGAGCGGAAAAATATCTCGATGACGTGAAGAAGGGGGATTATGTGGGAATAAAACTTCATGTGGGAGAATTGGGTAATAAGTCTTATGTCAAGCCTGAAATCTATAAAGTTATAGTTGAAGAATTAAAAAAACGGGGAGCAAAACCCTTTCTGTTTGATTGTAATACTCTATATAGGGAAAAAAGATGGAATGGGGTGGATCACCGTATTACCGCGTACAAAAATGGTTTTACATATGAAGCCGTGGGAGCTCCTTTTATGATAGGAGACGGAATACGCGGAAGTAATGAGACAAATATTAGGGTTGAAGATTTTAAAGCGGAATCCGCCCATGTGGGTAAAGTAATCGAAGATATAGACTATTTGTTTGTTGTATCTCATTTCAAATTCCATGAATTATTCGGTTACGGTGGGGCTATAAAAAATATAGGGATGGGAATGGCTTCCCGAAGAGGCAAGTTGTTTCTGCATTCCGATATAAGACCGGATGTATTCGAATCGAAATGTATCGGATGCGGTGATTGCGCTGTCACCTGTCCTGTTGATGCTATAACCGTGGAATCCGGTAAAGCGGAGATAGATAAGGATGTCTGTATCGGCTGCGGGATGTGTGTCGTAACCTGCAAGCAGGGAGCAATAGAATTCCAGTGGAACAGGTCCAGGGAATGTTTAATAAAAACCCTGAATTACGCGAAAGCGATAACGGATAAAATAGGAAGATGTACTTATTTGAATGTTTTGA
>CAZVXD010000131.1:0-4928 GCA_964631335.1 uncultured bacterium
GGCTATCCCAAAAATCGGCTTAATTAACAAAAGGGGTTGACATAGTAATTCTAACAATATAATTGCCACAAAGCCCACAAAGAACACTGAGAAGAATAGCTATATAGCCACAAAGACACTAAGTTTTTGTTTTTCAAGCTAAAGGCTAAAAGCGAACAGCCAGGAGCTTAGTTTTACAACATGTAGAGATTGTAGCGTACAATTTTTCAAATTTAACCATTAATCCAATCAACGACTTAACTTAGATTAAAAGAATCTGTTAAAGGAATGTAGATATTTTAGGTTACTTAGACAGGTATTTTCTGATAAGAGAAATGAATTTTTCAAAATCATCGAGGCGGCGTTGAAGAATGTCGGCGACCACATCTAAATCGACACTAACATATTCATGAACAAGTATGTTTCTTAAGCCAGCCATACCTTCAATTGATTTAGCAAATTCCCCTGGGATAATACCCGTCTCTCCTAATTGTCTTATAATATCAGTATAGTTATTGATATTTCTCTCGCCTTCCTCGACCAAAATATGACTTCCTATATCGAGGAGAGTTTGAATGGCAATCTGTAAACCGTGTTCAACAGCCCACTGTTTTTCAAGGGAATGATAAATATCGTCAAGAGAATCATCTCGTAAATTCACCAATTCTTCTAAAGCTTTTTCTAATATTTTTAGCCTTTCTTCTATTACTTTTTTGTCGATCATTTTAAAATTTCAGAAAATTCCGGCAGGCTTGAGATCAAGAAATTGTTCCATAACTTTTACGCGAAATTGCGTGCTAAGTTTTTCATTTTTAGTGTAAATCTCTCTACCGGATTGAACTATCCTATGTTTGAGCAGTAACGGAGCTTCATTAAGTACAATAAGGTCTATATCGTTGAAAGAAAGCATAGATATAAGTTTTGCAAGCAATTCGGCTTTATAACCGTAAGGATTCTTTGCTTTATCTATTTTTGACTCATCCAGCATAACAGCTATATCTATGTCGCTTATGCCTGTGGTTTTACCGTTAGCTACCGAACCGAATAAGAAAGCAAATATTATTTCTTCCCTTTTCTCAAAATAATTTTTTAATTTCTTTTTAATTATATTAAATTCCAGCGTGTTTTTCATACTTTTATTATATACAGATTAAAACTTTTAACAAGGTATTTTTTGCCAGATACTCACATGTAGAACATGTAGGGATTGTATAGTTTGTTTAAGAATCTTTTAACTTATTTCATATAACTGAGAAATTAGCGAATAATCTTTTTTCTTAGGTATTTCCTCGACAATTACTTTCCCCCCTTTTTTAAATACTCTAAATGCTTTTCTGCCTCTTTTAGAAGATAACACCTTATACTTTCCGTCAACGAATTCAATGGCGCAATGATTATCCAATGCTATACCAATCGCGGACTGTTTCTTCATTAAATTTAAAAAACCCTTTCTTCTTTCGATTCCTTTTGTTTTTTGATTAAAATGAGGGCAATGAATACCTTTTAATAAGCCCAACCCTTTAACTTTAATATAACTCCAATTATTTGGATGATAAAAACTCTTTGAATCACTGCAACCCGCGTCGAACCAGCAAATTCCCCCCGCGCTGATCCCGGAAAGAACGATTCCTTTTTTATAAGCTTCTTTTAAGGCTTTATTGACCCCCAAAAAACGCCATCTTTTCATCATCTTAAGCGTATTACCACCCCCGACATAAACCAAATCCGAAGAAAATATCTTTTCTCTTAATTCTTTTTTCGACGGTTTTCTATTCAACAGGAGAAGGGCGTCGGTTTTACAACCCAATTTTTCACCATACACTTTATTAAAAGTCTCGACATATCCAGTCGAATCGCTGCTGGCTGTCGGAATAAATAACGCTTTAGGACGCTTTTTACCCGTAAGTTCAACAATCCTTTTATCAAAAGTGAGTGTCTCGAATTTACTGATTTCTCCGCCACCTATTATAAAAATTTTACCCATATGGGTTTAATATAGGATTTTCAAAAACCTCTGTCAAGGATTTTGTTTTGTAATGAAACACAGAGATCGCAGAGAAAGAGAAAAACACACAGAGAACACCGAGAAAAAAAGATCATGTTGTTTGAAACCCATCTCCACACAAAAAATTCATTGACATACTTTATACAAAAATATAATATGCTACAGAAATGAATATTTTAACAGCATTCTATATACTAAATGCCGCTCTTTTAATACTGCATGAAATCGAATCAGGATATGAAAAGGAATGGAAAATTTTAAAAATACCGGGAGAGATAACCGGTTTCCTTGTTCTTCATATCCCCATATTAATATTTTTGTTTTATGGATTATTGGAAATCAATAAACAAACTCGAACCGGCTTAATAATAGGTATTGTTACAGGCACATGTGGCTTAATACCATTTATAGTTCATAAAGTATTAGTAAAAAGAAAAGAACACTTTAATTTGTTTATTTCGAATTTCATAATTTATTTAAACATTCTAACCGGAATTATTCTTATTCTGTTATTGACTCTTTAATCTATATTATAATACTAATAATGACATAAAGGAGACAGGTTCTGTTTTTCGAATCTCGGTAATCCTTCGGATTATCAGCTCACGGCGTACAGCTTACTGCTGACGGCTAAAATTAGGTGCCTTCGCGGCTACCCCCTTGACAAAAACAAAAAAAATGATTATACTTACTTTATAAACCAAAGTACTTTGAAAAGGAGGTACTAAAAATGAAAAAATTTGCTTTGTTGGTGTTAGTTTTGTTGCTGTCTGCGTGCCCTTTGTACTCGAGACCCAGGCTTGAAACATCTTTATCTAATGTGCATCCGGCTTATAATGAATGGTATAAGCGATACAGTTTGAGTCTAACCATGAACCCTTCGGACCGTTTCGGTTTAAGGGTCCGTCTCGGCTTGCTGGATTTCGGATATAAGGATTTCTCTCTTAATTCCCGTTCGTATGGTTATGCTTATCCTTATAACAGTATAGATGCGCTGCTGTACTTTACCCGCAATAATGTTTCGCTGTATTCTATTTTAAGCCTGAGCGCTTCTTATGATGGTTCGAGCGGCTATTATGAAGAATATTCTTCTTTCTATCTTTATTTGATTACCGGATTTGGCATCGATTGGTATTTTTCTGACAGGGCAGCATGTCTCGTAGAGATTCAAGACTTGCTGGGGTTTTATTATTCTAGATATAACGGAGAAAATAGATTTGATGCAGATGGTAATCCCGGCATTACATTTGGATTGAAGTTTGGTATATATTAGCAGGGGCGGCCTTTGTAAAGGGCAATAGAACGTTACTTGACATTGAGATATTAAAAAATCCTCTTTGTTTAATTCTTCGGATCAGTCGAATGGTTAAATAGTTGGGGGTTCTTCCGATTATAAACTCACAGCTATCCCTAATTATACATTTCTTTCCGCGACAAATTTGTGTAGTTAGAATAAAACAACAAAAACTTCGTGTCTTTGTGCCTTCGTGGCAATTTTAGGTGTTAGGTGTTGGGTTTTAGGTTTTAGAAAAAAGCAATAAAAAACTCTGTGTACTCCGTGACTCCGTGTGAATTATTAGATTTTGGGTCTTTGGTTTTTATTACAAAAACTACAATTTCTACCTGTTCTACATGCGAAACAATCACCGTCTAAAAAATTCCTTGACAATCCGATATGATTTTTTAGATTAACAATGGGGAAATAAGTGAATTTAAGATTTTCGATAATATTTACTATAATAATAATTTTTGCTATAACTTCATGTGAAAAAAAAGCCTTCCTGATTTTACCGAAGTTCTCGAAAGATGGGGAATATCGATGCGTCACCCGAAATTTGAAAAAATGGAACGCCGCGGATTTCTTGAACCTAAAATCTCTCGCTTTCCCACATATCACGCGGGTGTATTAGAAGGAAAAGCAAAAAATCACACCATAAATGTTCTCTGGCATACGAATCTTATCAGGCCTGACAAAACCGAAAACGAGTATAATAAAATAAAACAATTTCTCTCCTTGCGGGTTGACGCGCAGAGAAAAAGATGGATAGACTCCCCAATGCCCGATGATATTCCCGGCTCACCCAAAGATGGCAGCAATATTAAGATTAAAATGGTCTCAGGGGATTTTAAATGGGAAAAAAGAAAGGACTTTACCAAAGATTCCTGTGATTATTTTAACTCGCCTATGGACCATAGGATATTTTATCAAACCTGGTCATATAAGGACACCGCCGATAAAGCGGTATATGGGGTAACCTCCGTGTGGTGCTGCAAACAATCGAACAGAATGTTTACTTTAACAATCAGCAATAAATATAATAACAATGTAGTTCTACTTAAGAAATACCTCGAACATTTCAAGTGCCACGGGATTAAACCTTGAAAAGCGAATAAGCTTCCTTAGGTCTTTGGTCCTGGGCCTCGAGATTTAGTTAAGACTCCGGACGTCGAACTGCAGACATTGGACAAGAGTAATCTATATCCTAATTCTGTCTTTAAATTCAAAATTCACAATTAGACCCCTGGAATTACCGAAGTATAGAGGAGTCAGGTCTTCTTTGAAAAGTATCAAGGGGAACAAAGTTGCTTGTCCTTAGCTCCTGGTCAAAAAAACGAAAAAATAAAAATATTCGTGCTATTCGTGTGATTCGCCGTTTCTCTTCCTATCTTAATTTTTCTATTTTTACCGATTCAAAACCTTTTATCCCTACGAAATAAATCCCGGGTTTAAGATTAGCACCGATAGTTACGGGGGAGGAACTGAAAATTATTTCTCTTTCCCTCACTCTCCCGGTTACATCATACACATTTAGTGTTACCGGTAACTCTACTCCATACACCTGCACCTCGGCTGTTCCCATGAAAAGATTTTGAGTAACTTTTAAAACCTTTTCTTTATTCTTATCTTCCTCATTAACTCCTGCGATTAGATTTTCGTATATTT
>CAZVXD010000132.1:0-4880 GCA_964631335.1 uncultured bacterium
GTAGTTGCAAAGATCAATGACTGTCTATAACAGAATCCGGCTTACAGCCCTTCCGTTAACTTAAATTATTGAACCACAAAGTACACAAAGACCACAAAGAAAAACAACAAATTAATATTGTTGATTAAAAGCAACACCTCAACCCTAAAAAAACAGGAAACAACAAATAGCACAAATAACACGAATTGTTTAAAGCCCACCTCATCCCAAAAACAAATCGAACCATAGAGACACATAGAGTACGGAGGGGAATGCGTTTCTTTAAAGTTTTCCGTTACACCGAATTATTCTCACACAAAGAACAATAAAAACACGAATTGCGCGATTTTTTTAAGAAATAACGTAAAACAGGTTGTTTAGGGGAGTATTTATGATTAATATTATTCGTGCTTTTAAGTATTATTAATAAAAATAAAGGAGGGAGAAAGTGAATAAGGTTATAAAAATTCTAATATTAGTTATTGGTGTTCTTTTGATTTTGAATGGAATCGGAAATATAGTTGACGATTCGAGAATATTAACGTATGACCTTACATCGATTCTTTCCGGGGTCGGTTTTATTCTAATAAGTAGAACAAAGTAGGAATTATAAGAAAAAAAATCATTAGTGTTATTTGCCTGCCCCGTAGGGAAGTATGACTGTATAGGGGTGCTATTCGTTGTTACTTAAGTTTAGGTATCAAGGGCTTGAGGATTCAAGGGGTCAAGTAAAGAAAAAGTAAGATCTTTGTGTTCTCTGTGTGATAAATCTTTATCTTTAGTTATTTCTTCTCCAGTATTATCCACTCTTCGGGGAGTTCGGCGATTTGGGTTATTATATCTTTGTATTCGGTATAATATTCCACGGGAATTAATTCTTCTTTATCTATATAATAATCTCTGTAAGTTATTGATTGCCCTTCACTTTCGACAAAATTCTCAAACTCGATAAAAGGATTCGAGAGGGCGATTTCTTCGGGAAGATAGCGAACAGTGTAATTTTCCGGTATTTTGATTTTTATTTCGTTCTCATTTTTCGAGAGTTTTCCCCAGTAAACAGGATATTTTCTTATCGTAGCTCCTACCGAGTAAGCGGAATAATTTATGCCCGGTATATGGAAAAGTAAAAAATTGCCCTGTTTCAAGGCTAATCCGTTTGCTTTGTATTCTATGCCGATTTCAACCTCCGGGCTCTGGTCTTCTATGTGTGTGAGAGTAAAATCTATTATATTTGAACCCTGTATATTTCTATTAAGATAGCTCTCAAGCATGTTCTTTTTGTCTTCCTGTCTCATATACCTCAGACTTTTAAGGCTGGCAGCCATACTGCCCAGAAATGTCATTTTTTCTTCTATCGATGCTTCTCCGTTTTCTTTAAGCTCTATTGTTCTGGAAATAGAAGTTTTTTCTTTATCCGGTTCCAATAAAGGTATTTGCGCAAATTCGTTTTTGTTTACCGATAGACCTTTAGTTCCCTGATATTCGGGTCTGATGTATCCGTACGGTATTAACTCGGAAGAGGGATCGAGAAATATTTCTTCTGTTTTTACCAGCGCGCCGTCGAATTGATATAAGGAAGGCACTTCTTCAGCTAATTGCCCTCTTGTTTTTGATCTAACTAAAACAAGTTCCGCCTGATATCCCTTCGATTTTAAAGCGGAATACAAAAGAAAAGCTTTATCGAGAGAGTTTGCCAGTTTATTTGCCAGTATTTCTTCTAAACTTTTAGGATAGCAATCGGTTTTGTATGAAGGTACATCGACAAATCTTACTAATTCATTAATTTCCCTGTATATGTTTTCCGGAATTTCGCTTTGGGGATTATATTCCCCTTCAAGTCGTTTTGTGAAGCTTTGGGATATTTTTTCCCAATCATTCTTTAGTCCGGCGGTAATTCTGGGAAAAATGTAAGATTTGGGCGGAGCGTTATTTTCATCTTCAAAAGCTTCCAGGTTATTTATTTTCCATTCATAAATTTTATTTCTACCCGCGAATTTCAGATAAGGTTCGTTTGCTTTCCAATCTTCATAATTTATATCGAAGTATCTGGGGGTTTCGATTTTAACAATGCTTTTTAGAGTGGGGCCGGAACTTCCCAGGGTCGTTTCTAAGATGAAGGGGAAGTCCTCCGATATTTTTCCGTAAATCGTGACTTTAAAATCTAAAAAATTTCCCGGTTTAACTTCTCTTAGAGCTATTTTTCTTTCATGCGCGTTCTCGTAGGGTGGTATTCGGGAGTAAATAGAGGCGTCTTCTATGGCGTTTTCCCGAAGGTGAAGTACTTCACCCTCTTTTGTTATTGTTCTGCCGAAGTTTATTTCCATTCTTTCTTCTTTTGATAAATAATTGAAATTAATATTGCCAGCATTTCTCCCTTTTTCGGAGCAAATCGCTCTGATATATCGTATAGAATAAGCGTAGCTGGAATCTTCTTTTATTTTTAAATGTCTTTCGCTGTAAACATCCACATAGTTTTTATCGGAAAACTCTGAAAGATCTGCCTTCAGACTTTGATTTAATATCGGATCAGTAATATCCTTTGTTGTTTTCCATAGATACCCTTCTCTTTTTTTTGCCAGATCGATGCCCCGTACTTCATTTTTATGTAAAGTAAATGAATCTTCCGCTGTCGCTATGTATATAGAGTCGGGAGTTATTTTTAGTACTCTGCATTTATATTCTTCACCTTTTTCCGTGTAAATAATATCTTCTTTCCATTCGATATTATTTTTGAGAATCTGCTTTCCGCATGATATGAAAAAGGCATTAAGGATTATTATTGATATTATAGTGTGTTTTCTCATTGTTTCGCTCCTGTCGAAAGCATAATTACGGGTCTTTTTGTATAATTCAATACTTCAGTACATATATTACGGTAATCACCGTATTCGGAAGCTTTTATTGTTTTATCTCTTCTCCGCCAGTTGTCTTGAAAAATTAAGGTATCGCCTTTTTGTGTGTATGATGCTGTGTATTCGGCGTTTTTAACGGTTTGTGAAAATTTTTCAGGCAGAGATAAAACTTTGATTTCATCCGGCAGAAGTATTTTGTAAATGTCGATTATTTCTTCAGATGTGTCGTATATCAAGTCATAATTACGAGTAGAAAGTGAGAGTTCATTTCTCGTGTGTCTATCTTCCAGTTCGGGAAGTTTCAGTATAAATAATTCTCCCTGTTTTCTTAAAAGTTCCGGAACTTTATATTTTATTGTCATTATAAACGGCTTGGAGATATCCGTTAAGTTTTTTAATTCATAATTTAGTAGTATGGCATTAGAAGAAACTCTTTTTGCCATTTGTTCGAACTGTTTTTTCTTTTCTTCCTCAGTTAGTCTTTCCCAGTAGGCTCTTACCTGAGCTTCGTAGCTTCCGTTGTATTCTGATTGAAAAGTAACGAGAGCTGAATCTCTGGCGTTTATTTCGATTGAATATGTATAATTTCTTCCGTTTTTTTCAGGAGGCGGTACGGGTATATAGTCGATTCTCGATTTTTGAGCGCAAATCGCGTCGGTTCCGTGGTCCATCGTGGCAAATGAAGGATATCTGAAGTACTGAGAAACAGGGTCGAGAAAATAAGGGTTCCCTTCTTCCGGAAAAATTTCCACTATAGCGTGGTTTCCCCAGAATGAAGGCACTTCTTTAATCAATCTTGGTCCGGGATAAGTGTGCAGATAAACAGGGTAAGCTTCTATGTCGACCGCTTTTAATAGGGTAGAGAAGAGTATGGCTTTATCGGTGCAGTCTCCGTATCCGTTTTCGAGAGTCTGCGCCGCTTCGTGACCCGAAACTCCGCTCGAAGCTGACCCTTTTATAGATATATATCTTATATTTCTTTGTATCCAGTGATATAAAGCGGCTGTTTTCTCTTTATTAATTGTTAATCCATTTGTAATAGAATCCGCAATTTTCTGGATTACTTCGGTTACAATCATTCTTTTTTTCTGGAAATCCGCGTACCAGTTGAATGTATAATCCCAGTTTCTCTGATTGGAAAAACGCAGGAAAGGAACCAGTTCTTCTGTAACGGGCATTAAAGGCTCTTCTATGGGCGGCAGCGTATTGTATTTATCGAATATATAGATTCTTGTTGAATCTGTGGAGGAAGAATCGATATTTACGTCTTCTTTATTCTTTATAATAAAATTGAAATAACTTTCATAAGGGATAACTACTTTAATAGAAGATTCTATTACCGGTTCGGATCCTCCGAAAAACCATCCGGAGGTAAATATTTTTTTATCCCAGGGGTTAAAAATCTCTTCCGTGTATTTGTATTCGACGATATCTCCCACCTCGACTTCGGGAATTGTAAATGAAATTACCTTGCCTCTGTCAAAAAACATACCCTCTTCTCTCGGTTTTGTTATTTTTACCTTGCTCAAATCCAGAGGGATTTCGCTTCCGTCGCTTTTTATAACTCTTGCCATATCCACTCTCATCTTTTCTCTTTCAGGGTCGAAACTTCTTTGAAAGGTAGCCCATGTTCTTTTGGAATCCTTTAGGATTAATCCTCTGAAATGATATTCATATCTGCGTGTTCCGTCGGGAAACATTTTATTTAAACCTTTGTCCAGCATAACTACTCCGTCGAAATCAGAGTATCGAACCATTAATTCTTCTTTATTTTCTATAATGTTTTCAATAGCTTCCGGCAATTTTCCTTTCCCTTTTTCAAATCCTCCTTCGCCGAATGTAATGGATTTAACATCAGCTCTTAATAAAAAGGTATCAGACGTGTAAATAGAGTCGTTTTCCATGCGGAGTAATTCAGTGTTTATTATTTTACCGTTGTTTAATTCTATTCTATGTGAAAAGAGAATTTGAGAAAAGAAAAAAACAAGTAAAAGCGATTTTTTCATCTTGCCTCCCGTTTAGCATAATTAAAATAAAAAATAGGTAGAA
>CAZVXD010000133.1:0-4862 GCA_964631335.1 uncultured bacterium
TTCAATATACCATTTATTCCTTTTATATGCTGTACTTCATCGAGCCCTATTAAAGCAACGTCTTCTGACTTGATACCATTGATTTCCATGTATCTGATAAAACTCTTGTAATTTTCGAACATGCTGAATTCCGAAAGAGTTTCGATATCTACAAAAAACGATTTATCAAACTTAAATTTGTTAAATACTATTTTCATCAAAGTGGTTTTACCCACTCTGCGCGGACCGATTATAAATACAAGCCTCTTCGCCTTCAGTCCTTTAATCACTTTTTCACAAATAAATCTATTAAATTGTTCCATTTTTATTTATTTTAAAATTTATACTAGTATATTTTAATAAATTTTATAAATTTGTCAAGGAATCGTTGTTTGCCAGTACCTAGAACCCAGAACCCAACACCTGAAACCCTGTTTCCCTCTCCTTTTTACCAATCAACTAATTCCCCAATTAACAAATTAACCAGTATCTGAAAGATACTCTTCCGCTTTTTGTAATCTCTCTCCCACCGGGGGGTGGCTGTAATAGATAAGTTTGACCCACAAATTGGGATAGGCGTTGGAAAGATTTCGATTAGCCAGACCCGCCATCGCTCTTTTAAAAGCCTCCGGGTCTTCCGAAAGACTGAGCGCCTCAAAGTCAGCCTGCTCCTCGAACCGGCGAACCATGGCGTTCTGCAGTATTTTTAACAAGGCTAAATCGATAAAATTTAAGGATAATAAGAACATGGGAAGCAGAGCGATATTAGCCCTTACACCGGTTAAAAAACCGGGAAATAGAACTGTAAAGACTAAATGCAAAAGATAAAACGCGAATAAATTAAAAAAAAGACCGGTAAAAATCATTTTGGGCATATGCGCTCTTCTGTAATGCCCTACTTCGTGCGCGAGAACCGTCCTTATCTCGTCCGGTTCCATATTGTTTATAATATTATCCGTTAAAATAACTCTCTTGGTTTTCCCTAAACCCGCGAGCATCGCGTTCTCTTTTTTGGTTGTCTTGCTGGTATCTTCCCTGAAAAACCCTTTGATTTTAAGACCTCCCTTTTCCAGAATATCCAGTAGAGAATTTTTTAATTCCTCGTCTTCTATAGGCTCGTATTTATGAAATATGGGCATAATCCATACCGGAAAAACCATGGACATAACTACAGAGAAGAAAACCATAAAAAGTGACGCCACTAACCACCATAAATCTCCGAACCTTTGAAATATATATATAAGAGCCCCGAATATAATTATACTTATAACTAAAGAAACAAGAAAACTTTTCCCGTGCTCTTTAAACCACTCACCTCTGGTCTGGTTTGAAAAACCGTATTTCTTTTCTATAACAAAACCGGAAAGATAAGATATCGGAAGGCTTATAATTTCATGAATGCCGGCGTAAATAAACATGTAAAAAATAAAAACCAAAATTATAGACGGAAAAATACCTGTGCTCGCGATCCTGTGGGAAAATCCGGAAAAATAAAAAAGTATATTAAAAACACCCGAAAGAAGCATACTCCACAAACCAATCTTACGCCTGATCCATTCGTACACCTTCGCCTTTTCCTGTTTTTCTTTATCCAATAAAGGATGAATTTCTTTTCCCATATTTAATACTTAAGGAAGATTACTCGAAATTCAAAAACCGCAAGGGGGGATTTTTTTACCCTTCGGGTAAAAAAATAGTTGTTGGGGAATTGGTTGATTGGAAAATTGGCAAGAACAAAATCCTAACCCCTAAATCCAAAATCCCAAATACTGCTATTCAAAATTCAACACCCAAAATTCAAGATTATGAGTGTCCCAATACTTGAAAACTGTAGGCTATCAGAATTCTAACCTAAAAATCCTATTATACGCATCATCGATACAGTAAAGGCATGAATCCCCAAAAGCAAGTCCCCCGGCAGAAAAACAGGGCGCGTTATATGTCTCACGCATACTTCCCGATTGGTTAACTTTGAAAATCGCAGGCCATCCTTCATAAGTACCTATCTCCGAAACCCATAAATGGGTTCCATCGAAAGCGAATCCCTGGGGCAATGCGGCATCAAAATTATAAGAATCTTCAACATATCCTGTCCAGGGGTCTACTTTTAGCAATTCATATAAGTCGCCGCACCAGATATGACCGGAAGCATATGTAATGTCATCTCCACTATAGGCATCAAATGTAATGGATAAATTAACGGAACAAAGAGTGTCGAGCCGATAAAGACCATCGGTACTGGCACACCATAAACTCGTACCATCCCAGGCTAACCCTTCAGGATATGAAATATCAGCGGAAACATCAAATGAATCTACAACCGTTCCATCTGTCGGGTCTATTTTATAAATAATAGAAGAAGCAGCGGCATCAGTCAACCACAAATGGTTACCGTCAAAACACAATCCACACGGATAAAAAATTGAGGAACTCAGAGGAAAAGAGGAAACATTCGAGAAATCCTTTCTGCTATCATCTGTACAATACCAACGTCCCATATCCGCCTCCTCGATATCTATGTAATATCCGTACGCTCTGGTATCGCTGTCGATATCATGCGAGTAGATAGTAGCCGTGAAAGACATCATACCATCAATATCGTAAAATTCGATATTGGTTACCTCAATCATAAGAATAGTATCTCTAACTATCTCCCCCTCAATCTGAAGATCGCTTATCCCCAACCCGGGAATTGTGATCGTTCCGGTAAGTTCTTCATGCTCGATGTTAAAATTAAAAATAAAAGTTCCGCGCTCATCGTAATTTGTTTCGCTATACCAGGTCCCCTGCCAGGTAAATTCCCCAGAAAGAGAATCAGTGCAGGAAACAAGAAATAAGACGGATAAAAAAATTACAGATAAAAATATGCGTTTCATAATTTTTACCTCCTGTTTTTATGAATTAAAATTAAACAAACTCTAAAATCAACCTAAATACCTACCTTAAAAATCCTCTTATGTTCGAAATCTATACAGTAAAGATATGAATCACCGAAGGCAACCCCCCAGGGATAAAAACAGGGTGAATTGTACGTATCGAGAATATTCCCCGAAAGGTCGATTTTGAAAATGGAAGGCCAGTAATAAGAATTGTACCCATCCGAGACCCATAAATCGGTCCCGTCGAAAGCGAATCCCGCGGGCCATGTTGTGGGAGAATCATAAGTGCTTTCAATGTTCCCGCTCGAGGGATCTATCTTTTGCAACATATCCATTAGAGGATCTCCGTGCCAGATATAACCGGAAGCGTAGGCAATATCAGACCCTCCGCTTGAGATACACGGAACTGACGACAGGACGGAACAAAGAGTATCTAATTCGTAAAGACTGTCACTGCCTATACACCAAATACTCGAACCATCCCAGGCTAATCCCTGCGGGTTTTCAACGATACCGGAGACATCGAACGAATCGATAATCATTCCGTTTGTCGGGTCTATTTTATAAATAGTAGCAGGAACATCTGCATCTGATAGCCATAAAGAATTACCATCGAAACATAAACCTCTCGGATAAACAATCGAGGAATCCAAAGGAAAAGAGGAAATATCGGAAAAATCCTTTCTACTATCATCTCTGCAATACCAGTGTCCCTCATCTTCATTCGCGTCGTCGGTATAAACTCCATCTAACCTGGTATCGCTGTCGATGTTATGCGTGTAGACAATAGCCGTGAAGGCTATTCTATCGTTTATGTCGGAAAATTCTATATGAGTTACAGGGTTGTGATAGCTATCATAATCTTTACTCGCCTCTCCTTCCACCTGAAGATCGCTTATACCCATACCTGAAATCGTTACAGTTCCGCTCAGTTCTTCATACTCGATCTTCAAATTAAAAATAAAACTTCCGCGCTCATCGTAATTAATAGTGCTGACCCAATTCCCCCGCCAGGTAATTTCCAAAGAACCAGAATCACTACAGGAAACAAAAGATAAAACGACTAAAAAAATCATTAGTAAAAATCTACTTTTCATATTTTCTTCTCCTTATTTTATAAAAATAAATTGATAAAAAACTCGAAAACCGCAAGGGGGGATTTTTTTACCCTTCGGGTAAAAAAATAGTTGTTGGGGAATTGGTTAATTGGAAAATTGGCAAAAATCAAATCCTAACCCCTAAATCCAAAATCCCAAATACCGCTATTCAAAACACAACTGTCAAATGTCCAGACTGACTTTTATAGCCTTATTTACTTCCTTCATAATTTTTGTCGGGCACTCGCCGATTTTGTTTTTTATCCGGTCCTTTGAAACAGTAAAAACGACTCCCGCGTCCACTAAGGAAGTTTTCTTTAGCCCCACTCCGGAATCCTCAGGAATTAAAACCTGAACCGGATATAGTTTTGAGAAAGGAGATGAAGAGGTTATCATAAGCACTATTGTATTTTTGCTGTAACGATTGCCGATGTCGTTTTGTATAATTAAAGCCGGTCGAAGTTTTGTTTTGGAAGGTTTTTCGGCGAAAGGGAATTTTAAAGTTACTATATCTCCTCGTTTAAATTCTCCCATATTACTACTTCCAAACTTCGTCGATTAGCGATTCCGCGTCTTTAACAATTTCTTCCTGTCCGGATTCGGCATTAACATAATATTCTTTTAAACTTTCGGCGATTTCGTCGCGACGCCAGGCAGATATAGCTTTTTCGATTATACGGCTAACAGGCTCATGTAGCTCATCAGCCTTTCTCTTTACCTCTTTATATAGTTCCTGATTTAATGTTATGCTTAACCTTTCTTTCATTCTATACTCCTTTCATACTTTTTATCATACTTATTATAATACAAATCGTAATATTTGTCAAGTGTTGATTGAGCCACAAAGAACGCAAATTGGCGCGTGGAATAGTGTTTCGAGTTTAGAGTCGCGTGTTTCGCGTCTTTG
>CAZVXD010000134.1:0-4836 GCA_964631335.1 uncultured bacterium
CCGAAGAGATCACATTATCCTATAAACATTCAGTTTTTAGTTTTGAGTTCGCCGCATTAAATTACCTTATTCCTGAAAAAAATCAATACGTTTATATGTTAGAAGGATTCGACGAAAAATGGAATTATGTCGGCAATAAAAGAGAAGCGACTTATACAAATCTTGATCCGGGAACATATACGTTTAGAGTAAAAGGTTCAAACAACGACGGGGTATGGAACGAAAAAGGAGCTTCGCTTAAAATTATTATAACTCCTCCCTTCTGGGAAACTCTGTGGTTCCGAATTTTCTTAATAATATTAATAATTTTAATTGTTTACCTTATCCATAACATTCGAATCAGAAATATTGTAGAGTATGGACGAGAAATGGAAAACAAAGTAACAGAAAGGACAGAAGACCTAAGAAAATCAAACCAGGAATTAGAAGACTTCGCTCATATTGTGTCACACGACCTGAAGGCGCCTCTGCGGGGTATAAACGAGCTGGCGGAATGGATAACGGATGATTACCATGACAAACTCGATAAAGAAGGTAAAGAAAATTTAAAAATGCTGAGAGAAAGAGCGATACGCATGAACGCCATGATCCAGGGGATACTGGAATACTCCAGAATCGGAAGAACTGAAGGAAAAAAGGAAAAAGTCGATTTAAACAAACTGTTAAACGAGGTAATAGAACTTCTGGCTCCTCACAAAAATATAAAAATAAAGGTAGAAAACGAATTGCCTGAATATACCGCGGACAGAACCCGGATGATTCAGCTTTTTCAAAACCTCCTGAGCAACGCCATAAAACACGCGGGTAAGCCGGAAGGGATAATAGAGGTTAGATGCGAGGAAAAACCCGGGGAATGGGAATTCAGCATATCCGACAACGGTCCGGGCATAGAGAAGAAATACTGGGATAAGATATTCAAGATTTTCCAAACCCTGGAGAAGAATCCTGCTGATAAAAGCACGGGGATAGGACTAACCATAGTTAAGAAAATATTGGATTTATATATAGGGGAAATATGGATAGAATCGGAAAAGGGGAAAGGAACCACTTTCTTTTTCACCCTGCCAAAACAATGACGATGTTAGAACTAATTAAAAAGTTACTCCTAACCTTAATATTATTGCAATTTATCAATAGCTACGCGCATCGACCGCGAATAGAATTCACCCGCCTAACAGTTCAGGACGGATTGTCGCAAAGCTGGGTAATATCTATATATAAGGATAAATATGGATTCATGTGGTTCGGCACAAACGAAGGATTGAATAAATACGACGGCTACAATTTTACTGTTTATAAGAACAATACCGAGGATAAAAGTACAATCAGCAATAACGGGATTTCGTCAATATACGAAGATACAAAAGGCAATCTATGGATAGGAACAGAAAACGGAGTGAATCTTTACGACAGAAATAAAAATCGTTTTATTTACCTGAATTCTCTTTCTCATAAAGTAATTGTCGATTTTCTCGAACTCGAAAACGGAAAAATATTTATCGTTAGCCGCAACAAGGGATTATACTTATATGACCTGGCGAAAGATAGCGTAACTTCTTCATGGACCGGGGAAAAGGATAACTTAAGCAGTGATGATCTCAGCGACATTTGTACGGATGATAATGGTAATATCTGGGTAGCTTCCGCGAATGGATTAAATCTATTAATCTCGAAAACGGACACATTCATCAGCTTCAAAAATGAAAAAAATAGTAATTCTATAATTGCAAATAATAATATCGAGTGCCTATACATCGACGGCGAGAACAGAATGTGGGTGGGAACTCATGGTGGATTAAGCTTGCTAAAATTCAACGAAAAAAATCCCGAGAAATCTCATTTCATAAATTACAAACACGATATAAATAAGGAAAACAGTATAGGAGAAGGGGCAATAATGGCTCTTATAGAAGATAAAAACGGATACCTGTGGATCGGTATCGAAAACGGCGGATTGGACATTCTTGATTTGAAAAATTTTAAAGAAACCAATCCCACATTTTACCATTTCAGGCATGATCCGGACGACAATTCCACCCTCTCTCACAATTCCATCTATACTATTTACAAAGATAATATCGGCAGTGTTTGGGTAGGGACCTACGGAAATGGTTTAAATATGTACAACAAATTACTAAAGAAATTCGAACATTATAAACAGCGAAAAAACCACCCAAATAGTTTGAGTAATAATTACGTTAACGCTATCCTCGAAGAAGGAAACCATTTATGGCTGGGTACCGACTATGGATTGAATTTATTCGATAAAAAGAACGAAAAATTTATACATTTTACCCACGACCCTCGCGACTCGAAAAGCTTAGGTTCAAATTCCGTTTGCGCTCTTGAAATAGACAGTAAGGGAAATCTCTGGGTCGGAACCTGGGCAGGAGGGCTGAATTTGCTTAACAGAGAAAAAAGTACTTTTACCCGCTTCGAAAATAACCCTAATGACACCACAAGCATCGGATCTAACAATATGTTCGCCATACTCGAAGACCATAGCGGAAACTTATGGATCGGAACGATGGGCGGGGGACTAAATTTGTTCGACTACAGGACTAAAACATTTAAAAGATATACTTTCGACCCCGAAGATGAATATTCCATATCCGACGACTGGGTAAGAACCCTTTTCGAAAGCAGTTACGGAGAAATATGGCTATCTTCGAGTATGGTAGTCGAATTATTCGAAAAAGAAAATGAAAAATTTATACATTTCTCGCATGACAGAAAAGATCCTGAAAGTATTAGTTACGACGGCGCCAATATGTTTTTCGAAGACAGTAAAAGAAACCTGTGGATAGGCACTATCGGCGGACTAAACGTGTTTAACCGCGAAGACAGCACTTTCGGCCATTATCAACAAAAAGATGGCCTGCCGAACAATCAAATTAACGGCATACTGGAAGACGATCATGGAAATCTCTGGATAAGCACTAACAAAGGTATATCGAAATTCTTAAACGGTATAAACCGTCCTGCAAATCCTACTTTTATAAACTACGACGTCGGCGATGGTCTCCAGGGAAACGAATTCAGACCCCGTTCACTTTGCAAAGGCGAAGGTGGTAAAATGTATTTCGGAGGAACAAACGGTTTCAATGTTTTTCATCCGGACAGCATAAAAGCAAACCCAAACACACCCCCGGTCGTAATTACGGGTTTGCTTCTCTTTAATAAAGATGTACCCATAGGAACTAAAGATTCGCCCTTAAAAAAACATATAAGCGTCGCGGATCAAATAACTCTGTCCTATAAACATTCGGTAATAACCTTCGAATACGCAGCATTAAATTTCATAGCTCCGGAGAAAAACCAGTACGCTTATATGTTAGAAGGTTTCGATAAAGACTGGAATTACGTGGGAAACAAAAGAGAAGCGACATACACAAATTTAAACCCGG
The DNA here is from genome assembly GCA_964631335.1 of uncultured bacterium. Lineage (GTDB taxonomy): Bacteria > Hydrothermota > UBA3072 > UBA3072 > UBA3072 > JAFGHJ01. Next base: position 3,408 of record CAZVXD010000134.1, read on the forward strand.
GTAATTACGTGTTCCGCGTTAAAGGTTCTAACAACGACGGAGTATGGAACGAAAAGGGAGCTTCACTTCGAATTATTATTACACCCCCTTTCTGGCAGACGATATGGTTTAGATTAATCATGATAGCATTAATAATATTAGCCATTTACAGTATTTATCTGGTAAGGGTAAGAAATATAGTCGCATACGGACGGAAACTCGAAAGGAAAGTTGCGGAAAGAACAAAAGACCTGGAAAGCTTTGCTTATATAACTTCCCACGATTTAAAGGCGCCTCTACGGGGCATAAACCAATTGGCCGAATGGTTATATGAGGATTACGGGGATAAACTGGATAATGAAGGTAAAGAAAGTTTAAAAATGTTACAGCAAAGGTCTACCCGTATGGACGATATGATTCAGGGAATACTTGAATACTCCAAAATAGGCAGGACCGAGGAAGAAAAAGAAAATATCGATTTAAACAAACTTCTGGACGAGGTGATAGATTTACTGGCACCTCCGGATAACGTAAAAATCATAGTTGAAAATGAATTGCCTGAATATAGAATGGGCAGAACCCGGATGATTCAGCTTTTTCAAAACCTCCTGAGCAACGCCATAAAGCACGCGGGCAAACCACAGGGTATTGTAAAAGTTAAGTGTGAGGAAAAACCGAAAGAATGGTTATTCAGCGTATCAGACAACGGTCCGGGAATAGAAAAAAAATACTGGGATAAAATATTCAAGATATTCCAGACTCTGGATCCGTCACCAAAAGACAGGAGCACGGGAATCGGGCTAACAATTGTCAAAAAAATTGTAGATTTATATAAAGGAAAAATATGGGTAGAATCGGAAATGGGCAAGGGAACCACTTTTCATTTTACCCTGCCAAAACAATAAGGAGGAAATAAAAATATGAACCAAAAACAAACGATTCTGTTGGTTGAAGACGACGAAATAGACATAAAGAGTGTTAAAAGGGCTTTCAATGAAATTCATGTAACAAATCCTCTGGAGATAACCCATAACGGAGAAGAAGCCTTGCGGTATTTAAAAGACGGCAAAAAGAAACGACCGGGATTAATACTTTTAGATTTGAGAATGCCCCGAATGGACGGTATAGAATTTCTGAAAGTTATCAAAAAAGAAGACGCACTGAGAATCATTCCAGTGGTTGTTTTAACTACTTCTAAAGAAGATGAAGACAAAGCCGAAGGTTATAATCTCGGAATCTCAGGATACATGATGAAACCCGTAAATTATATAGATTTTGTCGAAGTAATTAAAACAATAAAAATGTACTGGACTTTATCGGAGTCGCCATAATGGAAGAAAAAAAATATCGTGTTCTCTTAGTAGAGGATAATAAGTTCGATCAGAAAGCTTTTATGCGTTTTGTAGAAAAGAACAAAATCCCCTACGAAGTAGAAATAGCGAGTTCTATA
>CAZVXD010000135.1:0-4832 GCA_964631335.1 uncultured bacterium
TGCCCATTCCAAAAGCGAAACCATTGTATTCTTCATATCCGAGAGATTTTAAGATGTTAGGATGTACCATGCCCGCTCCGACTGTTTCGATTTTTCCTCTCTTTTTGCAAACAGAACATCCTTTTCCCTTACAGAAAGGACATTCGATCCACATTTCAGCCGAAGGTTCGGTGAAAGGAAAATAACTCGGGAAGAATTCTGTTTTAACATCCTTGCCGAAGATTTTTTTCGCCAATAAATCTAAAGTTCCGAAAAGATCCGCCATCGAAATGTTTTTATCTATCCACAAACCCTCTATTTGCGTGAAGGTAGGGGAGTGTATAGGATCAAAAGTATCCACTCTATAGCATTTCCCCGGTGAAATTATACGAAGCGGGGGCGAATGTTTTTCCAGGGTTCTGATCTGAACAGGTGAAGTGTGGGTCCTAAGCAGTCTTCCGTCTTTGAGATAAAAAGTATCATGCATATCTCTTGCCGGATGATCCTCCGGAGTATTTAAAGCGGTAAAATTATAGTACTCGGTTTCGATTTCCGGACCTGTCACCACGGAAAATCCCATTTGAATAAAGATTTCCTGGATTTCTTGAGAAAGTATCGAAAGCGGATGAAGTCCGCCAATTTCGGGCTTTCTACCGGGCAGAGAAAGATCTATCCATGGGAAAGATTTTTGCTTTTCTATCTGTTCCTTTTTTTCTTTTATTAATTCGGATAATTCATTTTTCAATTTATTGGCAAGCTGTCCAACTTTTGGTCGCTCGGTTACTGGCAAATCCCCGATTGAACGCAGTATATCGGTAATTCTTCCCTTTTTTCCGAGATGCTTTATTCTGACCGATTCTATCTCGTCGAGAGAAGTGGCTTTTTTAATTTCAAGTTTTGCCTGATCCCCGAGGGATTCAAGATCCATTAACGCTCTCTTTCGCGGTTTTTGCTATTTCTGAGAATATTTCAGGTTGGCGTACCGCCATATCCGCGAGTACCTTTCTGTTTAATTTAATTTTAGATATAGATAACCCGTGAATTAACTTGCTGTAGGATAGTCCATTTTGACGAGCAGCCGCGTTGATTCTGGTTATCCATAAGCCTCTGAAATCTCTTTTTCGTCTTTTTCTGTCCACATAGGCGTTCTGGAGCGCTCTCATTACCGCTTGCCTTGCTACTCTATAAGAGTTTTTTCTTTTGCTGAAATAGCCTTTTGCTTGTTTCAATACTCTTTTTCGTCGTTTCCTTCTCTGTATTACACTCTTTTCTCTAGACATTTTAGTCCCCCTTAAATTCTTAGAAGTTCTTTTACTTTTTTCTGATCAGCTTTTGATAGAACACTATCTTTGCTTTGACGCCGGCGGTGTCTTTTGTTGTGTTTAGACTGCAGATGATTTTTACCGGCTTTCTTAAAGGATATCTTTCCGTTTTTAGATACCTTAAACCTTTTTTTAACTGCTCCCTTCGTTTTCATTTTGGGCATTATTTCCTCCTGTTGGCATTAGTTGAAATTGAACTCTGTGATTGATCGGTTTTAGTTCTCCCTGTAGTTTTGAAATTTCTTCCGTGTCTTTTATAATTCTCTCCGCTAAGCTCTCAGCCAGTTCGGGATGAACTTTTTCCCTTCCTCTCATCCAGATTTGAATTCTTACCGGGTTTTGTTCATGTAGAAATCTTTTTATGTGTCTTATTTTAGTTTCGTAATCGTGTGCTTCGATTTTCGGATAGAATTTCATTTCTTTCAGAGTGTGTTTTTGACGCTGACGTTCTTTTCTTGTTTTTTTATTTTGCCTGTAAAGGTACTTGCCATAGTCCATGAATTTACAGACCGGCGGGTCTTCGTCAGGCGCGACAAGAACCAGGTCAAAACCGTTGGATTTTGCTTCTTTAATCGCTTCTTTTGTATCTTTAACCCCTTTATTGTCTCCATTATCATCAATAATCCTCACCTTATTCGCTCTAATTTCGTAATTTACGTATTTTTTACTGTTTTTCGAAATGGCTTACCTCCTTTGTGTTATTTCTTCTTTAATTTTGGATAAAATATCTTCTATTTTAAAATTGCCGATGTCGCCGTCCTTATGATTTCTGACAGATACTGTTTTAGACTCAACTTCTTTGTTGCCGATAATAAACATATATGGAACTTTTTGTGTCTCAGCATCCCGGATTTTTCTGGACAATTTTTCATTTCGGCTGTCTAATTTTACCCTTATTCCATTTTCTTTCAGGTTATTGAAAACTTTTTCTGAAAAATCTATTTGTTCATCGGTGATCGGAAGAAGTATTACCTGAATTGGCGCGAGCCAGGTGGGAAAATTACCATTATAATGTTCTATCAACCCTCCGATGAACCGTTCAAAAGAACCGAAGAGTGCCCTGTGTATCATGTAAACCATATGTTCCTGACCGTCTTCTCCGATATAAGTCGCTTTGAATCTGTGTGGGAGGTTAAAATCGAATTGAATAGTGGGACCCTGCCAGCTTCTTCCTATTGCGTCTTTAATTTTTATATCGATTTTGGGACCGTAAAATACAGCTTCTCCTTCTTCTCTTTTGTATTCGATATTCCTTTTTTGCAGGGTTGAAGCCAGCGCCGCTTCCGCGTTTTTCCATTCGTTGTCACTACCCGCGTATTTTTCCTTGTGTTCCGGATCCCTCACGGAAAGAGATATTTCGAAATCTTTATACCCGAAAGTTTTTATCATTTCAATAGCAAAATCGAAAACTTTTCCGATTTCATCTTCTATTTGATCTTCATGGCAAAAAATATGCGCGTCATCCTGTGTGAACCCTCTTACTCTTAACATTCCGTGTAAGGTCCCGGAACGTTCGTATCTGTAAACCGTACCGAGTTCCGCGAATTTAATCGGAAGGTCCCGGTAGCTTCTTGTTTGTTTTTTGTAAATCAGAATATGGTAAGGACAATTCATGGGTTTAACAACATATTCTTCGTTGTTTCTCTCGAATGTGTACATATTTTCAAGATAGAAATCATAATGCCCGGAAGTTTTCCATAAGTCAGCTTTTGCGATATGGGGAGTTCTGACAATTTTATAATCTCTTTTTATATGTTCTTTCTTCCAAAAATCTTCTATTTCTTCACGGATTATAGCCCCATTTGGATGCCATAGTACGAGTCCGGCTCCGATTTCCTCATAAATATCGAATAAATCAAGTTGTTTGCCGAGTTTTCTGTGGTCTCTCTCTTTTGCTTCCTCGTAACGATGCATATAATCCTTAAGGAGTTGTTTGTCCGGATATGATATACCGTAAATACGCTGAAGGCTTTCCCTGTTTTCATCTCCTCTCCAGTAAGAGCCTGAAACGGATAATAATTTAAAAGCTTTTACCTTGCCTGTTGAATATAAATGAGGACCGCTGCAAAGGTCGCTAAACTCACCCTGTGAGTAAACAGAGACAAAATCATCTTCGATTCCATCGATGAGTTCAAGTTTGAATTTGTTATCGGAAAAGAGTTTTTTTGCTTCTGTTTTACTTATTTTTTTGTACTCGATAGGTAAATCACTTTTTATTATTTTTTTCATTTCCTCGGATATTTTGTTTAAATCATCTTCAGAAAAGGGAGCTTCTTTTTCCATGTCATAATAGAAACCCTCTTCAATCGATGGTCCTATCGCAAGATTAACGTCGAATAGTCTTTTAATAGCCTGTGCCATTATGTGAGAAGTGGTATGCCAGTACGCGGGGAAGCATACTTTATCACGATAAGGGATTAAGCGCAATTCACCACTTTTACCCAACGGGGTATGAAAGTCAATGAATTTCCCTTCTCTCATTGCTCCCGAATATTTGTTAAAAATAGAGGGGTTTTTATCTTTAAGGATTTGTTTTAAAGCTATACCCTTCTCTACCTCAAAAACAGAAGCCTCTTCATCCATGTAAAGCTTTATCTTTATTTTCATTTATTATAAATTTAAACCTGATTCTTTTTCTTTTATCATTTAACAATGGGCGATAGTGGAATTGAACCACTGGCCTCTTGCATGTCACGCAAGCGCTCTAACCCCTGAGCTAATCGCCCTTTATTTTTTTATATAATAATAAGGCTATGCGGTATTGTCAACCTTTTTTTATAAAGAAACGCGGCTAAAAAGACACTTTCCGAAATTTAATTATAAACTGTAAATTATCAATTGTAAACTGAAGATTTAAAAGCAAACAGCGCACAAATTTAAGACCTGGTCAATTTCCCCTGCGAGGAAATTTCCACTCGGCTCTCGGGTTCGCTCTTCTTGAAATGTTTCCATTTCAACAATCCGTGCCCGCTTACCCGCCGAGACGCAAACCTTTCCGGCAATCCCTTTGATTCTTGAAGACGAAATTAATAAAAAAATGGGGGTAAAGCAAACAATAAAGCATTGCCTTGACATTTAGATATTCCTTTATTACGTTATAACAATGAAAAGGATATTGTAGATAAATGTTAAAAAAAACAGTCATTGTCATCACTTTACTGATATTTTTTCTCGTTGGTCAGTTTGGATTGACGCGAAAAGCCAATGCCGCAGAAGCTATGATTATGGATAATGGAGTATCGGTACCGAGTGATTTTCCCCATGTAGATATTTCCATAAACGATAATCCCGATACCGGATATATTTTTATAGATAACAGGGGTGGCGGAGGGAAACCTTATAATATTATTTTTAATAACTCGGGAGCACCCATCTGGTATTTGCGTACACCGGATGAGCGGCGAGATTTTAAAGTACAGCCTAATGGTTGGTTAACTATGATGATCCGGGACGGCTATGGTGGGAGCGGGTGGGGATTTATTGCTCTCGATCAAAACTATGAATATGTCAAAACATTCCGGGCTACTAATG
>CAZVXD010000136.1:0-4760 GCA_964631335.1 uncultured bacterium
TTTGTTCAAAGTGCGGCGCGAAGAATCCTGAGGATGCTAAATTTTGTATCGAGTGTGGGGCTGAATTTGTTAGCCGGGATGAAAATATTACGTCAGTTTCTTATTCGGAATTTGGAAGCTTCTGGGAACGTTTTCTCGCTTATTGTATCGACAGCGCGATTTTAATCTTTGGTTCAATACCGGTTGGTTTTCTGGGCTCGTTTTTTATCGGTTTTATTATCGCTCTTATGGGTTCGGAAATAGAAGAGATGGAAGGATTTTTTATAGTGCTTTATTATATACTGACATTTGTATCCAGCTGGCTTTATTTTACAATAATGCAGAGTTCAAAGTTGCAGGCAACTGTGGGCAAAAAAGTCTGTAATTTAGTTGTTACCAATTCGTCGGGAAACAGAATTTCTTTCGGGAAAGCGAACGCGAGATTCTGGAGCAAATTTATCTCAGGCGCGATTTTTGGTATTGGTTATCTGATGGCCGCTTTTACGGAAAAGCATCAGGCTCTTCACGATATGATCGCGGATACGGTTGTTTTGAAGAAGAAATGAACTTTACTTAAAGCAAAAATCAAATATCAAAGTGTAAAATTACAAATCAAAGTTCAAAAATTAAAAAAAGAAAAAAACAACAAATCACACGAATAGCATAAATATGTTTTTTGAATTTTGCTGAAAAAAGGAGGGTCCATTTTGCATTTTTATATGTCATTTTGCTTTTTGATTTTTAATATTTAATCTCCTGATGATACTGCTAATCCTTTAACTTAATAGAGATATTGATAAATAAAAAAGTTTCGTTATTATTGTATTTATATGGAATTTGAAGAATTCGAAAAAGTCGTAAATAAGATCTCGAGAGATATACCCGAAGAGTACAGGAAGATTCTGCGGGATGAGGATATCGAGATTCTTTGCAGGGAACATGTTCCAGCCGGAGTAAGGCATCAATTCCCCCGCAAAATAATATTCGGATTATTTTCAGGTATTCCAAAGAATAAGAAAAGAACACTTTCTGTTTATACCCAACCTACAAGAATAGAAATTTATAAAGAGAGCTTCGAAAGGGTTTTCGGCGGAGAAATTAATAGCGAGATGAAAGAACAGATATACAGAACATTAGTTCACGAAATAGCTCATTATTTTGGTTTTAACGAGGAAGAAGTTAGGGAGAGAGGATACTAAACAAAAAAAATTATCTTTTTCTTGTTTTTCTTTGTGGTCTTTGTGTACTTTGTGGTTCACTATAGTTTAGTGTTTGGTGTTACGAGTTTCGAGTTAAGAAATCCTTTTAAATCTACATTTATCCATGTGATATCATTTCTAGTTTTTAAATTTTTATTTGTAATTTTGCTTTTTAATTTTTGATATTTAATTTTACAGTTTGTATTGGGCTTGACAAAAAATCAAACGGGTATAATTTTCAAAGAAAATAAAACTTTTTGAGTCTGGTTTCGGTAACCCAACAGTGTGTTTAACTGCTGTTTTTGTTTTTTTAATGGACCTTAAACCAAAAAGGAGGAAAAAATGAAAGAAAAGGTTTATATATTCGACACAACTCTCAGAGACGGCGAACAGTCTCCGGGATTCAGCATGAATGTGGATGAAAAGGTGAAATTAGCCTTACATCTTCAGAGACTTAATGTCGATTGCATAGAAGCCGGTTTTGCCATCACCTCCGAGGGAGATTTCGAAGCTATAACAGAGGTTTCGAAAGCTTTAAAAGGTCCTGAAATAGCGAGTCTTGCCAGAGTGAGAGAAAAAGACATAGATCGCGCCTGGGAGGCTCTTAAACACGCCAAAAATCCGCGTATTCACGTTTTTATAGCCACATCCGACATTCACATGAAGCATAAGCTCAAAATGGAAGAGGATGAAGTGCTGGAAGCGGCAGTAAAAGGAGTAGAATACGCCCGCAAATACACGGATAACGTTGAATTCTCAGCGGAAGACGCTACAAGGACCAGGCCCGACTTTTTGGCTAAAGTTTGTAGAAGTGTTATAAAAGCCGGAGCAAGGGCTGTAAATATACCGGATACTGTTGGGTACACTACTCCCGAAGAGTTTTCACGGCTTATTTCTTTTTTGAAAGATGAAATTAAGAACGACGCGATAATCAGCGTTCATTGTCATAATGACCTCGGTCTTGGCGTCGCCAATTCACTCGCGGCGGTAAAAGCCGGAGCCAGACAGGTAGAATGCACTATAAACGGAATCGGAGAACGCGCCGGCAATGCTTCCATGGAAGAAATTGTAATGATAATCGATACCAGGAGAGACCTGTTCGAGTTTGAAACGAATATAAACACAAAACACATATATCCCACAAGCAGAGCGCTTTCTTTAATTACCGGGGTGCAGGTCCAGCCAAATAAGGCTATCGTGGGAAAGAACGCTTTTGCCCATGAAGCCGGAATACATCAGGACGGAGTGCTGAAAGAAAAAAGCACTTATGAGATAATGAAACCCGAGGATATCGGACTGCCTTCCAATGAGTTGGTACTGGGAAAGCACTCGGGAAGACACGCTTTTCATAATAAGCTTAACGCGCTCGGTTATCAATATTCTAATGAAGAAGCAGATAAACTTTTCAAGAAATTTAAAGCGCTTGCCGATAAAAAGAAAGAAATCTATGATGAAGACCTTGAAATGCTTATCGCGTCTGAACTTTCTAAAATGGAGCAGAAATATCAACTGCTTTCCGCTAATTTTTCCGGAGGAACCGATGTTAACCCTTCCGCTACGGTTGAAATCGAAGCAGGCGGAGAGCGCTTTAAAGAAAAAGGTTCGGGTGACGGACCGGTGGACGCTATATACGACGCGATTCGAAAAGCTGTTCCGGATAAATTTACGATTACCAGATTCAGCATCAGCGCTATAACCGGAGGTTCGGACGCGCAGGGTGAAGTTACTGTTTATATAGAGGAAGACGGGATAGGTTCTGTGGGTAGAGCCGCTAAAACCGATATTGTTATCGCGAGCGCTGAAGCGCTCGTAAACGCTTTGAACAGGCTTTCTATAAAGAAAAAAATGAATCAAAAAGAGAAACACGGAGTGTAAATATGGGACATACTATAACCGAAAAAATTCTTGCTGCTCATTCGGATAAAGATGAGGTAAAACCAGGAGAACATATAGTCGCCGATGTCGACTTTATGGTCGCGAACGATATAACCGCGCCGATAACTATCAACATAATAGAGGATATAGAAAACGCCCGGATAAAAAACGAGCAAATAGCTCTTGTGCCGGATCATTTTACTCCCAATAAGGATATAAAATCGGCTCAGAATGTAAAATTATTAAGGGAATTCTCGAAAAAACATAATATTAAATATTTTTTCGAGACAGGAAGATGCGGGGTAGAGCACTGCATGCTTCCTGAACAGGGACTTGTTGTACCCGGAGATCTGGTAATAGGAGCTGACAGTCATACATGTACATACGGGGCTATCGGGTGTTTTTCAAGCGGTGTCGGAAGCACAGATCTCGCCGGGGCTCTGTTAACAGGAAAAATATGGCTCAGGGTGCCCGAAACTATAAAACTCGAGTATTCAGGCAAGTTGAAAAGCTGGGTTTATGGTAAAGATTTGATACTGATGACCTTAAGAGAACTCGGTAATGTCGCGGCCATATATAAAACTCTGGAATTTGCCGGCAGCACTATATCGGGGCTGAGTATTTATCAAAGGTTAACAATGAGTAATATGGCTGTTGAAGCGGGAGCTAAAAACGGAATATTTCCTCCGGATGAAATTACCGAGGAATATGTTAAAGGTAGAGCGAAAAGAAACTATAAAATGTATCAGAGTGATTCGGATGCGGAATATTCGGATATTCGTAGATTCGATGTTTCTGATCTTGATCCTCAGGTATCTCTTCCGCATCTTCCTTCTAACGCTGAAAATGTGAAAGATATAGGGAAAATCGAAATAGATCAGGTGTTCATCGGTTCCTGTACAAACGGTTGGTATGAAGATCTGGAAATTGCCGCTAAGGTATTAAAAGGGAAAAAAGTAGCTCCGAATGTTAGATTAATAGTTATTCCTCCTACACCAGAAATTTATATGAAAGCTTTAGAAAACGGATTGCTTAAAATTTTCGGTGAAGCAGAGGCAGTGATCGGTCCTCCCACCTGCGGTCCATGTCTGGGCGGACATATGGGTATTCTTGCGGCGGGAGAGAAAGCTGTTGCGACAACAAACCGAAATTTTGTGGGCAGAATGGGGCATTACGAGAGTGAAGTTTATCTTTCTAATCCCGCAGTCGCTGCAGCTTCCGCAGTTGCGGGTAGAATCGTTCATCCCGAGGAGGTGCGGTAATGGAAAAAATACATGGAAAGGTCTGGAAATTTGGCGACAATATCGATACAGACGTAATAATTCCCGCTCGTTACCTTAATATGACAGATCCCGATGAACTGGCAGCTCATGTTTTTGAACCACAGCGGGGAGAAAAATTTAATGAGGTAATCGATAGGGGAGATGTTGTTGTCGGTGGGGATAATTTTGGATGCGGTTCATCCAGAGAACATGCCCCTATAGCTTTAAAAGCCAGCGGAATCTCCTGTGTGATAGCTAAAACTTTTGCCAGAATATTTTACAGGAATTCCTTCAATATCGGCATTCCCTTAATAATTCAACCCCAGGCGGCCGAAGAGATTAAAGAAGGGGAAATTCTTAATATCGATCTTGAAGTGGGAAAGATAAAAAACGTGTCTTCAGGAAAAGAATATTCTTTTCCTCCACTCGAAGAAATGATGGTTAA
>CAZVXD010000137.1:0-4720 GCA_964631335.1 uncultured bacterium
TTACTGAACGATGTTCGTGTCTTTATTGGTGAACGATGTTCGTGTCCCCATCACCCAGGACCTAATACCCGTTTTTAGCACTTCTACGCATTAACGCACAAACTATAAAAAAATACACGAAAAAATTGTCCTTTTAAAGTACCTTAAAATCATATTGTATATTTCAAAAAGTCTCTTTATGTTTGCATTCGAGACAATAAAGGTAATTCGACCTCGCATTCATTTTCTCGACCATAAAAGGAGCGCCGCATTTGGGACATTCTTCCGCTACAGGTTTATCCCATAAAACATTGTCGCACTTTTCATTTGAACAGGGATAAAAAATTTTACCTTTTTTAGATTTCCTTTCGACAAACTCACCTTCACCGCATTTAGGACATTTGACACCTGTGGAAACAGAAGCGCTCCAATCACAATCCGGATAATTGGCACAGGCTCTGAATCTACCGAACCTGCCCTGTCGTAGAATTACTTTCCCTCCGCATTTAGGACACTTCTCGTCCAGAATATCATCAGAATGGGGTTCGGTATAACCTTCACAGTCATCAGGATAACCCGGACAGGCGAGAAATTTACCAAATCTACCCCACTTAACTATAAGATTTTTTCCGCATTTGGGACATTTCTTATCGGTTTTTTCACTTATACTATCCTTAATTTCGGGAATTTTCTCCTCGAATTCTTGAAGTTTACCCTTAAAAGAATCAAAAAATTCTTCTACGGATTTTTGCCAGTCTTTTTCGCCTTCCTCGATTTTATCGAGAGTATCCTCCATAAAAGAAGTGAAATCATAATCGATTATAGTAGAACCGAAATTTGAAACCAGAACTTTATTTACAAGCCTACCGATCTCTTGAGGCACAAGATATCCCTTAATTTTTTTTATGTAGTTCCTGAAAAAAAGAGTCGACAAAATAGGAGAATAAGTGCTGGGACGTCCGATCCCTCTTTTTTCCATTTCCTTAACCATTGTAGATTCTGAATATCTGGCGGGGGGCTCTGTAGTTTTTTTCTCGTCTTCGAGATCTGAAAGCTCGACGGAATCCCCTATTTCCATTAAGGGTATTATATCCTGTTCTTTAGGTGGCGATAAGATTTTATAAAAACCATCAAATTTTAAATTTCTGGAAGAACCTCTGAATTCGTAAGATGAACCCTCTACTTTAACACCCCGAGAATCGAAAATAGCCTTTTCGAACTGACTGGCTACAGCCCGTTCCCAGATAATTTTATAGATTTTGTACTCGTCCCCCTTCAAATACTTCTTAACGGAGTCGGGGGTTTTATTTACATCGGTGGGTCTAATAGCTTCGTGAGCTTCTTGAGCGCCTTTTTTAGATTTATAAATATTCGGTTTATCCGGCAGATATCTATCTCCGTAATTATTCTTAATAAAATTACGTATACCATTCTCCGCTTCTTTTGAAATTCTAAAAGAATCTGTTCTCATATAGGTTATAAGCCCCATAGTACCTTCAGGCAGCTCTATGCCCTCATACAGTCTCTGCGCCAAAAACATCGTTTTTTTAATCGGAAAACTATAACTATTCGAAGCCGCTCTCTGTAGTGTACTTGTTATTAAAGGAGGGTAAGGAGATTGTCTGACATCTTCTTTCTTAAATTCTTTGATTTTAAAATCGGTATTTTTTAAATCCTTTTTTATTTTTTCCGCTTCTTCCTTACTCTCGACTTTCGCTTTTTTACCGTTAATTTTTTCCAGCTTAGCTTTAAATTCACCATTAGAATGATTAAAAACCCCTTTAAACACCCAGTAATCTTCGGGCACGAATTTCTCTATATCTTCTTCTCTTTCACATATAAGTCTGAGAACAACACTTTGAACTCTCCCGGCTGACAAACCCCTCTTAATAACCTTCCAGAGAAGTGGACTAATTTTGTATCCCACCAGCCTATCAAAAATTCTCCTTGTACGCTGAGAAAAGACTTTGTTCATATCGATCTCACCAGGCTCGGAGATTCCTTTATCTATACCATTTTTGGTCATCTCATAAAACAATACTCTTTTAGGCTCCACAGGAAGTTCTTCTTGTAAATGAAAGGCAATCGCTTCTCCTTCTCTGTCAGGGTCGGTCGCGATGAAAACTTTTTCGCTCTTCCTGCTTGCTTTCACGATTTCCTTAACAATTTTTCCCTTTCCTTTTATTATTTTGTAATCCGGATCGAACCCCTTATCAACATCTATACCCAATTTGCTCTTGGGAAGGTCTTTAATATGCCCCATGGTTGCCATTACCTTTGTCTTCTTAAGATAATTGGTTATAGACTTCGCTTTAGCGGGAGACTCAACAATTAATAAATCCATCTTTTTTTCAGCCACAAAGACACCAAAACACAAGGTTATTAGAATTATTTTTAGTTAATTGTATTTTTAACAAATAGAAAAACACATACTTAAAGAGAAGATCTTTTTCTTTTCCAGAACGAAAAGCCTTAATCATTTATCACTCCTTTGTATCTTGGTCGCGTCATTTTTATTTAAAAAGTTAATCAATTTTTTCATATCTCCGTGCAGGGGTGCCGTAATTTTTATTTTTTTATTTTTAGCCGGATGCGTAAACTCAATAGATGCCGCGTGGAGCGCCTGCCTATCGATAATCTCCATTATCTTATCAAAAACATTCTCATAGTCAAGCCCTATTCTTCTCAAAATTTTTTTATCTCTGCCGCCGTAACCCGGATCACCGATCACCGGATAGCCTAAATGCGAAAGATGAACTCTTATTTGATGCGTTCTTCCTGTCTCAAGCAGCACTTTAAGAATAGAAGCAAAACCGTACGAATAAAGAACCTTGAATTTAGTAACAGAATCCCTGGAATTTAAAGGTGTAACAGCCATCAATTTCCTGTCAAAAGGACTTCTGCCTATAGGCGCGACTATTTTTCCCTCCTTCATGGGAGGTGTTCCCCATACCAGCGCCAGATAGATTTTATTAACTTTTCTTTTTTGAAATTGGTCGGCTATTTTAGCATGAACTCTCTGAGTTTTAGCGAACACAATAACACCAGTAGTGTCTTCATCCAGTCTGTGAATTACTCCCGGTCTATCCATAGCGGAGCCTTCCGAAAGATCAGAACAGTAATAAAGAAGAGCATTAACAAGGGTCCCATCCGAGTTACCTTTCGCGGGATGAACCACCACTCCTTTTTGCTTGTTTAAAACGATTATATCTTCGTCTTCATATAAAACGGAAATAGGGATTTCTTGAGGATTTATTTCGAAAGGAGTGCGTGGTTTATAAGTAAACTCTACGATATCTCCTTTTTTTACAAGATAAGAAGGTTTTGATTTTTCTCCGTTTACAAGAACCTCACCTTCTTTTATTTTTTTATTTATATGGCTTCTGCTGAAAGGAAGACTGCTTTTGGAAAGGTAGGTGTCGAGCCTTATATTTTCGCTTCTTACTACTTCCCGCCAATCTCTGATATCTCCGATATTTTCATTGTTATCTTTCTTCATAACAATATATCATCTCTCCCAATTCCTGAGATTGCTTCGCCTAAATTAAGCAAGAAGACAAACTCACAATGACATTTGTATATAACTCAAATAACTATATAAATAAAAATTTTGGTAAATGAAGATTCGTGTTGATTTTCTTGTGTTAATCTTATGTAATCTCGTGGTTTATAATCCTCACTTAATCCCGAGCGCTTCTTTCTGCTTAATGATGAGTTCTTGTATACCTTCCTTTCCGATTTCAATCAATCTATTCAAGTCTTCATGCAGGATAGGCTTTCTCTCGGCTGTACCCTGCACCTCGATTAAACTCCCTTCTTCATCCATAACCATATTAATATCGGCGTCGGCACCCGAATCCTGTTCAAAATTAAGGTCGAGTAATATCTCGTCGTCGACAATGCCTCCGGAAATTGCAGCTACCCATCGAATTAAGGGAATCTTTTTTATTTCTTTCATCTCAACCATTTGACGCAAAAGTTCATAAACCGATACCACTCCAGCCGTAACAGAAGCCGTTCTTGTACCCCCATCCGCCTGAATCACATCACAATCCACAATAACAGACCTTTCTCCCAGAGCTTTTAAATCGAATGCCTGCCGCAAAGAACGTCCGATCAACCTCTGAATCTCTTGATTCCTGCCCGATAATCCATCTCTTTCTCTGCTTATTCTTGAATTAGAGCTTTTAGGAAGCATACCGTACTGAGCGGTTATCCAGCCCTGTCCTAAACCTTTAAGAAAGGAAGGCACCGAATCATTTAGGGTAGAAGTGACAAGAACAATAGTATCTCCCTGCTTCATTAAAACTGAAGCAGGTATTAATTTAAGATAATTAACTTTTATTTCGACAGGCCGTATTCTATGTTTTTCTTTTTTCTTCCTGGACATTTCTACTCTTGTCTCTCATCGATATATTTCCATCGATCACAACACCTTCATCGACAACCAATTTTTTACACTTTATATCACCGTTTATTTCAGCAGCTGCATGAAGAATAACACAATCCTCGACAGATATTTGACCGGTACATTTACCCGAAACATTTGTTTCCTTAGCTTTAATATCGCCTTCGATTATTCCGGTTTCACCTACAATAACCGCGTCCGTAGCTTCAACTTCACCTTTCAATTTTCCGTCAATCCTGATTGAACCGTTCACCTTAATCTTTCCGTCAACAGTGGATCCTTTATGAAAAACATTCATTATTGCATCTTGTCGCATAATTACCTCCTGATAAG
>CAZVXD010000138.1:0-4666 GCA_964631335.1 uncultured bacterium
GTTGCCCAATCATGGTAAACAAAAAATCAAGAACCATTACTAGAGCAACAGGGTAAATAAATTTTCTTGGAACTCTTTTCATTTTTAACTTAAATTTTCTAAAATTTTCTTAGGTTTTCCAGAAATATGGGTAAGGCTCGTCTCTTCCATCCCAGTTTTCTTATACCAACCGAGAGGGAATTCATGAGTCTTATCTGCCAAACATTCAAATTCAACAATTTCATATTTACGGATTGCTTCCCGCAGAATTATTTTGACTAATTCTTTACCAATTCCTTGTTTTTGGAAGTCGGGATGGACAAAAAGCTCAAGATCAACAAGATGCTGGCCATCCCACCATGGTTTAATTCCAGCAACGACACCCCCAACTAACTTTTCTTTGTAAACGGCGACAAAAAATAAATCATGTTGATGTTTAAACCACCAACCCATAAATTCTTCAGCCTTTTTCTGAGTCCATTCTTCACCGATACCAGCCTGATTAAATGATTGGGTGTAAACAGAAGCAACTACAGGAAGCTCTTCTTTTTTAAGGGGTCTTATTGAAAACTCCATACTCTTTATTCTACCAAAAAACCGCTACTCTGGCGATTCCAAATAACTTATTGACTTAAGAATAAAAGGGATTATAATAATTTCACCTCCCTAATCTACTCCTGCCAATAAATTATGGGCAAAGAACAACAACCGATAACCAAAGAACGCATCATTAGTCCCGCTGATTTTATATCAGAAGCCACTTTTTTTGAACGAGCAGCAAAATTAAAAAAGCTCAAACTAGGACAAAATGATGAAGAGTTTTGTTTTTCTCGTCCAGTCGCCAAGCTTCCCCTAGATGAGGGCTTTAAAAAAAGTTTAATCGATCATGGTTTTAAAATTGATAACACACGACCAGACAGTATATTAACAATCTCTCTTCATCAAAAAGCAGACGAAAACTACCCCATTAAAGCAAGTGATTATTGGAATATCAAAAAGAGCGAAAAGCCCATTTTTGTTTTACCTCAAATTGATTTTAGTATCAGCCCTAAAGAACGGAGTATTCTACTTGAGCCACACATTACTTTTTCTGACGTCATAGTTGGGGCAGTCGATCAAAATGTTCATAATCGAATCACTGAAGTAATAGGTTCTTATTGCCAGAAAACTCCCCCTATTCTTAAGGAAATCGTGCAGAATAATTTTAAGTTAGTCGTACCTTGGAAAGAAATTGATGCCGCCGGATCACGTACTCTTTACGAACTATTTAATGAATGGGCTGGAGGTAATGAAACTATTAAAAATCTTGCTTTTCACCGTGACTCAATTTTTAAACCTTCACCACATAATTATGACTATGACGAAATCCGCTATGCTTATCTTCCTGAACAACTGCAGGGTAATCTTTTTGCCCAATGGAAAAAACAACTAGAAAAGTTTAAAAGCAAATTAGGTTAATTCCAGTTTCACCTCATTTTTTAAATTACTCCACAGAAAAAACCTTTAAATCAAACAATAAAATGTGGATAAATAGACAAAATAAAAGAGCCGAAATGGGTTTAACTAAAAAGGTGGTAAGCCTGGCGCTTTTAAAAGTAGTTTTTATCCTTAAAATTTTTAAAATTAATCTTCTTCATAAAGTAAGTTTAACAAATTCAGGGAGTTTATGTTAGGCGTTTATCCTGAGTTTATCGAAGGAAAGTCGAACCAGAATCTTAAGGTCTCGTTAGCTGGTATCAAACTAAAAGACACCTGTGGGTGGTGATTCATCTTGGTTTCTTTTTTTTGTTTTATTTTTTCATTACTCCAAGAATTGCTCCACAATTAGCACAGGAAACTAAAAGAAGCCTAACGCCATTAATAATTTTAGGTGTTGTCTTTAGACCATTGTGTATTTCGTTTGGATCAAGCATCGTCTCCTTACACTTTGGGCACATCGGTGGTTTGTCAAATTCCATTAATCACCACCCCCTTTCACTCTCCCGATAGAATTTCATTTTATTGAAACTATAACCAAAGCAATAGTAGAAAGTGCTAATCCTAAAGTTACGAGTGCTAAAACCCAGGTCGCGATTGTTAAATTTTTCGTTTGTTTTGCAATCTCTTCTTGACCCTTAACATCTAAAATGGCCTTTGCAATATCAAATTGCCGAGAGAAACTACCGGCTGTTGCTCTCATGTCTTCTACTAATTTTTCTTTTGAGTCTTTATAGTTTGGTGCAGGCATAAGCTTCCTTAATCTTTATCGGCTAGTTAGGTTTCTTTCTCGTCTCCTAAGACAGAATTACAGTTAGGGCACCGTTCGTCTCGGAGCTCTTCAAGATCGGTTTCATTATCTGTATTAATAATTCTATTAGTAAAAGTAAGAATACTTTTAGTGCCACAGTTACTGCATTCAAAATAAACTTTTTTGGTTGTATCTATTTGGGAAATATCTATCGGCTTAATCACTGTAACCCCTCCGCTTCATTTTATCGTTAATGCTCATTTTTTCGCCTGGCTTCCTCACAATAACAACCTTTCTGTTGTATGACTTACCTTCAACTTTAACTAATAATTCCTCTTCTTCGATAAGATTCTTTAATATCTCCTTCGCTTTTTGATATCCACGCTCTCTCTTTTCTGGCGTATCGATATTGGCTAAACGAAAAAATCTATTCCTCGTATCCTGAAAAGTATCTCCATCAATGATTTTTTTAACTCTTATTTTTGCCATTTTTACTCACCACCTTTTTTCAAAAAACTCTTAAGTTTCTCTTCATCAAAAGCTATATGACTAAATTCACTTTCGGTAATAGCTACTCCTTCTTCCCTCAGCGACTCAAGCTCTTTTTCGTCAATGTCGTAGAGTTGAAAGAATATATCTCTAGTATAAACTCTTAGCGGTTTCATTTTTCGTATTTCTGGGATGAGACTACTTTAATATTTTCCCAATTTTCTTCAGGTACATTTTTAACAATCGTATCCTTAAGTTCCTGTCTTTTTTCAGCTGGCACAATTATGTAAAGAAACGATGGCTTGCCGTTTTTTGTGCTAGACCTATTCGAGAATAAAAGATACTGGGTAATTGAATGCTGGGTGTCGATGTCACCATCCCCAGTTTTTGCTTCTCCTCGGATGAATCTCTCTTCCTCCTCATCGAAAGCATCTATATCGGGTTGTTTATCTTTACCATCCCCTATTTTATCTTCATTTTCAACCACATCTGGTTTTTTTCCCCATTCCTCTAGGTCTACTGCATCGATTCTATATTCATATTCCGACTCAAACTTATCGACGAGTTCCTGAACAAGATTTTGGTGTTTTTCGCTTTCACCTTTATAAGTTGGATCCATATTTTATCACCTCCTTTGCAAAAAATTGACAAATTTGATATATTGTAAATACAAAAGCCGTTCGTCTATCTTGTTTGAATACCTGGTAGTGGCGGCTTTTGTTTTTAGATATCATCCTGTTCCTCTCTTTAATTTCTCTTCTTCCACCTTATCCCCAAGGTTAATAATAAATAGTTTTCCTATGCCCGGAATATTTTTCTTTTTCCATTTATATCTCCCTTTGTACCTCTTGGGTTCAAGATTATAAATTTTGAAGAAACTCGTCGCTACCGCGCTACCGCCATAACCCTGCTTACTTTTTATAAGCGTAAATTTGTGTTTTTCCTGTTCATCGTTGGAGAATTGAAAACCAACACCTTTATTTTTCTCATCATAATACAAAACCACATATTTAAATCTTCCAATGTTATTGTCTTGGAAGAATTTCGTGGGAAAACCAAATGCCCTAGAACCAGTAATCGTAATTCTATCTTCTAATCGCGCATTTGTTCTCTCAAACTTCTGAAATGAATATTTCTCCATATTTTTATTATACACTCTTTATACACCCCTTGTCAAATCACTTCTTAAAATGTTTTATCTCCCCATCACTTTCTTCTATTAGAAGATAGAATAGCATCTCTTAAGAAGCTTGTCAATAGGGACTTTTGTTACATCAACTTTTTTCTACAATTATAGTTTCTTAATTTAAATTAAGTTTCTATCAACTTTCTCACAAGGCTTGGTAAATTGCAGTTTGCACTCCCAGAGTGGCATTTCACTTGAGTAAAAAGTAAACCTAGGTCAATAGTTCGAAGTATCGAATCCCACTCATTTCTCAAATTCTTCCAAAATTTCTTTTTGTTTTCGGGTTAATTTATCAGGGACTTTAACTAGAAGTCTCACATATTGGTCACCGTGACCATAACCTCGAAGTTTTTTAATCCCTCGGCCGGCTAAGCGAACCATGCTTCCTGATTGGGTTCCCGGTCTGATTCTTAACTTTAAATCACCGTCAATGGTCGGAACCTCAATCACTCCGCCAAGAATGGCCATGGTTAAAGGAATTTCCTGATTAACAAAAACGTCATTGCCGTCTCTTTGAAAGGTTTTATCCGGTTTAACGTCAATGGTAATGCAAAAATCACTGAATTTTATTCTTGAACCGTCATCAACTCCGGCGGGGATTTTAATCGTTTTTTTCTGACCGTCCAAACGAACTTCTTTCTCCGTCCCTTTGGCCGCTTCCATAAAAGAAATTGTCAGGCCATAACGGGCTAGTTGTGGTCCTTGTCGAAAAGGAGAACCACCCCCAAAGAATTGTTCAAAAATCTCAAAAGGGTCGGAAAAACCGCCAAAATCAAAACCACCAT
>CAZVXD010000139.1:0-4629 GCA_964631335.1 uncultured bacterium
ACTTTTTTTGCTTCTCTTATGTAGTTTTCTCCTATGATCTTAATCCCCGCCTCGATAGCTTCCAGAATCTCCTCAGGTTTTCTTTTCTTTGCCGCGGCGACCAATTGTACTTCTTTCGGTAGCTCTTTTAGTATTTCTCTAACGTTATCTTTGATGTTAGGCATTTATCCTCCTAGTTTCGCTATGTTTTGATTTTTTCTTCATATTCAGGAAAATAGTTCTTGATTATCCGCAGATTGAATTCGGAAAGAATAGATTCTTTGGATTCTCTCTCGAGTAAAAACTCAAATGATTTTTTTATGAGTTCATTTTTGGGCATTTTTCTGGAAGTTAACTTTTGATAATATTTGTTATCCAGATAAACAGTATGTCGCGATTCGCTATTCTCTTCTTTAACTTTTACCAGAAATTCCTGTGTGCTTACTTTTTCAACCTCAATCATTCAATCCTCCTATCATTAGACAAATTCATATTTACTTAGAAAAATGCAATCTTTACGCCCATCAAAATCAAGCCTACTCCCAGCGCGTATTTAAGTACTTCCTTTGGCAATGCTGTCGCTAAATGTGCCCCTATAAAACTAAAAATCAGAAAGCACGCCATGATTACAACCGCGGCTTTAACATTAACGAATCCGTTTTTGTAATAGTTGTAAGCGGCCAACAAACTCACGGGGGCAGCTACGATTAATAGAGTAGTTCCCTGAGCTAATTTCTGAGAGAAATGTGCTATATAAAGCAACGAAACAATAATTATGGCGCCGCCGCCGACGCCTATTGTACCCATAACTAAACCGGCAATGGAGCCGATTAAAATGTAAATTAATAAATCAAGCATATTTTCACCCCGTTTTATTTTCCCGTTGTTTCGAAAGTACGAAACTCTTTTTTGCTTTATTTAAAGCTTCTTCTATACTGCCCTTTAAAAAATATAATTTCACACCCCTTTTTTCTAATCTGTTAATACCTTTTTTCCCGATATGAGCGAATATAATGACAGGGCAATCGTTAAGTAAAGCATACACATCCAGAGTTTTCAAATGTTGTAGTATTTTCTCATAAGGATTAACCCTTTTTTCTGTAAGTTTAAAACTATTTCCATTCTCGGTTTCATAAATAAACATATATTTTGCCATTCCTAGCATCTTCGGAAAAATATTTATTCCATCGTTGGTCGGGAGTGCTATTTTCAGACTTTTTTTAAATTTTATACTCATTTTTTTGCTTCCAGTAATCTCACATAATCTTTAAAGAAGAAATATTGTTCAAAATCCGAAAAACCGTAATCTGCAAGAATATGTTTCCAATCCTTTTTTATAAAATCGAAAGCGTATGGACATTCTATACTTTTAAAAGGAATCTTCAAGAGAAAAGGCATTTCTTTATAAGAAAACTCGTTGTAATCAAGGATAAAGAAACTTCCGTTAACTTTTAACATTTTAAAAACGTTTTTTGCAATCGATTCTCTTACATTTTGAGGAAAACCGTGGAGGACAAAAGAAATAAATACCTTGTCGAATTTTTCTGTGTAAGGTAAGGATTTATCGACCCTTGAGCGGATAATACTTACATTTGGATGGGTGGAACATTTTCTATTGAATTGTGAAATCATTTCCCTGGAAATATCGACCCCGATTAATTCTCCCTTTTCCGAAAGATCTTTCGCCATTAAACATGCGTTTCTGCCCGTTCCGGCTCCCAGGTCAAGAATTTTATCTTCCGGTTGAATTCTCATCAACTCTATGGCTTTCTTTATAAAAAGAGAATATCTGCCAAATGTAGTTACATCAAGCAAACCATCATAGTTTCTAGCCATAAATCCCTTGATTTCCACTTTCGATTTTGGATAGTATTTAGTCATTTTAAAAACCCAATAAATTATCTCTCGCGATTTTTGTGCTTATTCTTCTTAAATTCTTTTCCGGCGCACAGAGCTAAAACAATATAAAACAAGACTCTTTAAAAACGCGCCCGGTAATTCTTTACGATTTATTTCTATTATAATATTAAGTGCTTACTCAGCCCGGATTCTCTTATTGATCGAAGGATAAAATCGCTCCTTTATCTGCGCTTTGAACGAAATAAGAATATCTTGCAAGCCAACCACCTTTAACTTTCGATTTAAAGGGAGTCATTTTCTTCTTCCTTTCATTCAATTCTTTTTGCGTAACTTTTACGTTTATTTCTTTTTTATGTACGTCTATTTCTATAATATCGCCGTTTTTAATCAATCCTATTTCTCCGCCGCTGGCTGCCTCCGGAGATATATGGCCTATGCAGAGACCTCTGGTGCCACCCGAAAAACGTCCATCCGTTATTAAAGCGGCCCTTATGCCTGCGCCTCTGATTGCCGCTGTGGGAGAAAGCATCTCCTGCATTCCGGGCCCTCCTTTAGGACCTTCATAACGGATAACAACCACATCTCCATCCTTAACTTTATTCTTCAGGATAGCCTCTAAGGCTTCTTCCTGCGAATCGTAAACCTTGGCTTTTCCTTCAAAACTTAACATGTCCTTTTCCACTCCGCTTGTCTTAACCACGGAACCGTTTCTTGCTATATTGCCGAAAAGTATAGCCAGTCCTCCTTCAGGAGAAAAGGCTTTATCTGCGGAACGGATAACTTTTCCGTCGGGATCGGGAGATTTAAGGACGTAATCCCCCAGGGTTCCGTAAACGGTTTTAGCTTTGAGGTCTAATCTGGAGCGCTTGCTGTCATAAACAGCTTTTAAAACGGCGCCCATTCCTCCCACTCTGTCGATGTCTTCCATATGGATTTCCGGGCGTGAAGGCGCTACTTTAACAACATTAGCGGTCGTTTTTGATAATCTATTGAGGTTTTCCAAGTCGTATTCTATCCCCGCTTCGTGTGCCAGCGCCAGTAGGTGTAAAACGGTATTCGTCGAACCTCCCATAGCCAGATCTAAAATAAACGCGTTATCGAGAGATTTCTTATTTAAAATATCGAGTGGCTTAATCTTGTTCTTCATCAGATAGATTAGTCTTTTGGCGGCTTGTTTGATTAACCTTATTCTTTTAGGGTTAATTTCAAATTGCCTGTTTTTGCCTTTTAGTCTTTTGGTGGCGGGTATCGAACCGTTGCCGGGCAGGGCAAATCCTAAAATTTCTCCTAGGCAGTTCATAGAATTGGCGGTAAACATACCCGCGCAGCTTCCGTAACCGGGGCAGGCTACTTCAGTTAACTCTTCCAATTCTTTCTTTTTAATTTTACCAGAGCTGTATCCTCCAACACCTTCAAAAACCGAAATTAAATCTGTATTGTTCTTTCCCGATAACATGGGTCCGCCGCTTACGTATATCGAAGGAATATTAATTCTAACCATAGCGTTATACATCGCGGGTACAATCTTGTCGCAGTTCCCAAGACCGATCCACGCGTCGGGAGGATGTGCTCCTATAATAGTTTCTATCTGGTCGGCGATTAATTCCCTCGAGGGAAGAGAATACTTCATCCCAAAATGTCCCATAGCTATTCCATCGCAAATAGCTCCTCCGATATTCGCGTACCAGACATTCACATTTTGCTTTTCTAATTCTTCTTTTAGAATAGCGCCTAATTTATCAAGGTGAGCGTGTCCCGGAATCTGATTAGTGTAAGAATTAATTATGGTTACAAAAGGTTTTTTTAAATCTTTTATTGATTCAATAACTCCTTCCGCGATCATAAGGCAAGCTCCAGGTAACATATGAGCTCCTTCTCGATAAACTCCGCTTCCTTTTTTTCTCACCTGTGAAATACCTCTGTTTATTTCTTTTTCTTTCATTTTTTGCTCCTTTCTCTTAAATAAAAACTTTTAACAAACTAAATTTCGGAACAATCAGTGAGGAATTCCTTTAATATGTGAAAGAAGATGTTCCATGTTCCCTTTTAAATTCTCAATCCAGCCATAATTAGAATCCTTTTTAGAATCTAAATCTTTAACATAAGGTTTAATATCCAGTAGAGGAGTATTATCGAATACGTCCAAGCCCGAAGTAAATATTTTATTATCTTCTATTCTTTTTACTTTAACAACACTTAGGCCTATAGGATTCGGACGTTCTGGTGACCTGCTTGCAAACAAACCAACCTTTTTGCTGTCGATCCACGCTGGATTTATAATCATTGGGGTCTCTTCTCTGGCGCGATCTAGATAATATATAACATATATATAGCGGAATTTCTCGAGTTTGGCAAGACCTTCGGCATATTTATCATCGAGAACAATACAAAATTCGCCTTTATCTTCTTCTACAGGTTGATAAGGTGCGTTATCTATATAGGGTGTTTTTATAACCCCTATTTTTTTAAATTTAAAAGATGCGCTCTCTTTGTGCATATATACATGCAATTTAGCGTTTTTTTATAAAATTTCTGATTTGAATTCCCCAATTCTGTCCCAGCATGGGATGGACGAATCCCCCTCCTCCCAAGACTAAAGTCTTAAAACCATATTTATTCTTTAAATCCATGAGTAAATTGGACGCAAAGTTATAACTACCCTTGGTTAATCTCATGTTCGAGATGGTGCATTCTTTTGAACCATCTACTCCCATCTGCAGTATTAAAACCTCAGGGTTAAAATTACGGATTAGGTCGGATAGGCGTTTAACATTCGAGATAAATTCATCA
>CAZVXD010000140.1:0-4612 GCA_964631335.1 uncultured bacterium
GTTATCGACTTTCACCGAAATTACGTTTTCTTTTTCACCATAATTAAGGTATGGTGTTAATTCATATCGGAAAGAAATATAACCGTATGGTCTTTTTCCAAGATAATGCCCATTTATCCACACCTTGCTATTTTCATAAATGCCGTCAAAGTCAATAAAAATCAATTTATTTTTTTCGTTTTCAGAAAGTTTAAATTTTTTTCTGTACCAACCTATCCCTCCGGGTAAAGCTCCTCCTCCCGGAGTAGCAGGATGTTCTTCGCTAAAATCTCCTTCTATGCTCCAGTCATGCGGCAAATCTAATACTCGCCAGTCGGAATCGTTAAATTCATGATTCTCAGCGTCTTTTAAATTCCCTAAAGCAAATTTCCAATCTTGGCAAAAATTTTCGATTTTTCTTTCTTTCAGGGTAGTTTCTGCGCAATGAACGAAAAATATAAGTAACAAGAAAGAGATAAGCATTCTTTTGTTTTTTTTAATTTTCATAAACTAAACCTTTTAAAGACTATTTTATTTTAACTTAACGGATTTTTCTTTCCCGTCGTATTCTAATATTTCATCCGGTTTAATGTCAAAATCAAGTTTCACATTCTTGTCTTTGGAAGCCCAAACGATTTTAATAGTCCTTTTTTTTAGCATTCCCGGAAATTGCCCCTGTCTTTTTCCAATTGTAAGAGTATGTGTCTTTTCGTCATAATTAAAAGGTATAATTGAAAATGCGCCTTTTTCATAGTTATAATTCACATTCTCGTCTTCATACAGCTCAAAAGAAGCATCAGCACCTGTATAAACATATAAGATTAAAGGATCAGCGGGTTTTTCGGTCGAATACTGTATTTCGGGCCCAAATGGAATGACTGAACCCTCCTTTACGTAAACCGGTATATATGTGTAGGGGGCGTCTGCAACGATTTTTTGCCCGCCTTCTAAATACTTTCCGGTTTTGAGCTCATACCACCCAGTTCCCTCTGGTAGATATACTGTGCGTTTTCGCGTCGTATATTCGGTTACAGGATTGATCAAGAGGGAAGGACCGAACATATATTGATTCCCGATATTCAGTACATTCTCATCATACCCAAAATCCATGACAAGAGCACGCATTATTGTATAATCCTTCTGTGTAACCATCCCGGATAAAGAATAAATATAAGGCATTAATCTATAGCGTAATTTATCATAATATAACATCGATTGATAAGCAGGATGATCGGGAGGTGCAACGTAGAAAATTTCGCGATAAGGATATTCCCCGTGTACTCGCAGTAACGGACAAAAAGCAGCGAACTGGAACCATCTTGTCATCAATTCTCTCCATTCGATGAGATCTTCGCCTTTTGCGTCCATATAGCGGGACTCAACAGAAAATCCGCCGACATCGGTTGTCCAATAGGGGATACCGGATAAACAGAAATTTAGTCCCGCTGAAATCTGTGCCTTAAGGTCGTACCACCGCCCTGCGACATCGCCGCTCCATGTCGCTGAAGCGTATCTCTGCTGTCCGGGGAAAGCCGACCGCGTTAGAATGAAAACTCTCTGGTCGGGCTTAGTTTCACGCTGGCTTTCATAAACTCCTTTGGAATTCATTATAGAATAGGTGTTTCTATACCTTGCTCCAGTCCCAATAGCAGTTGGATGCATACGTAGTCGGGTTTCCTCCCTCGAAAGATTAGATTGAATATCCGGTTCGGTACAATCCAGCCACCAGGCATCGAATCCCTTGCTGAATAGATGTTCGTTCATTTGCTCCCAGAATAAATCTCGAGCTCCTTTGCTGTAAGGGTCGTAGAATGTTGAAACATATCCCGGACCAACCCAGTCTTTTTGTTCCTTTTCTACGTTTCTCATATAGAGCCATCCTTTTCTCTTGAATTCTTCATAGTTTTTAGTTCCGACATAAAATTTCGGCCAGACAGATATCATAATATGAGTGTTAAGGCTATCGTGAAGCTCTTTTACCATGTTGTCGGGATCGGGATATCGAGTGGAGTCGAATTCGTGAGACCCCCATTTATCTTCTTCCCAGTAAAACCAGTCCTGGACTATATTATCGAAGGGTATCTTTCTCTTGCGGAATTCCCTGACGACCGATAACAATTCTTCCTGTGTTTGGTAACGTTGTCTGCACTGCCAAAGGCCCATAGCCCACTTTGGCATCATAGTTGCCTTACCTGTGATTGTACGGTATCCTTTTATTACTTCATCGGGATTATCACCATAAATAAAGTAATAATCTATTCCGTCGGCTACTTCCGAATAAAGAGATAAACTATTTTTATATAATTCTTCTTCAGGACTGAGATGTTTAAGTCCAATAAATCCTCCGTTCGGAATCCATTCTATTTTTATTGAGTAACGTTTACCGGCTTCCATCGACATTTCCAATAGATGGGTCCAGGGCAGCCAGTTTTGGCGCCAGGAATCTACCACAAGTTTTCCATCAAGCCACATTTTTGTATAGTTTGACGAGTAAAGCCTTAATTTATGAACGCCGGATTCCTGACATTCGATTTCTCCGCTCCAGCGGATACTGCCTGTATTTATGTTGAAATTATCGGGAAAAGTGTCATGTACGTCGATAAATTCGTACTCTATTCGTGATTCCCTGCGGGACGTTAAGAGCGATTTAAAATTTGATTTCTCGAAATATTCGCACACGAGCCCGCCTTCTTTACCGTCCTTATCGTATAATTTTAGCGTCGACAACGATTGGTAATCGCGGATATCTCCGAATTTCGTCCGTGAATTGTTATCCCAGAGTAATCCATAATTTTG
Organism: uncultured bacterium; assembly: GCA_964631335.1. GTDB lineage: Bacteria > Hydrothermota > UBA3072 > UBA3072 > UBA3072 > JAFGHJ01. Next base: position 2,776 of record CAZVXD010000140.1, read on the forward strand.
ACTCGAAACTAAGAAGGGGACAGCAACAACAATATTATACTGCCATAAATCCACGTCGTGCCCTTTGTAATTCATAATATTATTTTGATGCTGCCCTAATCCGTAAAATGCTTCACCGGCGGGTGAGTTAAAAATCTGTTGAACGTGATAGGTTTTTTCTCCCATAACTTCCGCTGGTGTAATTATTTTACTGTTTTTTTGTTTTTCCTCAAGAATTAACTGCCCGTTTGAATTATAGAAATTAATTGTGCCTTTTTCTTTGCGTACTTTAACCGTGACTTTAGAAGTGGAAAGTACGATTTCATTATCTTGCTCTTCGAGCGACCACGGTACTTCTTCCCAATCGGTTTTGTCAACCATGAGACTGGTGTGATTTGAAAAGTACTCTTCCGGAAAGGAATAATAATTAATAATATCCCTTAGGCATAATTGCCACGGCACATAGATCCATTTGTCTGTTATCATGACAGGACGGGTAGCAGTTACACGAATAATATTCTCGGAACATACTTGAATTCTCATTAAACTGGGATCAGTCGGATTTTCACTTTCAAGTCTAATCATAACGCCGTCAGATATTTTTTTATATTCACAATTTAGTCCGCCAATTAAGACTGAAAGCATAAAATAAAATAGTACTTGTGATTTCTTTATTTCAATTCGCAAGGCAGAACTCACGACAAATCCCTCTCTTTATACTGCCCTAAATTCTACTTACTGAACTATATGACCTTAGAATGATACACCAAGTGTTATCCTGTTTACCAGGTCAAAAGCTCCAAATGCGTTGTAGGCATAATCGAGCTTAATGCCCTCCGCATATATACCTACTCCAGCGCACAGTCCTTCTTCGGAATAGTTAAACTTATAGCCTGCTCTCAGTGTTAGCATGCCTATACTGTATTCTCCTCCAAGTAGTATTCTTTCAGTATAATCCCTCGGATGAACAGCATCGATAGCTACAAGGAACGATTGCCCCGGATGTTCTCCGAATAAATCCAGTACATCCATCCCGACGCCGATTTTGAAGGTAAGAGGAAGTTGGAAACCATATTCCTCATATCCAACTGCTGCGGAGAAATTTCGGATAGACATTCCAAATCGAAAGCTCTTGAATCCGGGGTAAAAAATTGTACCGAGATCATAAGCTAATGTGGAGAGTTCGTTTACCTGCGTGCCTATCCATGTTGAATCAGTTATCGGATCCCTATACATCATAGGATTCTGCCCAAGATGCTGATACGCGTATTTAACATGAGCTCCAATCATAAATTTATCCGTAAATTTACGACCATATGCTAAACCAAAGGCATATGCGCTTACATCGACAAGGCCTGTTTCTTCAAAACCCTGGTCATTCTCTGAGACTACGGTTCCAAAGATTTCTCCGTAGTCAGGCGCGGGAATAACGCTTAGACCAAAATTTCCCCATACACCGCCGTTTACAGCTATACCCACAGCATTATAAGCTATGTCGGCAAACCACTGCGTTCTGGAAACGATTATATCAAAATTCTTGGCTTCCATCTGTGCAATACCCGCAGGATTATGAAAAATGGCGTTAGCGTCATCTGAAATAACAGTATATGCTTCAGCCATAGCCGCGGGCCTTGCCCCTACGCCAATATCAAGAAACTTGAGGCCTGTTTGTGCATATTTAGTGATAGCGAATGATTGCGAGGGCGTTATTAGAATTAAAGCCAATATCAATAAAAATCCTATCAGTTTTTTCATCATTCCCCCCCTTACCTGACTATTACAAATTTTACGTTTTTAGTTTCACCTTCAGGAGTTACTATATGCGCTATATAGATACCGCTAACAACCATCTGTCCTG
>CAZVXD010000141.1:0-4487 GCA_964631335.1 uncultured bacterium
AGGTTTTGAGATAGTTGATCTGATGGTATACTTGTTAATCCGTGGATAAACTTTTGAGTTTTTTCTTAAATTCTTCTTCTTTTATATCGAATTCTATCGTTTTGTTTTCGGATGTGAATCCCGAAGTGATTTTTATTGGGATGCCGGCGACTTTCTTTAAATATTTCTTCAGTTCTTTATTGGCTTTACCTTTTTCAGGCGCGCTTTTTATCCAGATTTTAAAAGTTCCGTCTTCCATTTTCACTATTTTGTTCCTATTCGAGGCGGGCTTTACTTTTATCTTTAATTTAGACATTAATCAAATATATTGAAAGTACAAGATTGCACAAGATTCTAATTAAACCACGAAACACACGAAATACACTAAATCCCCGCTAATTAAATATATGTTTAAAAGGATACACGGAAAATTATCATCATGAGGGGAAAATCTTCTGCCAATATCTTGTTCGGAATAAACTTGTTGTGGACAAGCCCCAACACTACATTTTTTATAGTGGATGGTTGAAAAAGCAATTCGTGATATTCTCCTTTGTGTTCTTTGCGAACTCTGTGATTTAATAAGTTTTTTTGGGTTGGGAGGTGGGGCGAGTTGTGGTTTAAACTTGACAGAGGGTTTTTTCTTCTTAAAATTAAAAAGTATACTATGGATCGAAGAAAAGAAGGACATAAAAAAAGAATTAGAGAAAGATACAGAAAAGACGGTTTAAATGGATTTCATTCATATGAAGTTCTGGAGCTTATTCTTTCATATTCTCTGGTAAGAAAAGACACTAAAAGAATCGCTAAAGATTTGATCGAAAAATTCGGAAGTTTGACCGACGTATTTAACGCTCCATTTAGAGTTTTGAAAGAGGTCGAGGGAGTGGGAGAAAGAACCGCCGTTCTTCTCAAGCTTTTTAAAGATACAGGTGATTTTCATCTGAAGGAAAATATTATTGGAAGTAAAAATATAAGCTCTCCCAGGGATGTATATGATTATTTGAATTTTCATTATAAAGGGAAATTTAAAGAAGAATTTATCGTCATTTATCTCGACACAGCTCATAAAGTAATCGACATCACCCCGCTTTTTACCGGTACTATCGATAAAAGCGCGGTATATATCAGAGAGCTGATAAAAGAAGTTCTGGATTTGAAAAGCGCTGCTTTGATTCTGGCGCACAATCATCCATCCGGGAATATAAATCCTTCCGAAGGGGATATTCGTGTTTCTAAAAAAATAAAAAAAGCGTTAAGTTATATCGATGTAGAACTTATCGACCACGTAATCTGCGGAGACGGTAATTTTTATAGTCTGAAAGAACACGGTTTGTTGTAACCTTCGAATTAAATTATCAAATCTTGTTTGTCTTGATTATCCTGGTAAATATTGTTTACTTTATGGTTCAAATTCCTATTTCGTTTTTCTTCTGTCTTTTCCGGATCTACGTTCCTTACCGCTTCTGCGTTCGGGACTTTTATAGTCCGGGTCGGATTTTATTCTCCTCTTTTTTCCCGATCTTCTATCCTTTCCGTTTCTTCTTTCCATACCACTGTATTCGGATGAGGATATTACTTTTTTATCTTTCTGTGACATAATACCTCCGGTTGAATTTATTGAAAACAGAATTTTTTATTAAATAATAGCTTAATCTCAAGAAAGTCAAGTCCACTAATTAATATAAAAATGGAAAATTTTGAAAAGAGAATACAGAATCCAGAAGTCAGAATCCCATTTCAACTCCCAAAAAATTTATTGAACCACAAAGCACACAAAGAGCGCAAAGATTTTTTTGTTTTTTTTTCTAAATCCTAACTTTTACCCATCATCCAATCAACGAATTAACTAATATACTAAATCAAAGATTCGAAAAATCTTTTATTTAACTATAGCATATTTACCGGGTCGATTTCTAAAGACATCTTTATCCCGGGAATTTTTTCGGCATAGAGTCTCCTTAATATGTTTTGTAGGGTTGAAGGCGTGTTTGATTTTAATAATAGATGGTATCTAAAATATTTTTCGATTTTTCCTATCGGACATGCAACAGGACCCAGTATAATGATTCTTTTCACTTCGGGCATCCTTTCTATTGTATCTTTTAACTTGAGTGATGCCTTTTCCGCTTTTTGAGATTCTTTGGATTTAACAATGATTCTTGCCAGTCTGGTAAAAGGCGGGTAATCGGCGGATTTTCTGAATTCTATTTCTTCTTTATAAAAAAGCTTGAAATCGTGTTCTGACGCGCTTTTAATGGCGTAATGATTTGGATTCGAACTCTGTATCAAGACTTTACCCGGTTCTCCTCTGCCGGCTCTGCCCGCGACCTGTGAAAGAAGCTGGAAGGTTTTTTCAGAAGCTCTGAAGTCGGGGAAATTCAAATTGGTATCTGCCGAAAAAACGCCCACAAAACCTATATCAGGCAGGTCGAGACCTTTAGTTACCATCTGGGTTCCAAGGAGTATTTTAATTTCTCCTTTTTTTAGTTTGCTGTATATCTCTTCATGAGCGTGCCTTCCGGTTATGCTGTCGGTATCCATCCTTTTGATGCTGTATTCCGCGTATTTTTCTTCGATTTCTTCTTCTATCCTTTGTGTGCCCCATCCCAGGTAAAACACATTTTTTCCGCAGACGGGACAAATTTCGATTTTCTTAGTTCGAAATCCGCAATGATGACAGACTAAAGTATTTGATTTTTTATGAAAGGTTAAAGAAATATCGCAGTGCTTGCAGCGAGCAGTCCAGTCGCAGTTATAACATTTACCATAAGGGGCATAGCCTCTTCTATTTAAAAAAAGAATTACTCTCGATGGTTTTTCCTTGTTTAAGGCATTTGCGATTTCTTTTCCCATTGATTCCGAAAAGATTTTTCCTTCCGGATTAATTACTGTTACCTCGGGAAGATCCATACCTTCTACTCTTTTAGGTAGTTCCAGAAGATTATACTTGCCGGTCTTGGCATTGTAAAAAGATTCGACCGATGGGGTAGCGCTTCCGAGTATGATTGGAAAGTTCCCGATTTTTCCTCTCATAACGGCGACATCGCGTCCGGAAAATCTCGGTTTTAAATCGTCCTGTCTATAAGAATCGGAATGCTCTTCGTCCACAATAATTAATCCGAGATTTCTTAATGGACTGAAAACGCTCATTCTTGAGCCTACGCCTATTTTTAGATTTCCGTTTAAAGCGTTGATCCAGTAAGAATATCTCATTCCCCTGGAAGACTTATAGTTATATGTTTCCCCTGTCCCGAATCTGTCTCTTATCCTTTCCATAATTTGAGGAATCATAGAAATTTCCGGTGTTAGGTACAGCGCGCTTTTACCTTTATCTAATACATTCTCGATCGCTTTCAGATAAATTTCTGTTTTTCCGCTTCCGGTAACTCCAAAGAGAAGGAAGGTTTGGAATTTTTCCTCTTCTATCGCTTTTAATATTTTTCTGTACGCTTTACTTTGCGACGCGTTTAATTTGATAGTGGAATCTTTTTTTACGTATTCCTTAAATGTTTTCACTTTTTTCATTATGGGAGGAAGGCAAAAAGAGAATACAAGACCGATCGGGCAGACATAATATCTGGAGACCCATAAACAAAGCTCAAACAAATCTTCCGGCAGGTCGAACATTTTCTCCGTGATTTCTTTAGCTCCTTTGAAATATTTCCCTTCTTCGATAATGACTCCTTCTAAAATCTTATTTCTAAAAGGTATTTTTACCACGCTGCCCATTTTTAATTCATTATCTTTATTGCTTTTATAAGTAAAAAGACAGAATTTATCTATCGGAACGGCAACATTAAAATATTTCATATTGAAAAAGCTATTCCCACTTCATGGGAAATTGTTTCTTTAAAATCCACACCCCATTTTAAATGAATTTTCAGGGGAAAGATTCTCTCTCCCAGAACGACATAGAATCTTCTTCCCGAACCGTAGAGTTGTTTTATGGTAAACTTACCCGGTAAATCATATTCATAGGCGTAGATTCTGGATTCCCAGTTTTCTGTTTCGTAAAATACCAGGCGGCCTTCGAAAATAAAATCTTTAGAGTAGCGGAAGGATGTATAAGCAAGGAAACCAGAAATTTCCGAACCGGTAACAAATTCGAAACGGCTTCTAAATGATAAGTCTTTAATTTTATGGACTAAATCTAATCTGCCGTTTGTTAACTCTTTTTGGACTTTTATCCGGTTTTTAATCCGGATATTCTTAACGGGATTCCATTCTAAATGAAATTCCGTAATTATGTCGAAAGGAGTCAACTCGGAAATTTTACGGGAAAATTCTGTGAAAACACCCGCTGATAGAACGGGTGAGATTTTTTTTGTGTAATTTAAATAGAAGGATTCTTCGTTTTTGTAGAACGGAGAGTTTCTTAGAGTGGGCAGAGAGTCTTTAACATTAACGTATATGGCTTTTAGCCCTTTGCCGTTATCTATGCCCATCGAATAAGATAAGCTTTTTTTGGTTTCTTTAAAAGTATTTCCTCCTCCGGCTATTTCAAA
>CAZVXD010000142.1:0-4465 GCA_964631335.1 uncultured bacterium
ATGCCGCATAAGGACTCCTGGGATAAAAAGGAGTTTTCTCGTTCTGGGGTATGGCCTGTGCCTTACCAAACATTTCGCTCGAAGAGGCCTGGTAAAATTTGGTGTTTGGTTTTACATCCCTGATCGCTTCAAGGACCCGCAAGGGCCCTAAAGCGGTAACGTCAGCAGTGAAGAGAGGTTCTTCAAACGACAAGGCAACAAAGCTCTGCGCACCGAGGTTATAGATCTCATCGGGTTGAATCTTCTCTATTGCCCTATAAATGTTTGTGAACTCAAGAAGCTCTAAGGGAAGATAGTTTACTTTATCGTCAACGCCTAAATATTTTAGCCCATTTAAATTTAAATCGGAAGTCCTTCTAAATGCCCCATATACTTTATAGTCTTTATCAAGAAGGAATTTCGTTAGATATGCGCCATCTTGGCCGGTAATGCCGATTATGAGTGCTTTGTTCATTTTAGGACTCCTCACATCGATCGATTCTATTTTGCTTGTATTATTCTAAAATGCGTTTAACAGAGAGCTTTCTATTCTTTTTCCTATTTTCGCACAAAAAAATTAGAGGCCTTCGTGTTTACTAAGAAATCAAGAAACATATAAAATTTTCTCGCTTGGATTGCAAGACGTGGGAACTTATTCAAAAATTTTTTGTATCTTTTGCCAACCTCGATAATTTTAACGAGGCATTTATATCTCATGGGGAAAATTATTGAATAATATTTCTTAAACGAATTCTTTTTATTTGTTTCAAAAGGATTACCAAATTTCTTGCTTTTATTCCCTAGCGACCAATAAATACGCCTCGCACGATCCGGTATTTTACTTCCATTATCAAAAAAATTATGGGAATAGGGCCATGTGCAAACTGTATCATATCCATTTTCCTTCAAAAGCCTTTTATATAATTTAAATAACGGTCTTAGTTTCGGGAACTGAGTCAACTTGTACCGAGTCTGATATTTTGATATTGATTCAACATTATTAGGGTCAAAACCGCTAAAATGAAAAAATCTTAGTAATTTGCCATTAATAAGTATTTTTTCTCCTGAAAATGACAATTTTCTTTCATGTATATTCCAATAAGCAACATTGTATGTGGGGTCTTTTAGAATATGAACTTTTTTGAATAGATTTGGAACCAAATCTAACCATCTTTGATCAGCAGCCATCTCTTCGGCGGGGTTAGATAATCCAAAATGCCATAGTCGGGTTTTCCACCAAGAAAGAAAATTAAGGGTCTCTTGCTTATTAGAAATACTAATAAAACCTGCATTAAATGTTCCTGCTCTTAGGATAGCTAATTCATTAGGGTCATTTCTGTCCAAAGGTAATGGTTTTGTTATATGAGGAGTTAAAATTATTGAAAAATTTTCAAGTAGACTACTAAGTTCGTTCATATTTTTCGTTACATAGATATCTGAATCTAAGTATACTAATTTTCCAACATTATAATCTTTGAATAGGTATTCAAAAAAGTAGGGCTTTAAAGCATTTGATAATTCCGATGAGTTATATTTAAAAAACATTTCTGCAACATTTGATACGTTGTTAAGCTTTCGTGCTTCTATTAATTTCATCTTTTCCTTTAATGGATCAAAGTAATTCTCTATATTATCAACTAAGAGCAAAAAAATCTGTGCACCAGGATGATGGGTTAACAAGGATGCCGCCAAAACTCTGGCATGTGCCAGCCGATTTTTTGATGATATTGTGCAAAAGCAAAGGTTTTCCATCGCAGATGAGCTTGTATCAATTTTATTATTTTGTTCAAGTATAAATTCTATTTAATACCTCTTCAAAGAGCTTAATATGCTCTTGAGCCGATTTCTCCCAACTGAAGAGTTTAGCCCTTGCAAGTCCTTTTTCTATCATGCTCAGTCTTAAAGCTTCGTCGGTAAGCACCTTATGCATTCCCTCTGCTATGCTTTCAATATTATAAGGGTCTACATACTGTGCAGCATCTTCGCAAACCTCCGGCAAACTTGCCACATTTGAAACTACTACGGGACAACCGCACGCCATGGCTTCTAAGGGTGGAAGTCCGAAACCCTCATACAAGGAAGGCAAAATAAATAAAGACGCGTTCCTATATAATTCCGCCAAATGCTCATCACCAGGGTACCCAACAAATTCTATCATGTTTCGTACTTTTTCGCTAATGCTAAAATTCAAATCCCTTTCATTTCCCGTTAGTTTTAATACGATGTCGCGCTCAAACTTGCTTATTAGAATCTCAAAGGCTTTAACCAACCTCTTTATATTCTTTGTTGAAGTCAATCTACCAACAAACAAAATATAATTTTGCTTTTTATAATGAGGGGTTTGATGGAGGAAAAAATCGCTTAACCCATAGGGTATAACACGTATTTGTTGTTCGGGGATTTTATAAAATTTCATCATGAGATGCTTTGTATGGTTTGATCCCGTCACAATTTCGACAGAATTTTTCAGCACCACCGGCAACATATATTTGAAGTAAAAATACTGTTTTTTGTAATGCTGTCGAAAAATGAACGGTATGAGATCATGAACGGTAATAATTTGTTTTTTGTGCAATAGGCATCCTTCAAGCTGAGAGGTATTAAAAATTAATTCTTTTGGGTTTTGTATCCCCACTTTGTTGGACCAAAGCAGTCTCAACACATGGCCCCTGAAGCCAGAATCAGGAGAAATTCTTTCACTTGCCAATTTTATTTTACTTTTATCTTTTACCTTTTCAAAATGCGTTAGCGCGCGTTTAGTTATAAATATACGGAAAGGATGATCCCACTGTTCTATAAAATAAAGTAATAGGGAAAGGGGATATCTCCCTATTCCTGTAAGTCTTTGCCCAATATTAGTTGCGTTAATAATCATTCTATAAATAGTTTTCTCCTTAGCTTCTAGTTCCGGGTTTCTCGCATAAAATAATAAATCCAAAGGCAAATTCAGCACCCACCCGTTCCCCTAATTTTCTTAGCAATTCTATCATTTCCGGATCATTATCCGTTAAATGGCGGATATATAAATCTATGCCGGGTATACCCCAATACGGCATCAAAAATAGTCCACGTGTATCCTTTATGATAAAGTTTTCTTTCGTTAACATTGTTTCTGCTTCACTGTAAGTGTATTCTTGAATATGATCAAAACAACATTTGAAATCCGCGTGACCAAGCATTCTATTCACTCTCAAATGGAGGCTATCTCGGTTTGGTGAAGTGACTAAAAACAAACCATTAGGTTTTAAAACCCTGAATGCCTCCTTGATGGCTCTCTCAGGTTCCGGCAGGTGTTCGATGACTTCTCTTGCAACTACTATATCAAATTGCTCATCATCGAATTTTAAATCCATAGCGTCCATCGGAACAAATTTAAAATTTGGTTTATCGCCAAATGTTTGTTTTGCTTTCGACATACCTATTTCAGATAGGTCTGTTCCAACAAATTCTCTACATTCTGATATCAACGGCGCAGAACCACCGATTCCACAACCAATCTCTAATATTCTTTTATCATTTGTTGGGGAGATTAATTCAAGCGTTAACTTATTGAGTTCATCTGCCCTGACCTTATCCCATAAATACATGAGATTGTAGGCTTCTTTTTTTGAAAATCTCTCATTCATTAATTTCTTAATTTCTGGAACTGACAACCTTGAGTAATCTATGTCGCTTGAGGGGAAAAATATTTTTTTTATTTTTCTCCTTATTGTTCTTTCAGTATTTGAGTCGAGGCGTATTACAAAGTGTATTATTCGCTTCTTGATAGCATTTACTCCGAATAGTATTTTTAATATTTGTAATTTCATTTTTCCAAAAAATTGGAAATTGGAAGATTTACGATCTACTTCAGATATTATTTCATGAGTTGAAAAAACAACAGTTATTTTGTTGGCAAATACCGGCTTAAATTTTTTATTTGTCAATCCTTCATTTTTTGAAGCGGCATAAAATATAGAATAATTGTGAAATCTAAATTCTTATATCTTTTATTAGGTATTATGCGAGTGAATTTTTACATTTCATTTCCTGCCTAATTAAAATTCAATCGAGTTTATTATACGCTTCATAGACTTTTTTAACATAATTTTCCATGTTGAATAACTTTACATGTTCCTGCCCAGCCTCTGCGAGTTCGGTTCTCAGTTTTTGATTATCGAGCAATCTCTCAATTTTTTCTGATATATCATTTGTGTCATAAGGATCAACATATAAAGCAGCATCTCCGCAGACTTCTGGTAGGGATGTTACATTGGAAGTTATAACCGGGCACCTAAATGCCATGGCTTCAAGGGGTGGCAGTCCGAAGCCTTCGTAAAGCGATGGAAAAACAAAGCAATATGCCCCACTATATAAGTATCTTAAATCATCAGCGGCAACATGCCCAAATAGGCGAACATTTTTTAGATTGTTTCTCTCAATCTCTTCTTGATATAACCATGCCTTTTTGCCGACTATAATAAGTGGCATAGAGGTGTCGATCATA
>CAZVXD010000143.1:0-4434 GCA_964631335.1 uncultured bacterium
ATTCTACCCATATATCGGATATTTTTTAGTAGTATAACATACGAGAAGGTTAGGAAGTTAGGAAGAAAAACCACAAAAACGATTTCGCGACTTAGTGCTTCTGTGGCAATTTTAGGTTTTAGGAAAAAATTAAAAATCCAACACTCAAAATTCAAAATTAGTATAGCGTCTTTGTGGCGAAACCACAAAAAAAATTTTTAGTATTGACATTATAGCGAAAATCTCTTATATAGTATATTAAACAATTAACAAAAGGAGGTTTAATTATGGATTATAATGATGTTCCAACCGGATTAATTGGTGGCGTATCCGCTGGTGTTGGTATTGTATATCTGGCAATAATCATTTTAATGATCGCCGCGATGTGGAAAATTTTCACCAAAGCGGGAAAACCGGGCTGGGCGGCAATAATACCTATTTACAACACAATAGTATTACTCGAAGTTGTTGGAAAACCGATATGGTGGTTTATACTAATGCTTATTCCTTTCGTTAACATCATAATATTAATTATCGTCAATCTCGAACTCGCAAAGAAATTCGGACAGAGCACCGGATTCGCGATAGGATTAATACTTTTAGCGCCAATATTTTACCCGATACTGGGTTTCGGAAGCGCTCGATACCAGGGATAGTAAAATCTCTATTTAAGATTCATACGAATCTAAAAAAGCCGCGGAACATCCGTTTTGCGGCTTTTTTATCCAAATTACACACTTTTGTTCCGGACGGATTTGTATAGTTTGTTTTTTATATGCTTGACAATACAATTAACAAAAATAAAATAATAACAAGGAGGTTTGGAATGAAATCACTCATTAGATTCTTTATTTTTTCTCTTTTATTGATATTAAGATGCGCATCCGGCAGTTCCGATGAACCGGATTATTTTCTAAAAATCTCGGGTAACAGACCATACGGAATCGCTTTTGATAATAATGGATTAATGTATATGATAACCGCCCCCGAAACTGGTAACGGAACATTGTCTAAAGTTACACCGGATGGAAAGATTACCGATATAGCAATACTTGAAGGAAGTTTCATTGGTCCCGGAATTTATATCGACGATAACAACGGAATATTTATAACAGTAGGAAATAAACTTCTAAAAGTCTCTCCTGACGGCAATACCGAAACCATCGCGGATGGCTTTAAATTATGTTTCGATGTGAAGGTAGATAACAACGGGAACATTTACATCGCGGATGATCTAAAAGGGATTATTTACAAAATCAATTCCGCCGGCAAAAAAGATATTTTCTTCAAAAGTGATACAACCGGTCCGTTTGCCCTTACGAGTATAGTTATCGATACGGATAATGAGAATTTGTACGCGAGAGAAGGAAATAGAATAATTAAACTTAAAATAAACTCAAATAGTAGTTCTGAAAAACCCGCGGTAATCATAGATAATACTAAAATGTTTTATTTTTGCAGAGACAACAATAATAATATATACGCGAGCACAATCGACAACGTAATAAAAATCGATACCAATGGGAAAATCAAATATCTCTCCGGAAAACCGCTAAAAACTTCAATCGGTGTAGCCGTCGGAGGTAAAGGATTCGACGAGAAAAGTTTGTATGTCTCCGTCGAAGACGGAATAATAAAAATACCTATCTTAAAGTAAATCCAACTAAAATGGCTCTTGACTTACGGCTTACTGCAGTTAGGTTTAAGGGGTAACTTTGTTAGTGAGTAAACGCGTAGAAGCGTTAGAGCGTTAAAAACAACTACAATCCCTACATGTCCTACATGTGAATATTTTAGGTGGGGAAACGGGCTTTAAAGACATATATACTTTTTTTGTTTTTCTCTCTGTGCTCTCTGTGGTTAATAAAACAAAATAAATGGGTGCGGGGCTTTGTGAACTTTGTGGTCTTTGTGGTTTAAATTTTTTCTTTTTCGGAAATTAGTTTCAGGAATTCTTCTTCCCCGATAATCTTCACATCTAATTTCTTAGCATCTTCGAATTTCGAGCCGGGGTTCTCCCCCACAACTATAAAATCAGTACTTTTGGAAACGGAACCGGTAGCCCGCGCTCCCAACTTCTCGACTAAATCTTTTGCTTCTCTTCGTGTATATCTTTCCAGTTCTCCGGTAAAAACAAACTTTTTCCCGCTTAAAGGGAGCTTCACTCCTTTTTCGATTTCTTTCTCCATTCTAACTCCCGCTTTTTGAAGCTTCTCTATAACGGTAAGATTCTTTTTATTTTCTAAGAAGGACACTACGGAAGATGCTGTATTCTCCCCTATTCCTTTTATTTCAAGTAAAGCTTCGCATGTGGCGTTTTTTAAATTATCCATCGAAGGGAACTCTCCGGCGATTATCTTAGCGTTATAAGTTCCCACAAATGGGACTCCCAGAGAAAATACCAGTCTGTCAAATAGTCTATTCTTACTATCCTCTATACCTTCCAATAAATTTTCCGCTGATTTGCTTCCCATCCGTTCGAGTTTTTCTACATCTTCCCGCTTCAGATAATAAAGATCGGCGTAATCCGATACCAATTTCTTCTCGACCAATTGATCCACAAGAACTTCTCCCAGACCTTCTATATCCATACCATCTCTGGATCCGTAATGAATAATACTCTTCTTAACCTGGGAAGGACACCCGATATTTATACATCTATAGTAAACCTCTCCCTCGGGACGAACAAGATTTTCACCGCAAACGGGACACTTTTCCGGGAATTCGAATTCCTTCTCACTTCCGTCCCTCGCTTCTTTCTTTACTCCGACAACATGAGGAATAATGTCTCCGCCTTTTTCGATATAGACTTCGTCCCCCACCCTAATATCCTTTCTTTCAATTTCGTCTTTATTAAAAAGAGAAGCCCGGGAAACGGTTGTTCCGGCTATAAAAACTGGCTCCAGTAAAGCTATGGGTGTGGCTATTCCCGTCCTGCCTATCGATATTTTTATATCATTTAAATGGGTAACTTTTCTCTCCGCGGGAAATTTATACGCCACCGCCCATCTGGGAGACTTCGAGGTTGAACCCAATAGTCCTCTCGTTTTAATATCATTAATTTTGAAAACCAGTCCGTCGGTCTGGTAAGGCAACTTAAATCTCTTCGTACTCCACTCATTTATTAAATCTTCCGAATCTTCAATACTGCTTCTGACTTCCCTGAGGGGAATAACCTTAAAACCTATTTTTTTCAGAATATCCAGCGCTTCCCTGTGTTTTTTAATATTATCCGGTAAAGTGCCGTAAGAATGTATGTAAACATCGAGATTTCTTTCCGCCACAATACGGGGATCGAGATTCTTTAACGTGCCCGCGGTCGCGTTCCTGGGATTGGCGAACAGCTGTTCTCCTTTTTCTTCTTTTTCTTCATTCAATTTCAAGAAAGAAGAATCAGGCATAAAAACTTCACCTCTGACCTCGATCCTTGCAAAATTTCCCCCTTTTTTTAATAACTCGAGAGGAACACTTTTTATTGTCTTTATATTCTGTGTTATATCGTCTCCCGTTACTCCATCTCCCCTTGTAGAGCCTCTGATGAATTTACCGTTCTCATATTCGAGAGAAACAGCCACTCCGTCTATTTTCTGTTCTATAACCCATTCAATTTTATCGACTTTATTTTCAAGATTTCTAAGCACTCTCTGCTCGAACTCCTCTAACTCTTCTTCATCATAAGTATTGTCCAGTGATAACATCGGGGGATCATGAGTAACATTAGCAAACTCTTTGACGGGTTCTCCTCCCACTCTTTGCGTGGGAGAATTAGGATCTTTTAATGCAGGATATTGACCTTCTAAATCCTGAAGTTTTTTCATTAACCGATCAAATTCGTAGTCGGATATTTCAGGCTGATTTAAAACATAATACCTGTAATTATGATATCGAAGCTTTTTTCGAAGCTGTTCAATTTCTTTTTTTATTCTATCTGGAACAGACATTTATAAAAATAAGCTTTTTGATTTTAGCTGTTCGACTTTAGCTTTTCTATAAAACTATTCAGCATTCTCTGCTCTTTATCTAATAAATCAAATAATATATATAGTTTTTCGTTTGGGATCAAACTAAGTTCTTTAATAATTAAAAATTGATTTTCTAATTCAAATGAGGAACCCAAAGCAATTTCTAAAAATCTTTTTAAATCTATTTCACTATTTCTGCTACATCCTTCAGCAATATTTGAAGGAATCGATGCAGCAGATCTACATACTTGACTTTTTAATGCATATTTCTCTGTCTTAGGTAAGAATTGCGATACTTTATAAACTTCCTTAACAACTCTCATTCCTTCTTTCCATACATTAAAATTTCTAAAATTTCTCATCTTCAAAAAAAGAGCTGAAAGCTAAAAGCAAAAAGCCAATAGCTTTTCCGCCCAACTTACTTGCTTTCCCCAAAAAATCAGTCCATCTGTTTTCTCAAAAAAGTAGGCACATCGAGATCTTCGATGGATTT
>CAZVXD010000144.1:0-4417 GCA_964631335.1 uncultured bacterium
CCTGACAACTATTCAATTATCAATCAAATAGATAACCTTATAATATTAAACTACAGAGAAATTTGTAGTTTTTTTTGTTTTATGGTTAGTGCGTAAATGCGTAGAAATGTAGATGCGTTAGCCGCCCTTCCCATCAAAATAATTAAAGTTTTAACACTCTAACTCTCTAACCATCTAACGATTTTGTGCCTCTGTGACTAATTTACGGTACGAAACAAATTGAAATTGTTTCGGCTAACCCTTCGGGTCCTGACATTAATATTCCCGCGGAAATAGTCATCTTTTTATACTTTATGTTGACTCCGAAGGTAAAACCCTTTAATGCGGAAGTTTCTATGCCGTTAAATTTAGCTATTTTGCTGTTGTAACCAATGGTGAAACCTAATATTTTATTAAGATCGTAAGAGAAAAAAGAACATATACCCAAAAGCGAACTATATTCTAAAGAGAAGGCGCTTTTATCCTTCTCTAAAAGCCCTCCTAACCTTATATCTACAGGAAATTCTTCCTTTTCCGATATAAAAGGTTCGATCTCATTTCCAAAATTTCTTAAATAAGTGCTGAACGTAATTATATCGTTTAAAGAATAAATTACTCCTAAATCCGCTCCTAATCCGTAACTTTTGTATTCATCCACAGTCGTATAGGGAAATAAAATCTTTGCTCCGATAATAAATTTCTTTATTTCGAAATTTCCCGCTATTAAAGGTATGGCGGATTGATAATTAAATGTACCTATCGGTGTCCCCGTCGGAGATGTTTTGGTTAGTGTTTCGCTGCTCATTAGCTGGACGCCTAAACCTAAATTAGTAGAATTAAATTTCCATGTTTTCCCGAATGAACCGAAAAGAACACCCGAATAATTGAAAGCAGATGCAAGATATGCATTTCCCCCCATTCCGGCAGGATTCCAGAAAAGATTTTCAGGTTTTTCTGTATTTGATGAAGCCGCAGTACCCGATAGAAGCAGCTTTCCGTTATAAGGCAAGGTTAAATGTGTTAGTGAAAGTAGTATAAATATGATCATTCTACAGTTACTGATTTTGCAAGGTTTCTTGGACGGTCAACGTCTCTGTTGTTTAAAACAGCTATATAGTAAGCAAAGAGTTGTAATGGTATAATAGCCAGAAGAGGGGAGAGGTTTTCTTCACATTGAGGAATATAGAACACATCGCTGCCCAAATTCTTTATTATTTCGTCTCCTTCTGTACCAACCACTATAACTTCAGCTTTTCTTGATTTTAATTCTTCGATATTGCTCAACATTTTGTCGTAAACGGAAGATTTCGGGGCTATAGCTACTACCGGACTTCCTTCCGAAATAAGGGCTATGGGACCGTGTTTCATTTCTCCCGCGGGATAACCGGTTGCGTGAATATATGATATTTCTTTTAATTTTAGAGCTCCCTCCAGAGCCGTCGGATAATTGATTCCCCTTCCTATGAACATAAAATCCTTGGCGTCCTTGAATTTTTCCGCTATTTTTTTTATTTCCTTTTCTTTTTCGAGAATCTTGTTCATTTTTTTAGGAAGTTTTTTTATTTCTTTTATCTGTTTTTTAATTTCAGAACTGTCCATAGTCCATTTGAGTTTAGATAAATATAAGGAAAGAAGATATAATTGGAAAATTTGAGAAGTGAAAGCTTTTGTAGAGGCTACACCGATTTCCGGTCCGGCTTCTAAGTAAATAGAACTATCCGATTCTCTGGATATTGTACTTCCGCGTACGTTAACAAGAGATAGAATTTTTAGAAACTTGGCTTTTGCTTCCCGCAGACCCGCGAGAGTATCGGCTGTTTCTCCCGATTGAGTTATTGCCATTACCAGAGGTTCTCCGTCCATTACGGGATTTCGGTATCTGAATTCCGAAGATATGTCGATTTCTGTTTGGATACGCGCTAAATTTTCAAAAAGATACTTTCCTATATATCCGGCATGCCAGGAAGTTCCGCATGCCTGTATTATTATATGGGACAAATTGGCAAGTTCCTTGGGAGTAAATTTAAAATTTTCTCCGAAATCGAACTCGGTTCCTTTTATTTTAAGAGATATATTCTTCTTTATTATTTCCGGTTGTTCATGTATTTCCTTCAACATATAATGAGGAAAATCTAATTTTTCAAGACTTTCAGCGCTCCATTTGATTCTTTTCTTTTCTTTTTTTATTTTTTCTCCCTGCGCGTTGAAAAATTCGGTTTTATCTTTTGTTATTACGCCCAGTTCTCCGTCACTCATTGTAATAACGTCTTTTGTATGATCCAGAAGCGCGGGTATATCGGAAGCAATTAGATTTTCATTTTTACCGATTCCGACGGTCAAAGGACTGCCATACCTATATACTACTATTTTATCCGGTTCTTCAGTACAAATTACCGCTATTGCGAATGAACCTTCGAGTCTCGATATGGTTTCTAAGACACTCTTTTTTAGATCTCCTTCGTAATTTTCTTCTATAAGATGAGCGATTACTTCCGTATCCGTGTTGGATTTAAAAAAATGTTTTCTTTTAACGAGTTCTTCTTTCAGGCTATAATAATTTTCGATGATTCCGTTGTGCACTACTGCTATCATATTTTTACATCCAACCTGCGGGTGGGCGTTCTGATCGGAAGGCTCACCGTGAGTCGCCCATCGGGTGTGTCCTATTCCTAAGGTTCCCGAAAGAGGTTTTTCCGCGAGTAATTCCTGCAGGTTCATCAGTCTGCCCTTTACTTTTCTAACGTCCATCTCGCCGTCTATTACAGAAGCCACTCCGGAAGAATCATACCCTCTGTATTCTAAACGCCATAGTCCCGCCATTAAAACGGAATTAATGTCTTTATCTCCTATATATCCTACAATTCCGCACATTTATTTTACTCCCTGTTCTTTTATAGTATCTGCAAGAGCCCTTGCTTTTTCTTCTGTTGGTGCTTCCGCGATAATACGCAAAATCGGTTCTGTTCCGCTCATTCTTACATGAACCCAGCCGTCGCCCTCGGCAAATCTAATCCCGTCTCTTAAGTCCGGTTTTTTGTTTTTGTTGGCTTTTTTTACTTTTTCCAATAGGTTTTTACCTTCATTAATATTTTTAAATCTTAACGCTTCTTTTATCATTTTGTATCTGGGAAGACCTTTAACTATATCGGACAAAGCCTGTTCTTCTTCCGCAAGGGACTGTAATATAAGAGCCATAGCTCCCATTCCGTCTCTCGTGTATTGTATTCCGGGATTTATAACGCCTCCGTTGCCTTCCCCTCCGATTACAGCCTTCTTTTCTCTCATTTCTGTGACTACATTCGCTTCTCCGACGGAAGAGCGGTAAAAAGGCACTCCGGCTCTTTTAGCGATGTCTTCTACGCTTTTGGTGGTAGATAAGTTAACCACAACCGGACCTTTCTTTTTATCCAGAATTGCTTTTGTGGCGAGAGTTATTGTGTACTCTTCTCCTATTGGTATTCCCTCATCGGAAACAATCGAGATTCTATCTCCGTCCGGGTCGGTAGCAAAACCGATATCGGCATTTGTTTCTTTGACTTTTTTCGCCAATTCTGAGAGATTTTCCGCTCTCGGTTCGGGAATTCTTACGAAATTTCCGCTTGCGTCGCAAAAAATCGGATAAATTTCGATATTTAAAGCGTTCAGAAACTCAGGAAAAGCCAGAGAAGCTCCTCCGTTAACACAATCTAAAGCGACTTTAAATTTTCTTTTCTTTATTAATTCGGGTTCTATTCCCGCGGTTGATAAAACTCCTTCGATATGATTGTCAACCGCTTTTTTGTATATTTTTAACTCACCGTAATTTTTTGAAGTTTTCCACGAAATACTTTCCTTTTCCATCGAAAAGAATTTTTCCGCTTCTTTTTTATTAAGGAACTCTCCGTTTGATCCCACAAGTTTTAAAGCGTTCCACTCGGTGGGATTATGGGAAGCTGTGATAACTATTCCTCCGGAAGCTTCTAATCTTTTCACGTTATATAAAAGAGTGGGGGTAGGGGCGAGGTCGATATCTATTACATCGGACCCGACGCCTAAAAGTGCTGAAATTACGGCATTTTTAAGTGCAATCCCCGTATTTCTGGAATCTCTGCCCACTATGATTTTTCCGCCCCTTGCAAATTCGCCGAATTTAGCGGCGAAATTCATTACAGTGGTCGGATCCAATCCGTCTCCTACAATGCCTCTAATTCCGGAAACGCTTTTTATAAGCATTTATTCGCTCCATTAATTCGTTTAATCCTATTTCGTTCTTTGCGGATATAAAAACAGCTTGAGCATATTTCTTTTGAAGATGATTAAGCAACGCCGAATCGATAACCTGATCGATTTTATTGAAAGTGAGAATATTGTCTGAATCGTTTATTTCCAAAAAATCCATTACTTTTCTGGTTTCTTCAAGTTCTTTTTCTATTTTTTCAGATGAACTGTCCACTAATAT
>CAZVXD010000145.1:0-4412 GCA_964631335.1 uncultured bacterium
CCGCAACGGATTTACACAAATATTGTTAGTTGTATGATTTATTTTTTTTCCCGGCAATTACACATTTTCCCACTAAAGAGAAATAACTCAGCCTATAAAAAAATGAAACCGATAGGTCTCTGGTTCGCTCTATACTATAGAATCCAAAAAAGGGGGAATAAATGCGCATAATATTATCATTTTTTTTATTTCTTAGCCCTGTAATTACTTTTGCCGGGAATTATCCCGCGGGCACCAAATCTATAAATGTTTCATCATTTATCGCCGATTACAAAAGAACCGGAAATCATTTTGATTTATGTTTCGTATCCGATTTAAATCTGGGTTACTTTTTTCTAAATAATCTAGAAGTTTCCCTGAGTTTCGGTGAATCGAAAGTAGAATATATAAACGAGGTAGCGGAGTCCGAAATTGGTCTTGGGGTCTATTACTATTATCCTTTCAAAAGCAAACTTTCTTTTTTAACGGGAACAACGTTCACACATAATTTTGGCAGTTACTCGCTAATGAATATCACTGCTGACTTAGGCGCCGAAGTTTTTCTTACAGAAAATATAGCATTAAGAATCACGAATAGATTTCTCTATTACTTTGACGATTATGTAAATGAACCTAAGGATAATACCATGTATCTTAAATTTGATCTGGCTTCCTACTTTTAATAAATTGTTTTTAAAAAAGATTTAGAATATAAACTGCTGTACTATTAAGCTTTTTTCATCTGACTTCATGGCTAAACTTTGTGTCTTTGTGCCGGAAAAAGAGCCCACGGCTTTAAGCTCACTGCTCACGGCATCTAATTCTCAGGTCCCGGGTTTTGGGTTTTAGTAAAAAATTTAGAATTCAACATTTAAAATTTAAAATTAACATAGTGTCTTTGTGCCTTCGTGGCACTGTTTTTAATTAAAATAAGAATTAGGGATGTGGGGTGGCTTTGTGCTCTTTGTGTGCTTTGTAGTTCAAAAAATTAGTACTTAAAAAGCGTATCAAGAAAAGTATATTTCTCCAGATGCCCGAGACCACCCTTAACGGCAGTTTTTTCTGAATACTCATTATTCCCATCCCTGGGTACATTTTCCCCCGATATCAAAAAAGGAACCGGAGTTCTGGTATGTTTACGTAATTTAATAGGTACAGGATGGTCGGGGAGAACTCCGATAGTCACATTCTCATTTATTTTATTCAGAACAGGGCTTACCAGTCTTTTATCGAAATCCTCGATTGCTTTTATCTTTAAATCTAAATCTCCCATATGAGAACACTCGTCGATTGCTTCGAGATGGAGATAAATGAAATCGCTATCTTTTAAAGCATCGAGAGCCGCCTTTACTTTATTCTCGTAATTGGTGTCTATAAAACCCGTCGCGCCATCAGGCTTGATAGCCTTCATACCTGTAAGTTTCCCGATTCCGAGAATTACGTCTACGGCCGATATTACAGTGCCTTTTTTGTTATACTTTTCCTGGAATGATTCAAAATGAGGTTTTCTTCCCGGACTCCAGGGCCAGATACAATTTGCCGGTTTTTTACTATTTCCCTTACGACTAATATTGGCAGGAGCATCTTTTAATATTTCTATACTCTTTTTGATTAAGTTTTTAATTAAACTAACAGTGGTTTCCGCCTCCGGCTCAATTGGATAAGGCATAATTTCTTTCCATTTTTTGCCCTGATTTGAATCGGGCTTATGATATCCGATTTTATCGGAAAATTCTTCTCCTTTAAGAATTAAAAGGTTTCGGTAGCTAACCCCGGGATAAAATCTTATTTTAGAATTTCCCGATTTATCATTCAATAGACGAATTAAATCCTCCGCGCTTTTTTGATCGACCTGTCCGGCAGAGTAATCTTCCAATATCCCATTGATAATTGTTATAAGATTACATCGGAAAGCTATTTCATCGTCTTCTAGTTCGATATCCTGCCTGGCGGCTTCTATGGGACCCCTTCCGCAGTAGTTTTTCGCGAGATCATAACCAAGAACAGAAAGGTTTGCCGCGTCACTCGAAGAGGGAAACGGCTTGGGTATAGTAAGAAGCGTTCCCTGAGATCCTTTTTTTGCCAGAGAATCCAACCCGGGAGTTTTTGCCGCTTCGAGAGGAGTTTTCCCGTTTAATTCAGTAATAGGCTCATCAGCCATTCCATCCGCTAAAAAAATTAAGTATTTCATGATTTTGTCTTTTACAAGTTATATGGGATTGATACGTTGTCAACACCCCACCCAACCCAACTTCTAACACAAGGATTCTTAATGTTAATCGGTTGAGCTGTTTTTCAACCCGTCAACATTCTAACAATCTAATTATCTCAGATTTAAACGATTTCCAACTCGTTTAAAATTGTTTCATTTCTACCGGCAAACTTTTTTCTGAAAAATTCGAACTCTTCTTCTTCATAGAAAAACTCGTCTCCGAATACCGGTTCTAAAGTATTCATCCAGATAGCATCCTCATCGTATTTCGCGAAAAAAGGACGATCTACCCAATCAGGATTCCGACCCTGGATAAATCTCAAAACAAATACCTTTTCCCCATCAAATTTAGCAACTCCTAAAACCTGAACTTTTCCGGGGGTGCAGGACATACTCGGTCCGCGAATAGTACGGCAAACACCACTGACAGATTGGTAAGCTTTCTTATAAATTCTCCATGCTTCGATTAATGAAACGGCAAAATAATGCTGTGCACCGGTATTTCTCGCGATAAACATATAATATGGGATACAATTCAGATTTACCTGTTCACGCCACATTCTGGACCAAATTCCGGGTTTGTCATTAATGTGCTTTACCAGAGGAGACTGTGTTCGGATTTGCGCTCCCGTATTTCTTACCCTTCGAATCGCGTCTTTCGCCACTTCCGTAGATAATTCTCTGGGATGCGTAAAATGTCCCATTACATTTAAATTGATTCCTTTCGAAACAACTTCCTCAAATAATCTTAAAAAATCATCGGAGTCTTTATCCGTAGTAAATTTATATGGCCAAGAACTTAATGCTTTTGTTCCTATCCTGATAGTCTGAATATTTGTTTTGTTTCGGTCGGAAAGAAACGGATCCACATATCTTTTAAAAATTTTACACGACATAGTCATTGGGTCGCCGCCTGTAAATAAAATATCAGTAACTTCCTGATGCTTTTCCAGATATTTTACAAGTAATTCTATCTCTTTTCCGGCAAATTTCAATTTTTCTGTTCCCACAAACTGAGGCCAGCGAAAACAATAAGTGCAATAGCTATGACATGTTTGTCCCGCCCTCGGGAAAAACAATACGGTTTCTCTGTATTTGTGTTGAACTCCATACAGCTTCACTCCATCGATTATCGGAACATTATATCTTTTTTGTCCCGCGGGATCAGGATTAAGCTGTAACCTGATTTTATTGCTAACCTCTATATGCAAATTTTTATCTGTAGACTGCTCTAATGCCGCTGCCATTTTATTAAAATGATGCGGCAATAACATTTTTTTCTGCGGGAATGTAAGATGGAAGATTGGATCGTTTTCATAATTATCCCAGTCGATGAGTTCGTCTAACACATAATTATTTACCTTAAAAGGCAAAACAGAACCTACAACTTTTATACTGCGTATACTTTCTTCCGATAATTTATTAATTTGAGGAATACTCATATAATTGTTTAATGAATAGCTTTTATACTTCATTTTTTTCATCTCCTCCTTTTTAAATTATAACTTACGTCAAATTACGCGAATAATCTTTATAAAAGAATTAAACCGCAAATAGTTTTAAAAAATATTACCATCACTACAAAATAAATAATCACACCATAAACGCTCTGAAATAAGCACCTCCTCATCTAACGCAAATTACAAAAAGCCACCGCCTAAAACAGAACAAGCCGGATTATACCAAAAACAACATCTATTTTAGGATAAATATCCCATCTACCATAAGACCCTCTTGCGAATCTATTTATTGGATTATCGTCACCGGTTATATTTTCTTTTTTATGGCAAACTATTTTATTTTATGCATTACGGTAAAACATTTGTATTATAGTGTCTATAGCCACTACCATAAATACGCCTACCCCGGTATAAATATAAAGGTTTTCACAGTTATGTCAACACCCCAACCCTACAGCGAATATTCACATGTAGAACCTGCAGAAATTGCGGTTACTTATTTTGTTTACTTGAATCCCTAAATCCTGAAAACTTCAATCAATACAGAAAACACAAAGATTTTATTTGTTTATTCTAATTGTAAAAGTCTCCCGTTTTTAATCGTTTCGGCAAAATTATTAATAAACCGTGCGGCAGGCGCTCCATCGACGATGTCATGGTCAAAAGAAACTGTTAAACAAAGATGCTCTCGAGAAACATACTGATTATCGATTTCAACAACTTTCTTGCTTATACTACCGACTGTAACCAGCACTGTAGCA
>CAZVXD010000146.1:0-4347 GCA_964631335.1 uncultured bacterium
CGCGGTTTTTCATTTAATAATATTATAGAAAACCTTAAGGTAAAAGTCAACCGGGGAAATAAATAGCGTCGAGAGTTATGAGTCGAATTTCGTTAGAGCGTAGAAAAGAGTGCGGAGTGACGAGTACTGAGTGCTAAGTTTTTTGAATTTGTTGGGTTTATTGAGTTCATTGTGTTAAACTTAAAAAAGCAAAAACTTTAGTTTCTATATTTTAATTGGTTTTGACTTTGGACATTGGACTATAGACTTTGGACTGTCCTTATTTCTCTGTGCTCTTTGTGGTTAATCCCTTTTATCTCGCGATTTTTATTATCTTTTCCTCGTCGATTTTTTCCCCGTCTATTTCCAGAACCGCGAAGTAAATTCCGGGCTTTGCGTTATTCCCCCAGGTTACAGGGTCACTGTCCGGTTCTATTGTCTGATTATTCAGTAAAGTTATTATTTTTCTACCGAGTATATCATAGATGGTTAAATTTACATTGGATGTATCTGTGAGTAATAGTTGAATTTGTGTTTCATCGACAAAAGGATTTCCGATTTTCAGGTATTTGACTTTGGGTTCTTCGTCGTCCGGAGGTCTGATAGTTCCGCTTGTTCCTCCGGAGATTGCCAGGGCAAAAGGAATTCTGCCGTTGGGAGTATTGTGTCCGAGGACAGAAATAGTATAAATCCCTATTTGTGTGGGAGCCGGAAGCCATACAACTTCGACGTTGTTTAATCTATCGAAAGATCCTTCGGTAGTAGAGAAACCTTCAGAAAATACATTTCCCCTGTATCTATCTCCACCTGGTGCCGTTACGATTAAGTCCAGGTCATTTACAAGAGCGGGATTTGCTAATGGATATGCGGCTGTGTCGCTCCACGCGAGAACGATCTTCAGGGGCTCGGCGCTGTTTAATACTGTTATTAAGTTTATTGAAGAATCTTCCCTGGATACCCCCTGTTCGTTATCCGATACAATCAGCGCTCTGGGTTCCCCCGCGAAGTAAAGAGCATTGTCCAGAATTACTCTTCCCCAACCTTCCGTTCTGTTGGGAACAGGATTCCCGTTTTGCATATCGGCTGTTGAGTTTATAAGCACGGCTTTTACCAATGCGGCGGAGGGCTCGAAGGGGATGCCGAATAAGGTGTCTCCTTGGGGGTAAAACCCCTCTTTAAAGTATTGTCTTATCATGGCGCAAGCCGCGGATATGTGAGGAGCCGCCTGTGATGTTCCCGCCATTCCCTGGAGATTTCTATGAGCCGAATCTCCCGCCCATGTTATGTTCGCTTTAGCGCCCCATACGTAATGCCTGCTTTCTTCAAAAGGGTTGCTTCCTCCGGGGGCGACAACATCTGGTTTTATCCTTCCGTCGCCTGTCCAGCCTCTGGAAGAAAAACCGGTTATCGAATCGGACGGAACATCGAATGAAGGGATCCAGGAAGAACCCACAGTGATACAGTTCTTGGACGTAGAGGGCGGCATTATGGTATTGATATCCGGTCCCTTGTTTCCCGCGGAAAAGATCACCACAAAGTCTTTATTGTCCCAGACCATCTTGTCCACATCTATCGCTGCCCCCACGTAACTCCCCGCGAGATTGTCGTAGTTCCAGGAATTTTGATGTATTTTGGAATCGTATGTGTTATACGCTTTATTTATCGCGGCTGAAAAATCGAAATCACCTAATTTGCAGCTATCCGCTTCCGTATAAGCGAAATCCTGTATATAAAGTCTAACCGGAAAGTGGTCTATCACGTTTCCCCTCGTTTGTCCGCCCCAATCGTAGTAATGCATAAGATTTCCGCCGTTTGGATGGTTGTCGGCTATGGAAAGATTCCCGGCTATAATAGTAGCGACGTTCGTTCCATGACTGCATCCGCCCGGTTCGTTATCGGAGGATACTTCCTGTAGATCTCCTCCCTCGGCTGTATAGGCTTGTACCACTATGTGAGAAGGTCCGGGAGGATCATCTTCCGGGTCCTGAAAAAAAGCGCTCCAGTAGTCGAGACCCGAATCGAAAATTGTTATAATTTCACCTTCACCGGTTATGCCTTTATCTGCTAGGGTTATTCCGTTCGTTACTGTATCCCAGATTTCTTCTAAGTCTTCATCCTGTTGAATTGTAAAACTGTCCGTGGGAACCTGCAGAGAATACCTCCAGGTAGATGAAGATAGAGTTTTTCTTGGGTATGGTATAATGGATTGAATTTCTTCTAAATTCGCGAGAGCGTTTAGAGAATCGGGAGGAATCCTTACTATTATTCTATTTGAAGTTTCATGTATTTCCTGGATATCGGAACCCCATGTTTCTATTTTTTGGGCAATATTATTTAATGAGGCTTTATGAAAAACTGTCACATAAAGATGAAGAAGCGGATCATCAGTAACCCAGAGAGCGTCTTTTCCGCAGTTACATTGTTGTTTTTTTATGATTTTCACTTTGTTATCTTCTATTTTGGCAGTAATCACGGGTAAAATCTTTTCTTCTTCGTTTACCCTTTTTTTAAAAACATCGGGATGGATTTTATATTCGGGATTGAAAAGACCTATCCATCTTACGAAAGATAACTTTTCTATTTCTTTTTTTTCTTCGGTCGTCATCTGAACTATATACGCGAAATGGGGGATATAGGAGTGAAAAATGCCTCCTCTTTCAGATATTTCATTTTTCCAGTTTGAATAAATGGGTCCTGTAAATTGCAGAATATAATAATTTTCCGATTTTTTTTCAGAATCCCGGAGTTTTTCTTCTAATGCCGGAGGATTAGTAAGGGGATCAAATTTGTGATTTACGAGAGATATAGTCATATCTTCCGAATAAAGAATGGTGGAGTATAATAGAATAAAAAATAAAAGGACTTTTTTCATAAAACCTCCCGGGTTATACCTTACATTATGAGAAACTTCTATGGATATGTCAAGTCCCGCCTCACACCAAATTTTAACCAAAAAACACACAGAGAAAAAAAGTCCAAAGTCCATCGTCCAATGTCCAAAGTCGAAACTAAATCCCAAATCCCGGATTAGTCACGAAGACACGAAGAAAAGTAATAGTCCAAGATCCAAATGAAAACTAAGGGTTTTGTTTTTTTGACTAATGACCAGTGACAGGTGACTTAGGACTAAGCTACTCACCGCAGAGACGCAAAGTACGCAGAGAGAAAACAATTCAACTATTTTCCTATTCAACCATTCAATTCAGATTCGAAGAATCTGATATATTAGAATAAATCTCTTAAAGTCTCGACGTCTAATGAATCGTATTTATCGATTATAAGGTCGGCTTTTTCTAAATTTTGATTACCGCTGTTTGGGTTTTGATAACCCACGCATTTCATGCCGGCGGCTTTCGCGGCTAAAACGCCGTTCTTTGAATCTTCTATTACAAGGCAATCAGGTGGTTTTGTGCTTAGGCGATTCGCGGCTTTTAGGAAAATTTCGGGAGCGGGTTTGCCTTTTGTTATTTCTTCTCCTCCTGTTATTGACGAGAAATATCCGCTGATTCTTAGTTTGTTAATTACTAATTCTATTACCTCGGTAGGAGAGGAAGAGGCGATCCCTATTTTGATATTATATCGAGCGATTTTAGAAAGTAAATCCGTAATTCCTTCTATTTTTAACGTTTCAATGTCTTCATTTTTGATATAGTTAATATTTCCGCTTACCTGCATATTTACCAGTTCCGGAACGCTCTGAGGTAGGTTGTGTCTCTTCTTTATTGCGCTCCACATATCTTTGTGAGTTGTGCCTATAAAGCTGTGATATTCGTCTTCGCTTAAATTTATTCCTAAATTTGCGAAGATTTTTTCGTTAACGACCAGATGAAATGGTTCGCTGTCTATAAGAACTCCGTCCATATCAAAAATTACAGCTTCTAACATTATTCGCCTCGGAATGTAACTTATGGTTTTTTATAAAAATTTCAAGTGAGAAAAATTTTAAACCACAAGATACGCAAAGGACACAAAGGAGCATTTCAGTGTTTAATTGTAAATTGAAAATTGCAGGTTGTAAATTTTAAATTTAAAACAAAGAGAAACAACAAATAGCACAAATAACACGAATTGCTTTTAAAATTTAACCACGAGATTGCACTGGTTATCGCAAGATTTTTTTAAATGCCACTTTCTTTCGTAGCGTTGGGGCTTGTCCCTGACAATCGGTAGGCGGGGGATAAACCCCCGCGCTACGAATAATTATAAAAAAATCTTTGTGTCTTTGTATGTTTTGTGGAAGAAAATTTTGTTTTGTGATGGGTGGTTTTAAACAGCTTAAAAAATCAGTGTTTATGAGGTTGTACCCAAAAGTTGTACCACTTTTTTTTATTTTATTGTGGGATTCAGGAATTCTTTTCCTATTTAACT
>CAZVXD010000147.1:0-2904 GCA_964631335.1 uncultured bacterium
TTCTATTTAAGAAGTAGAGATAATACGGAACGTGCCATAAAGCCCAGATTAATCCGACTATTATATGTCCCGCGTAATCATTTAACTTAAGAGAAAAAACTCTGGGTGTAAGATACCCTCTCCAGGCGGATTCTTCGAAAATGTTTTTAAAAAAACCCGGTATGAGGGCAAGAGCAAAAACCGGTAAAAAACTGACAAGGGTTTCCAATAAAGAATTAGGGAAAGAAATAAAATTTGAAACTTTACCGATTGCAAGTATAAGTCCTGTGATCACAGGAAAAATTAATATAGAAATGGCATACCATATTGAATTACCTTTAAATTTTGGCTTAATTCCGAAATCTTCCCAGCCGTCTCCGGCAAAGCTTCTCAGTAAAAGGCAGGCTCCGAGCGGCGTAATAATCCACAAGAGCATACCCAGGCTCTCAGAAGATGGATTATCCAGTAGAACGTCCAGGCCATGACCGATCCATCCGATCGAGAGTACGGCAATCGTAAAGATTATCAGATTATGAATTGTGTTTTTTTTAGTCTGCTTTTGCGTTTTCATCGCCCGTTAATTTAAAGAACCCCCACTTTTTGTCAATAAGAAATTATTTTTTTCTCAGGTTTCATTCAAATGTTCTTTTTAAAATAATCTTTGAATGTAGATTGAACCGCCTGCTTACTATTCCCTACCAACTATTTTTTAACTCCAATATTTAAAAAACCCCTTGACATACTATCATGTTTTATGATATAATTAAACAGTGGATAATTTAACTATAAAACTAAATATATTAAATATTGCCTGCGTAGTAGCTATATTTCTGTCATTGTTAATATCTTTAACACTCTTAACCGGTAGAAATGGAGATTTATAATGTTCAAAAGAAGTTTGTTTATTCTTTTAGTTTTAGTTGTGTCGGTTTCAAATTTTGCGCAGATTCCGGATGGACCATACCTCGGTCAGACCCCGCCGGGTTCGACGCCGGAGATTTTCGCCCCCGGTCTTGTTTCTTTAAGCGGTAGAAGGGATACAAAGGTGGTTTTTCCCCCAGACGGACAGGAATGTTTTATCGGAACGGTAGTGAGTAATACTTTCACTCTTTTATATACAAAAGTAGACAGTGGACATTGGATGGATCCTGCGGAAGCGGGTTTTCTGAATAAAACCGGAAAACGTGAACCTTTTATTACGCCTGATGGAGAGAAACTTTTCTTCACAGGAGATGTGGCGGATATTTACGTTTCGACAAAATCAGAAGATCAATGGTCGGCAGCCTCTAAAGTGGGGAGTCCCATTAGCACAAGTTCGGAAGAATGGCATCCCACTGTAACTATGGATGGTACGATATATTTCTGTTCGACCAGAGATGGAGATTATTGGATCTATCGTTCTAGATTGAATGAGGGTCAATACACGGAGGTGGAAAGATTAGATAGTATAATAAATACGCCCGGGTACGGTGCCTGGGATCCTTACATTGCCGCAGATGAAAGTTATTTAATATTTACTTCCCAGAGACCCGGCGGTTATGGTCGAGCCGATCAATATATAAGTTACCGGGGTGAAGACAGTACATGGAGCGAACCTAAAAACCTTGGCTCGCCGATCAATACAGGTTCCATAGAATACGGCTCATATGTTAGTTACGATGGCGAATACTACTTTTTCAGCAGACCGGCAGGTTGGGGGCCGAATATTGAAGCAGATATTTATTGGGTCAGTACGAGCTTTATCGATTCCATAAAAAGCGGAATTGGTGTCGAGGAGAAGCGTCAGCTTTTCGAACTTAAACAGAATTTTCCCAATCCTTTTAACTCCTCAACCGTGATTTCGTATTCGCTATCAAAGCCCGCCTTGGTTGAATTAAATATATACGATATTCTTGGCAATAATGTCGGGACTTTAGTTGAAGAAAAACAACTGGCGGGGAACTACAATGTTCCCTTCGAAGCGAAAAATCTTTCATCGGGAATTTATTTCTGCGGGTTAAGTGCGGATGGAGTTAGTTCCGGAAAGAAGAAAATGCTTCTTTTGAAATGATCTTTGACTTGTGATTTAGCCATATAACTATGTTATAATATAAGAGATGCATAAAGAAATAAATGTTCTGGTTTCAGTAATTTCATTGATTTTTTTTTCATTTTCCTGCAATTTGTTTGATGAAGAAGAAGAGCTCACGGCTTTTATGTTCAATGTAGACGAAGTGGGACATAAACAGATATTAGGTGGTGATTATGCACAGGAATTAGAAGACTCCTTATATGATAACATGGTTTTTGATGCCGTGGGTTATCGCTGGGGCGATTTTGAGCCGGTGGATGATGAATTTGACTGGGACGAAACAGATAACTTTATTAGTGATAATAGCGATAAGTATGTAGTATTTAGAGTAGGTTTACCTTTCGAACCTCTGGGAGGAGGGGAATTTCGAATTGGCGGAGAAGGTACTCCATCCTGGTTGGAGAACAGCTTATCTAACCCCGAACTTAAGCCGGAATATGGCGAATTTCTTAGTGCTTTGGCAAATCGTTATAAGAATAATCTGGATATGTGGTGGGTCGGAGAAGAAGTTAATATGGGAGGGGATGGACTTTCCTGGGAAGAGCAGAAGGAGTGGGTCGAGTGGCAGGTCGAGATAATAAGGACAATAGATTCTCAGGCTAATATTGCAATTTCCTTTGGTTCCTGGAGCGATTATCATGAAGAGATCCCTTCTAATGCAATACATGAAATCGAGGGAGCGCAGGAATTAATATCCGATGGGGTAGATTTCGATATTATAGCGATAGAGTATCATTACGGAACATTACAGGACGGGGATATAGATGACTTAAGGCAGGCATTGTCGGATTTAAAGAGTGTAGGTAAAAAGATATTTATCTGGGAGGTTTTTTATCCCGGAGGAACGGATTCCG
>CAZVXD010000147.1:3004-4313 GCA_964631335.1 uncultured bacterium
GTAGGTAAAAAGATATTTATCTGGGAGGTTTTTTATCCCGGAGGAACGGATTCCGTGTATGAGGAAAATTGGGACTGGGAATATCCTCCAGCGGGAGGTTATACTGAGGAGTGGCAGGCGGAACAATTGTATGAGACTTTAAAATTGGCGTATGAAGACTCGATGATAATCGGAATAAACATTTTTCACTTTCAGGAAATAACATACGATGAGATCGAACCAACCGAGTGGGAAGCTGGTTGGAGATGCTATGCAGGTTTGGTAGAAAATGATGGCACGCCGAAAGAAGCATACTTTAGAGTGAGAGACTATTGCAGAGAAGAGATAGGGAGATAAAACGATGAAAAACATGTCATGTGTCTTAAATTATGAGTTAAAACAAAACACAATTTCAAAGAAGAAAACAAAAATTTGGAGGAAAAACCATGTTTGAATTGCCTGAAATCGCAAACTTTGCAAAACAATTTAATGAAACTTTAAAAGGCAAGACTATAAAAGAAGGTTCATTAGGAAACAAACCGCACAAGTTTGTATGGTATAACAGAACGCACGAGGAGTTTGAAGAATTAACAAAAGGTAAAAAAATCGGGGAAGTAAATTCAAAAGGGAAATGGCTTTTTATTCCTCTTGACCCCGGCTATGTTTTGCTGTTTGGCGAATGCGGAGGGAAACTTTTATATAACCCACCGGGTGCGAAAATGCCGAAAACTTACCATTTATACCTTATATTTAAAGACGATTCTTTTCTCACCTTTACCACACAAATGTGGGGTGCAATGGAATTATATAAAAAAGGAGAGGAGAAAAAAAGACAGTATGTAAAAGACATGAGAGTAACGCCTGTGGAGAAAGAATTTACGTTTGAGTACTTTTCTAATCTCATAGATTCACTCTTGTCCGAAAAGAAAAGAAGCGTTAAGGGGTTTTTAACTCAAAACCAGCTTATCCCCGGCCTCGGAAACGCGATTGCTCAGGATATTCTTTTTAAAGCTCGTCTTAACCCTAAATTTCCAATAAGCGAACTCGATAAAAACAAAAGAAAAAAGCTGTATAAAGAAATCCTTTCAACCGTTGAAGAAGCAATAAAAAAAGGCGGACGGTACGATGAGACCGATCTTTATAATAATCATGGTGGTTATATTCGCATTCTGGATAAAAATACAGTCGGGAAACCCTGTCCGGTATGCGGCAAAGTTATAGGAAAAATTCAGTATTTAGGCGGAACTTGCTATTTTTGCCCCGTCTGTCAGGAATAATTGAGTATGAATTAAAGGGGTTTTTTACTTTGGTAGTTTATTTTATCTAAAGT
>CAZVXD010000148.1:0-4288 GCA_964631335.1 uncultured bacterium
AAAAAAATGGGTTTACAAATAATATAAAGATTATATCTTTATCGGAACCTAAATTAATATGAACGATAATATAACCGAAGGCGTAAAGAATTTATTGGGAGAACCCAAAAGGGCAATATTAAAACTGTCGACACCCATGATTATCGCCATGCTCGTTAACGCGTTCTACAATATAGCCGATGGATTCTGGGTGGCAGGTTTGGGAGCGGACGCCCTTGCTTCTGTAGGTTTATTCTTTCCTTTCTTCTTCATCATAATAGCTCTCGGCATGGGGATAGGGATAGGAGGCAGTTCTGCTATTTCAAGGAGAATAGGAGCTAATGATAAGAAAGAAGCGGATAATACTGCGGAACACACGCTCATATTAGGATTCGTCGTTTCTGTTATTATAAGTGTATCGGCTTTCCCGTTTCTCGAGGAAATCATGAAGATTTTCAGCGGAGAAAACATGAAAGTAGCCGTAATGGCAATAAACTACTCAAAAATCTTTTTCCTCGGGACTCCGATATTAATATTTTCAAACATTGCAAGCTCCATACTCAGAGGGGAGGGAGATGCGAAAAGAGCCATGTACGGAATTCTTCTCGGTTCCATATTGAACATCATACTCGATCCTTTATTTATTTACACTTTTAACCTCGGAGTCAACGGAGCCGCAGTCGCCTCCGTTTTATCAATGGCAGTAAGTTCCCTACTATTCGTTTACTGGATGTTCAGCAAAAAAGACACATATCTCGACATATCGATACAAAATTTTAAGTATAACCGAAAAATTTTAGGTGAGATTTTATCTGTGGGTATTCCTTCAACACTCGCTCAATTATCCATGTCGATAAGCATGATTATACTTAATAAGATAGTGGTTTTTGTAGGTAACACAGACGGTATCGCTGTCTTTACAAGCGGATGGAGAATTGTTATGATAGCAACAACTCCAATCCTGGGGCTGGCGACGGGAGTTATCGCGGTTACAGGAGCTGCATACGGCGCAAAAAACAAAGAAAAGCTAAAAACCGCATATTTATATTCAATAAAGTTCGGTATTTTGCTGGAAATATTAATAGCTCTTCTGGTTTTTTTATTTACAGAAGAAATTTCGCACATTTTTACTTATTCAAAAGGAGCCGCGAGAATCTCGGAGGATCTGATTGGCTTTTTAAAAATCACCACCATATTTTATCTGGCGGTTCCTCCGGGGATTTTAACTTCCGCGATGTTCAGAGGAATCGATAAGGGATTTAATTCCCTGATCGTCACTCTTATCAGAACCTTTGTTTTTCAAATACCACTCGCATATATATTGGGGGCTTATCTTGACTTCGGACTTACGGGCGTATGGTGGGGAATAGTAGGAGGTAATCTAATCGCAACTGTTTTCACTTTTACCTGGGGTTTAAAAACAGTCAACCATATTCCTTTTAACACACAATAGTTTATTTTGAATTGATCGGTACGCGGTCTTTTTAACTTAAGTAGGAAAGACTACCGGAGTAAAAGACTTTCTCGGTGTCTTCATTTCTGATTTTTATACCACCGTCGGGTTGTATTTCCACAACTTTCCCGGTAAAAACCTCTTTCCCGTCGTTTATGGTAACTTTTTCGTTTATATCTCCACTAAGTTTCAGGTATTTTTTATGGACCTGGTCAAGGATATTTCTGTCTTCGGCTATCTTTTTTATTATTTCTTTCGCGACTTTTTCAATATCCAACTCGTTATGCAATACTTCTTTAGATGTTATTACAACATCTTTCAGAGGTATAGGGAAATCGGATTTACTTAGATTAAGATTCAACCCGATACCAACAATAAAGTTATCCTGTACTTTTTCAATAAGAATACCGCCTAATTTTTTCCCTTTTAAGATTATATCATTGGGCCACTTAATATTGGCTAAAAGGCTATTTTCCTCCAGAACTTCACACACCGCTGTAGCACAGAGCAGAGAAAGAGCGCCATCATTACCCGGGAATTTTTCAATCAATACAGACATCCACAAACCACCTCTGGGAGAAAACCAGTTTTTAGAATTTCTTCCTTTACCGGAGTCCTGCGTTTCCGCAATCAAACTATCGAGATCTTTCAGTTTAGGCAGATTTTTCTTAATCCAATCGTTTGTCGAATCCACTTTTTTCGCTTTAATTAATCTTATCATTTTCTTAATAATATTATATCAAACAATTAAAAATCCGCAATCTTTTAAAAAAATCACTCTGCCTACCAGAGACACCTGCCAGGATAAATTTATTCAACTAACGAAGGATTTTTTATAAAAAAGAACAATACCGACAGCGAAACAATCAGCATTCCGATAACAGACATAACAGAAGGGGTATCGTTTTTTAAAAGCATCCAGCTAATTAACGCTCCGAATATGGGAATAATAAATTTCCACATATTTAACTCTGAAACTTTTACCCGCTCTTTCTTTATTAAATAAAACCAGATCGAAAAACCCGCCGACGATATAAATGATAACCATAACAGAGCTAAAACGAACTGTTTGGTAATCGCGACCTGCGGATAACCTTCTAACACAAAAGAAAGTATTAAAAGCATAAAACCACCTAACCCGATTTGAGCAGAATTTAAAGCAATCGGGCTCATATCACTCTTATCTACGGCAACAATCACATTCCCGATCGAACTGGCGAATGTAGCTGCCAACAAAATCAGTATTCCCAACAATTCTTTAAAGGACCCTGCAGAAGTAAACTGACTCTCAAACGAAATTAAGATTATCCCGAATATTCCCGAAAAAATACAAAACGCCTTTCTTAAAGTGAGTTTATCATCTTTCAAAAATACATGCGCTGCAATCGCGGCGATAAGAGGCGACGAACCCGTGACTATCGCTCCGGTAGAACCCGGTATCAGAGTCATTCCCCAGAAAAGAAATGAATACAAAAGAGCAGTTTGAAAAAAACTCAATATTACAACCGCTTTAAAGTTTTTGCCTACGGATTTAAAATATTTTTTTGCTCCACCGCAAAAAGGAAACAACAATATCCCGGCAAGAATAAAACGTATACCCGCGAAAAGGATGGGAGTGCAATATTCAAGACCGATTTTAATAAACGCGAAAGCAGTCGACCATAAAAGGCAGGCAATTATAGCCAGTAAAATAATCTTTGTTCTTTTTAAATTAAGCATAACAGTCAGGAGAGTACCTTCTTAATCTCTAATGTCAATGGCACCTTTATAGTGAGCAGGAATTAAAGAGCAGTTAGCAGTTAAAAAAATAATAATTAAAGGCAAAAAATAGTTGTGCTATTCACGTAATTTGTTTTTTCTTGTTTTTTATGGATGGGTGTAATTATTAATCAATAATATCGATTTATGTCTTTTTCTTCGTGTCTTGTTGCATTAGTAGCAATATTAGGGATTGAGGGTTGGGATTTAATTAAGACTTTGGACTTAGGACAATTGACTCTGGACTAATTGTCAAACATCAAAAATAACCGATGCCTGGAACCCATCCCCTACCGCTTGTATCTCAAGCCGATGATAGGTTACGGCTTTTATCTCGATTCCGTTTTTTATTTTCTCTAAAGAAACAGTGTCGCCTTTAAGGAATACTTCATAAAACCCTTTTTTAATATTTATGGAACACACAGAGGGCAAGAATAAATCTTTTTCAAAAAAATATATCACCTCTTCCAGAATGCCGACAAACGCCGTCTTTATATTTTCCTCTTTAGTTGAAAATTCTCTCTCGATTACCGGTTCAATTTTTATTCCGCCGGATAGTAAATCCACAGTAGCATGTATCGCTTTACAAAAAATTTCTCTAATAGATCCCCCCGATACTCTTATCCCGATATCAGCTGTATGTTCGATAATTTCGTAATCTTTATTCGATTCCAAAGACATGCTTCATTAAACGGGAGAACTCATAGTATAGTTGTTTAAACATAAATATTGTTGGCATCTTTACCCCCAAAATTTCGATTGTTTTTCCTTTTAGTATTTTTTTTGCAAGATACCGGGTTCTGAAAGCATGGCTTTTATCGGTAACTATAAATACTTTTTTTGCGTCTCCTAAAAAATTCTTTGAATTTATTAAATTCTGCGGAGTCGTTGTAGACTTATCTTCCCGAATTGCTTTTAGTTTGGAGTTGTTTTTCATCCATTCTACTTCTTCTTTTGTACCCGAAAAGATAACCTTAATACCATTGGAATTTTTTAACATCGATTCTGCGAATTTGACTCTTTTTTTTGTAAGTTCTTTATCTTTACAGCCGAGGATTATTACTGCGTCTTTATTTCCTACCACTTCTCTAAAATCTT
>CAZVXD010000149.1:0-4141 GCA_964631335.1 uncultured bacterium
CTTTTATTCGGTGAAGTATAAAAATAGCAATGTAATCGGTCAATCGAAAATGGGTATAATCAGAGAGGACGAGGATTTTCGCGAAAATCTTTCCCTCGATTCTGTATCTAAAGTTAAAACTGTCAAAGATCAATATGAAATGCCGTATGGGAAAAAACATAAATATTCATACCTGGCAAATAGACGGGTTTATCATTTTAAAAATACAAACGGTAAAAAAATGGATATTATTTTTCAGGTGTCCGATGATGGAGTCGCTTTCAGATATTATTTCCCGGAAATATCCGGTGAAATCAAAAAAATTATAAAAGAAGCCAGCTCGTTCAACTTTAATCCCGGCACGGAAGTTTATATTCAGCGCATGTCGGAGGCGAAAACAGGATGGTGTCAGGCTAACCCGGCTTATGAGGAATTTTACGAGCAGGGTGTTAAAATAGAAAAAATTAAATTTAAGAAAGCCGGCTGGGTTTTTCCCGCGTTATTTAACTACGGCGAATACTGGATTCTTTTGAGTGAAACCGCTCCCAACCGGGATTACTGCGGCTGTCGGCTCAGACAGGATACTATTAGCCATGAATTTTTTATCGATTTTCCGCAAACGAAAGAAACGATTTTCGGAGGAAAGCTTAACCCTGAATCCGAATTGCCATGGAAAACTCCCTGGAGGATAATCGTAATCGGAAACAGTTTAAAAACAATAGTAGAATCCACACTCGGAACCGATCTCGCTACCCCAACAAAACTTGAAGATATTTCATTCGTAAAGCCCGGTCAATCTTCCTGGAGCTGGGTACTTCTAAAAGACGATTCTACCGTTTACGATGTACAAAAGAGATTCATCGATTACGCGTCGGATATGAACTGGGAGTACTGTCTTGTCGACGCGGGTTGGGACGAAAAAATAGGTTATGATAAAATCGCGGAACTCGTGAAATACGCTGAGCAAAAAAACGTGGGTCTTACATTATGGTATAACTCGGCGGGCGACTGGAATACTACCCCTCAAACTCCCAGAGATAAAATGTTAACTCACGAAATCCGAGCTAAAGAGTTTAAACGAATCAAAAAAATGGGCATTAAGGGCATCAAAGTCGATTTCTTCGGGGGCGACGGACAATCCGTGATGTCATATTATCAGGATATCTTTGAAGATGCGGCAGAATTCGAACTTTTAGTAAACTGCCATGGAGCCACCATACCCCGAGGTTGGCAGCGTACTTACCCGAACCTGTTAACAGTTGAAGCGGTGAGGGGTTTCGAATATGTGACTTTCGGGCAATTTGACGCGGATCGTGAACCCAACCACTGCTGTGTGTTGCCATTTACGAGAAACGTCTTAGATCCTATGGATTTTACACCGGTTTGTTTTTCGGAAGTACCAAACATTAAAAGAATTACTTCGAACGCTTTTGAACTCGCCCTTTCGGTCATTTTTCTATCGGGAATACAACATTTTGCCGAAATTCCGGAAGGCATGGAAAAAGTTCCGGATTATGTTAAAAAATTCTTAAAAGAAATTCCCGACTACTGGGATAACACTGAATTTGTGGATGGTTTTCCGGGTAAGTTTGTTATTATCGCTCGTAAATCAAACGATACCTGGTATGTAGCAGGTTTAAACGGAGAGGAAACAGATAAAGATTTAGAAATTAAGTTACCTTTCATTAAAGAAACAAAATCCGGAGATTTAATAACCGACGGTAAAGACAACCGTTCCTTCAGCATGGAGAAGATAATCTATTGCCCAAATGATTCGTTT
This sequence comes from uncultured bacterium, assembly GCA_964631335.1. Taxonomy (GTDB): domain Bacteria; phylum Hydrothermota; class UBA3072; order UBA3072; family UBA3072; genus JAFGHJ01. The sequence goes on from CAZVXD010000149.1 coordinate 1,760, forward strand.
AAAATAAAACTAAAAGGAAACGGAGGTTTTGTCCTAAAATTCGATAATTAAGCTGGTTGTAAAACTGAAGTATATACCCTTTTTTGTAAGAGGATTAGAACATTTTTACCATGTAAGCTATATCTAATTATGTTTATTTCCAGGGCGGATTTTCCGGAAGGGACGCGTCGAATTCTTCGATGAGTTCTTCTTCATAATCACCTTTGTATTTTCCGTTTAAGAATTTATCGATTCCTTCATTATAAAATCTTTCCCAGGCTTTCTCTTCCTTTCCTGGTATTATGGGATAAAATAAAGCGTTGTTAGCCCTTGCCGCTTTCAGATCTCCGGGAGCGTCACCTATCATTAATATATGATTTTCTTCGTATTTTCCGTCGGCCGCCAGTTGAAGATGCTCTTTCTTCTTGCCCATTTCCTGCCCCGCTATAACATTCATATATTTTGCCACGTCGTGTTCTTCCCATTCTCTCTCTAAGGCTTCTGTGGGGGTGGAAGATACCACAATCATGTCTGCTTTGCCTGACAGTTTTTCGAGAGACTCACGCACGAAGGGAAAAGGAGGTATGTTTTTTACTATTTCTTTTACGCTCCAGTTCACTCTTTCACTCCAGGCTAAAGCGTGTTCCAGTTCTTTTCTTTCTTCGTCGTTTTCACAAGCGGTAATAGCTATTTTCAAACCTTCGTTGCTCAGAAGACTATCGGGTTTGTCAACCCATTTGAAGTAATGAGGGTATTGCGGTACTTTAAAATGCCTGCTTTTTACCATTGGATGGTCGGGCAGAAGTTCGCTTATTATTCTTTTCGCGGTTATATGTCTGTTGGCTCCTCTTGTTTTTGAAAAAAGGTCCGCGAATTCTTTGCATTCTCTTGCCGCCTGAGCTACTCCCTGCAGTCCGAAATATCCTATCATCCAGGGGCAGAAACATTCTCGCTGCTTGATTCCCATTGTATCGAATACGCAGCCGTCTGAATCTATACCCACGAAAAAATCATGTTTTGGTTTGAATTCTTTTAATTCTTTTTGAGCGTTATTAATCATATATACATACTCCTTATTGTTGTGTTATTTCTAAACTCATTTTTAAACATAACTTATTCATTTTTGTTTTTATGGCAAATCAAATATCAAAATTTAAAAAGCAAAATGACAAGGCAAAATGTAAAAATAACCATTTACCCCAAAAAAATTAGTGCTATTCGTGTGATTTGTTGTTTCTTCTTTTAAATTTTTGAACTTTGATATGTCATTTTCCATTTTGATATTTAATTTTTACATTTTATGTTTTTACCGATATGCTTCGGGGGTGTAGTTATCCAGTTTTTTATCCGCGAATATGGGTTTGAATCTCGCGAATCTCATAATCCCGTTTTCAATAGGAATACGAGCCCAGGCTTCACCTATAAGCGGTTTCGCGTAATCTATAAAGTCGTCCGTAACGTCGATCCGGTTTTCGGTAATCCAGTTTTTGGGGAAAGCCCTTTCCGAATTGGCGACTTTTTCTAAAGGTACTTTATCGTAGTAAACCTGGTAATTGCCGCTTTCTTTTCTTAAAATTGTAGCCATATAACCGGATTCGCCTTCCTCGGCGATATTTACCGCTTTTTCGCCCACTTTATACGCTTCCTCGAGGTCTACGTTTGAAGCGTAAACTATGGTGTTTCTCTGGTCTGTGCCCGGGACCTGACCTCTGGCGGTGCCGTTTACCTTTAGACCGACTTTGTTGAGAAAATTGGTAACAATCTGTCCTACGGTTATTTCGCTGGAAGAATATTCCGTGTGTCCGAAGAGATCTTTTTTCTCTCCTATATTCCCGACGGGGAATCCTTCGCTTACAATAACTATTGCTCTTCCCGCCTTTTTTAATTGATCGTTTACGTTGTCGGCGAGCTCTGAGAGATTTAATCCGCTTTCGGCAAGATAAATCTGCAGAGGAATTTCCCTATTAGGATCGGCAAGACGTGCGGCTGCGGGGATAAATCCTATCTTTCTTCCCATTGCTTGAACAACCAGTACAGGGTCGCTCGGGCATGAACCCATATTTTCTTCATTGGCATTCTGGGTGTAAAGAGCCCAGTATCTGGCTACACTTCCGTAGCCCGGAGTGTGATCTATCAATTGGAATTCGGAATCTCCCACGTCATTATCTATGGTTTTGGGTATCCCGGTTGCGATAAGGTCTAGCCCCTTTTTCTTTGCCAGAGCACCTACTTTATTGGCTGTGTCCATTGAATCGTTCCCGCCTATGTAAAAAAAGTATCCGATCTGGTGAGCTTTAAAGACTTCTACTATTCGTTCAAAATCTTCTTTCTGCGCGCTTTTAAGTTTGTACCGGCAGGTTCCTATCGAACCGGCTGCCGGTGTGTTTTTAAGCAATTCTATTT
>CAZVXD010000150.1:0-4024 GCA_964631335.1 uncultured bacterium
GGATTTAGGGGTTGGGATTTGGTAACAACAAAACAAATTTTCTGGGTTGTGTTGCGTGGCTTTGTGCCTTTGTGACTTAGTGGCAATTAAATGGTTCTCCCTTGACAAAAGCTTTTCTCTTAAGTATTTATATTACGACATGCGAATAGGTTTCGGATACGATATACACCGATTGTCGGAAAATCGGAAACTGATTATAGGAGGAGTTGAAATAAATCACCATCTCGGGCTTCTCGGTCATTCAGACGCGGACGTTCTTATTCATTCGGTAATGGACTCAATTCTCGGCGCTTTCGCTTTAAATGATATCGGCACCTATTTTCCCGACACTGAGGAAACATACAAAGACGCCTCCAGCTTATTTCTACTAAAACAGGTAATGAATTTAATCCCCGGTAAAGTTATAAATATCGACGCGACAATAGTGGCTGAAGAGCCTCAGATGGCTCCTTACATCTCCTCTATGCGAAAAAATATAGCGGAAAACGTCGGCATCGATATCTCGCGCGTTTCCGTAAAGGCAACTACAAACGAAGGTCTGGATAGTGTAGGAAGAAAAGAAGCTATCGCGTGTTACTGTGTCTCTCTTTGTGAGGAGGTAAAAAAATGAATTTTCTTTTGCTTATTTTATCGCTCAATCCTGTCGACGAATTTAAATACGCTAAAGGTCTCTACGAAGATGGCCTGTACGACCTCGCGGAAACCGAACTTATAGATTTCGTAAACAATTATCCAAACAGCATTTACGCTCCGGAAGCTTCAATAATCCTGGTAAAAACATTGAATTATCAGGGAAGTTTCGAAAAAGCGATAGCAAAATGCAAAGAATTTGTTTTCAAATATCCTTCAAAAAAGGAAGATTTACTGATAGAATGGTCAAAAACGGAAATAAAATTAAATAACTTTGATTCGGCGATAGAAGTAATAAAACAGATTGCAGACAGGGATAAAAAAGAATTATATCTGGGTGAAGCCTATTACGGTAAAGGAGATTATAAACAAGCTTTAGCGCACTATTCAAAATCCTCTCTCCCCTACAGCAAATTAAGCGCCGGCTGGGCTTATATGGGATTAAAAGATTACGAGAAAGCGGCTTCTATTTTTTCAAATCTTAAAGGAGAATACAGAGAAGAAGGCGCTTTTCTTTACGCGAGAGCGCTTTTACTTTCTAATGATAAAAACGCGGAGAAAGCCTTTATCGAATATCTCGGAGAATACCCCGAAGGAAAATATACCGCGCGCGCCTATTCATATCTCGCGGATATTAACGAAAATAACGGAGATATAGAAAAAACAGTCGAAAATCTCAAAAAAGTCTCGAGCGCAGATCCTTCTCTTTCCGGTTTTTCTAACTACAGAATCGGCTTAATAGAATATGAAAAAGCCAATTATGATAAAGCTATAGAATACTTTGATAATCTATCGGGAAGTGATTCATATTTCCTCGACGCCATGTACTGGAAATCACTTGCTCAAAACAAACTGGGAAAAAGAGAAGAAGCTCTTGTCAATTTACATCTGGTAAGCAAAAACAGCCCGGAACTTAGAAATGAAGCCCTTTTCGAAATGGCTCGAATATACAAAAACAACCGCGATTATAAACACGCTCTGGATTTTTTAAACAAGATTACCGGGGAATTATGGGATGAATCGCGCGTCGAGATGGGAAATATTTTATTAGCACAGGAAAAAAGTAACGAAGCTTATTCAAAGTTTTTAGAGGTAATCGAAAAGAATCAAGGATCTGAAAATCTTGCTTTATTTCAGGCTGCAGTAACAAAGAAAAAGTTAAACGATTTTGAAACCGCTGTAAAATTACTGGACGAATATGAAAAAAGATTTCCTCAGGGAAATGAAATAAATAAAGTTTATCTACTTAAAGGTGATATTTACCAAAACAGAAAAGAATACAGAAACGCTTTAAATGAATACAACAAAGTCGATCTGGAAAAATCTCCGGACTTACTTCCCTACGTTCTCGAAGCTAAAGGCTGGGCATGGATGGGACTCAAAAGATATGATATGGCTTTCCATAATCTCGAAGAATTATCGGAAAATTTCCCGGATTTTTGCAGCAAAGCGGAGATTTATTTTCAGCTCGGAAATGCTGCTTACGCGATGGGCGATTTGAAATCGGCACAACGAGCTTACCGTCAGGTAAAAGGCGACAGAAAACCGGAAGCACTTTTTAATCTCGGAAAAATGTATCTCGATAATAAAGAATACAAAAAAGCCATAGAACAATTCATAAATATAAAAAATAATTTTTCTCTATCGGAATACAACCAGACAAGTTCTTTTTATATAGCCCTGGCTCTTCGCAAGAAAAACGATTTAAGAGCATCCAACGAACAATTGTATTCTATGATAAAACAGTCTTACGACGCGGAAATTTTAACAGAATCTTTCTTACTTCTTGGAGATAATTACTTCGATCAGGCAAAATATGACTCCTCTTATAGATACTATGCTAAAGCGTTCGATCTTACCAGAGAAAAACTAAAAGGCACAAAAGCTTCTTCCCTGACTCTATCAGGTGTACGCGGAATTCTTCTCTCTATTAACAACCTATCGGGAAGTTCAAAAATGGAAGAAGAGGCTAAAAACCTTCTCCGAAGACTTAGCGGAAGCGGATTGGAAGGAAAAATCAATAGCCTCGTCGGAAATATCCTTTTCAACGCGGGAAAATATAACGAATCTATAACATATCTGGAATATTCAGATGAACCGGATAGTTATTATAAAGTCGGGCTTGCTTTTCTCAAAATGGAAAGAAAACAGCAGGCGATTCAATTTTTGAGCAAAGCGGCAAAATCTGCTGAATTCAAAGATAGAGCTTATATGGAACTGGGAAGAATCGAATACAAAAGCGGCAACATCAATAAGGCTAAAGAATATCTAAATAAATCCTCTCTACCCGAAGCTTCTCTTCTGTACGCTCTCTGCTTAAAAAAGGAAGGAAGGGAAAGAGAAGCTTCCTCTGGTTTACTAAAATTAAGGGGTAAAGTCGACGGACTGGCTTACATAGAACTCGCGAAGATTTTGATAGAACGTAAAGAATTATCCTCCGCTCTGGAAAATATAGAAGAAGCCGCAAAATTTGAGCGCGCGGAAGCGGAGGCTTTTTACCTCAAAGGTAAGATTTTATTAGAAACCGGAAAACAGGAGGAAGCTCTAAAAACACTTCTTAAGGTCAGATATTTGCATCCCGAGAGCGAATGGGTCTCACCCTCCCTTTATCTTCTCTCTGAAATAATGATAAAAAGAGGCGAAAGAGAAAGAGCGGTAAATTATTTAAAAGAAATAATAGAAAGAGACGAAGAACCCTGGACAGCAAAAGCAAAGAGTAAAATCTCCGAGCTTAATAAATGAAAAATTTTTTCACGCTTTTTTCAGTTACAGTTTTTGCCGTGTTGAACTTGAACGCGGACGTACTCGATATTCCTGAAGTAAAGGTATACGGAGAAAGAAAAGTGGAAATCGAACCTGTAAAAAAACAGCCTTTGCCTTTTGAAAAAGAATATATCGAACCTTCTGTTATAAACACGGTAAAAGGTCTGCCCGCATTCGAAGTCCGGGAAAAAAGAATAATAGAAAGAGATATAGGATTAAGAGCGAAAGCCGAAGCCGGAAATTATCTCGGAGGCTATTTTCTCGCCTACAGCAGAGGAAACTATTATCCTTTAGAAATCGGAACGGATTTTGTTAAAAGTTCTACCGCGGAAAGGTCTGCCATACAGATTTTTTCAAGAACCTCAGTGGAAAGTTTTTACGCTAACGGGTCTTTCTACGGCAGAGAATCATTCGATCCTGTTTACAGATTTAATATCGGAAATACACATAAATTCATCGACTTCGATTTTTTTGGAGTATATTCGGACTCTCTAATGGGAGTAGCGGATATCGATATCAAATATAGCTACTTTAAGCTAAACTTACAGCTTGGCGACCCGATAGATTACAGCATAAAAATATTATACGAAAATTTCCCTCTTCAAGCCGGAGCCGTCTGGTTCGATTCGAG
>CAZVXD010000151.1:0-3970 GCA_964631335.1 uncultured bacterium
TACTGAACGATGTTCGTGTCTTTATTGGTGAACGATGTTCGTGTCCCCATCATTTAGGTCTTAGTTGAAAACCAACAAAAAAAACTGAAACATTCCGAATAAATCCGCGTCTTACTTTAAAACCAAACGGAGGTTAAAAATGAAATTAACAAATAAAAGATTCGGACATTATAGAGAAGAATACAAAATAGCAAACGAGTTAAAGTAACAAGAGAAAAAGAAGGAGAATAGAAAAGGCGGGTATTCCCCGCCTTTTTTCGTTAATGTATTGGAAATATCGCTGACAGCCAACTGCTATTACTCATATACAGTAGCTCTGTGTTCTATTCTCAGAACGATAATTAATTCCTTTTTTGGAGCTACAGAATAGATAACCCTCCATTTGTCCACTCTATACCTGTACAGACCAGCAAACTCTCCCCTTAAAGCAACTCCAAGATCTAAAGGGTCTTTTGTTAAGTGAGTTAATATCTTATCCGTTATTCTCCTCGAAATCTTCTTGTCGAGTTTTTCAAGATCATCTATAGCACTCCTTTTCCATAATACCTCGTACCTCATCAACCACGACCCTAAAGCCTAATTGAATCCAAGCATCTTTTTCATCTCTTTCGTAGTATAAAGTTCGTCATTATCGTCGCGCAATCTCTTGAGTGCAATATAATACCCCCTTGTTTCATTTAAATATCCTCTTAACGCTTCTTTTACCAGGTCGCTCTTCGACACGCCGGTTTCCTTGCTGAGACCGTCAAGATCTTTTTCCATTTTATCGGGCAATCTAACACTTACCGTTTTACCCATATTAGCCTCCGATTTTTATAATTATTAATACATTTTGTGTTTACAATTGAATACATATTAATACAATTATAAGAAAATTTCCACTATTGTCAACCCCTATCTAGTGATTTAATAGATTTTCCGAATCAGTTAACCGAGTCGCGAGTCGAGCCTCGAAGTTCGTTAATGCGTAAATGCGTAGAAGCGCTAGGCGTTATTAGAAAAAATTATAATCAATGGAAGTTCGAAGTGCGCCTGAGAAAACATTAGAATCATCGTCTCTTATTCTCGTATAATAGTCTAGATAACCATAAACAGAGATCGATAATTTATAATCGATATAATATATATTTTTCCAACCTAAACTCACATATTCCTCTTCTCGAAACCCGGTCGAATGTCTATTTTTGCGATTGCAATACTCAATGCTAAGGTCAGAAAAAAAATTATTAAAAACCTCATAGACTAATCCGACCTTGAGATTAACCTCTTTTAACCCCAGAGAATCGGAAAGATAGCCTTCCCCAAGGGAATAACCGTATAAATGAAGTTTTACCGAAAGAGGACGGGCAAAATCAAATCTAACTCCTGAATATATATCCTTTTCCTCTCTTGTTTGATCTTCATCGAAATAATCATCGATAATTCGAGCATAACGATACCGGTATCCGCAATAAAAACCCGTTTCAAACCCTCTATCGATTCCGGATAAGAAAGGAAGCTTTACTCCGCTCCGATTCAAACTGCTGCTTAATATTTCATTTATTCTGATAGCAGAGACCGCATTCAATTTTTCATTCTTAAAGCTTTCCGTTTCCGTTATAACAGAATCTAAATCCCTCCAAAAATCACGTTCATCCAGGTATCTGTCTTTTTTCATAATCTGGTCTGAAATCTTTTCGAGCTCTCTTCTGCCAAATCTTTCGGAAAGCTCCCTTAAATCAGTTAATTCTTCTTCAACTTTAAGTGTTTTATAAGCGTTCAAAAGAGGAATAATTCTACCAAACCCTAAACCCACTTTAACTTCCGCAATTCCATTTTTGGAAATATCGGTTTCACTCCTTTCCTCATAACTGCCATATAAATCCGCTTCAATCAGTGTAAAGAAAGGAATAGGAAAAGGATACAATTTAAAACCACTCTGTAAATCTAATCTGGAAGAGAAAGAAAAGTTGCCCTCGTTATAGTGTACATATTGATATGGATAAACTTGAAAATAATAATCTTTAGTGGTTGAATAAATCCTTCTGTAATAATCAAAATTACCATCTCCGCCTATCGAATTATCCGAATCACTGCGGAGATACCCACGCCCTTCCAACCCAACAGAAAGGTGATGATATGAAAGATACTCGGGATCATATTCCCTCAAGAATTTTAGCCCCAGAGTATCATTCGAAGATGAAAATAAACCCCCTATTAAGAAAATTAAAATTATCATAATGTAAATCGTAATAAAGAAATAAAAATAGTCAAGGTACTTGTTTAAGAATTTAAAATCTTGAAACAAAATTAAACCGGACACGTCTTACTTTAAAACCAAACGGAGGTTAAAAATGAAATTAACAAATAAAAGATTCGGAACTTATAGAGAAGAATACAAAATAGCAAGAAACCTTAACTTAAATTAAATAGGAACCTGAGGAGAACAAAAAAGGCGGGTATTCCCCGCCTTTTTTCGTTAATGTTTAGAGGGGTCAGTTCTTTTTTTTCGGAACTTATTTGCAATTTTTGGAGTCCATAATAGAAATAAAAGAGTTTTAAGTATGCCCACAGAATGGATTTATAATTACTTATTAAAAATGATCTAACAATTAAAAAAGGAGATTTTATGAGAAAATTCGCATTATGTACCGTATTACTGCTCGTTGGTATACCGCTTTTTGCGGGACTATCGATAAATGCCACCGGCGGTGCTGAACTGTTGATTCACGAGGGAGATATTGAGTCTGAGATTTATCCGGTAGTCGGTGTAACTGCCAATTATTCAATACCTCAAATGCCAATAAGTGTACGTGCCGGGGTCGAGTATGGCTGGAAGCCTAAAACAGTAACAATCGAGGGAGATGAATATGATATAAATACTACTTTAATAACAGCTCTTCTTGCCCTTCAGTATAACATCGCAATACCGGGAGCTCCTGCATCGTTATATATCGGAGGAGGTCCGGAAATATTCATGCTTAACGCAGATGAAGTATTTGTAGAAGGCACAAAGTACAGTATAGACTATAACGAAGTCGGAGCCTTGGTTTATGCCGGCGGAAGTGTTAATATTGGCACGATTTCACTCTTTGCGGAAGCTGGTTTTGGTATGTTATTTAAAGAAGGTGCCCCAAAACACGTTCCCGTCAGAGGAGGTATACAGATTAATCTTTAGCGTCTAAGTGTGAACGGAACTAGATTTCGAAATGCTAAAGGAATGAAACGGCTGACAGCTTACTGCTCACAGCACCAGGATAAAAAACAACAAAAAATCCTATCAGATTTATTATGGAATTTTTCTTTTTATATACTTTGCCTCGTCAACTACAAATAAATATGCGTCCTCTGAAAATAACAGCGGGATAGATCTTCTTTGAATTATTTCCATCTCCAATCGAGCATTTCTGTTTTATTAATATCGGTCTGATTCTCCAGCGCGGAAACAAAAGAAGCTACACTTTCCTTTGTGATTTTCTCTTTAGGTAATATAATCGAAACACCTTGTTGTAAACGAATGAAAACATGGCTCGCGATTTCAAAAATATCCGAAACCTCAGAAGTATCGATTTTCCTCTCACTTGTTTCATCAGATAGAAGTATTTTGTTGTTTTCCAGACTTATTTTACTTGTTTTATCTGTTCTATCACCGAGGTGCTCATCGATTAATTTCGAATAATTTTTTTTAATAACCCAACGCGTGAAATAGGGAAATATAATTAACCATAAAATCGCACCAACGATCGAAATAATTAAATTTACTAACCCTAAAATCCCTATAGCAATATACAATAAAGGAATTAAAAACCAGGTTATAAATTTAATTTTCCTTAAATGCTTCGACTGAGATGCCTGGAATAATTGATATGTTAAATAATCCGATTTTGTTAAGGAATACTCTAATTCCATATATTTATCTCCTTTTGATTGCTTATATTTTGGAAAAATAAGAAAAATACCTGCTTAAGTCAAGGGATCTTTATAAATAACA
>CAZVXD010000152.1:0-3953 GCA_964631335.1 uncultured bacterium
GGTTTTTGAATACTTTCGATAAAATAATGACAAAACTACCTTTAGTAAAAGGTCTTTATAATGCGACCAGACAACTTGTAAACGCGATTATGATAGATCACTCAGCTTTCAGTAAAGTAGTAATTATAAAATATCCATGGAAAAACACATACACATTGGGCTTTTTAACCAGTAAAGACAAATGGGAGATAGAAGGGAAAGAATATGTCAACGTATTCCTCCCCACCTCACCCAACCCCACCTCGGGATTTTATTTAATTTATCCTGCATCAGAAATCATAGAAACCGAAATTTCAATCCAGGATGGGTTTAAAATAATAACATCAGGAGGAGTTATACTCCCAAAAATGAGAAAATACTAGTGCTTAAATGGTTTAAAAAGTCTCCGATTAGAAGTGAAAAAAAGTTAAAAGAATTGATCGCCGAGGTCGAAGACGAAGGAGTGATCTCCCAAGACGAAGAGGAACTAGTAACAGCCGTTTTCAGACTGGACAGGACTGTGGCAGAAGACGTAATGGTTCCAAGAACCGATATCGAATGTATATCAATCGATAAAAATATTGAAACCCTGATAGAACATTACCGCAAAAAAAGGCATGCCAAAATTCCTGTCTATGACGGTACTCGCGACAACATCGTGGGAATAATATATATGACCGAAGTTTTAAAATTATGGGGAGAAAATAAAAGAATATTAGCCGGGGATTTAATGCGATTGCCTTATTTTATACCTTACACAAAGAATGTCCTTTCCACACTCAGAGAGTTCCAAAAAAAGCACATCTCCATAGCCATCGTCATGGATGAATTCGGTGGAGTAGCGGGCCTGCTTACCACCGAAGATTTAATAGAAGAATTAGTTGGAGAATTACAGGACGAATTAGACAAAGAAAAGACAATGTACAAAAAATTAGAGGACGGATCGGTTGTCGTCCCCGGCACCTTCGAACTTGAACAACTGGAAGAAATATTTCCCGTAGAATTTGAAGATTTTGATATAAGAACAGTTGGAGGATTGATTTTCTCCAAATTAAACAGAATACCCCAGGAGAATGAATCTATTGTTATAGATAGTATGGAATTTACTATACTCAAAGCAACAAGACAGCGAATAAGAAAAGTTAAGGTAAAAAAAATATGAGTTTTACTCATTTACACGTCCATAGTCATTACTCTATATTAGACGGAGGAATCAAAATACCGGATTTGATATCTAAGGTAAAGAAATCACAGATGAACGCTATAGCCCTTACCGATCACGGCAATCTTTTCGGAGCCTTTGAATTCTATAAAGAAGCGGTTAAAAATCAAATAAAACCGATTATCGGAATGGAAGGATACTTCTCAACCGAAGGACGGAAAAAGAAATCCGACAATTACCATATAACTTTATGGGCGAAGAATTCAAAAGGCTATCGCAATCTAATGAAAATATCGTCCCTGGCGTATATTGAGGGTTTTTACCGAAAACCGAGACTGGATAGGGAAATACTTTTAAAATACGGAGAAGGATTAATAATCGGAACCGCTTGTAGAAACGGCATAATACCAGCGTTAGTCGCCAATGATAAAATAGAAGAAGCGGAAGAGATATTAAGCTATTTAAAAAAAGAATTTAAAGAAGATCTCTATATAGAGATAATGCGAGTGGGTATAGAAAGGGAAGTCGAAGTAAATGAAAAATTGATAGAACTTTCAAAAAAATTCGATGTACCGTTAATCGCAACCAATGATGTGCACTACCTGAATCGAGAAGACTCCAGAAAACATGAAATCCTTCTTCTTCTTCAAACAAAAAAAACAATTAGTGAAGATAATGTTTTAAAACTTCCCACAGACAATTTTTATCTGAGATCAGCGGAAGAAATGAAAGAATTGTTCAATGACATTCCGGAAGCTATAGATAATACCGAATATTTTAAAGAAAAATGCGTACCCATACCGTTCGAAACAGACAAAAATCTTCTGCCATCAATAGATATTCCTAAAGGATTCAAAGGAGTAGAAGCTTATCTGGAACATCTGGCGAGAGCCGGGCTCGAAAAAAAGGTAAAAAGAGTCACCCCCGGAGAAGAAGAACGCCTTAAATATGAGCTCTCAGTAATCAACGAATTAGGATTGCCGGGATATTTTCTAATTATCAAGGATATCGTGGATTTCGCGAGAGAACAAGGAATCCCCGTCGGACCAGGGAGAGGCTCTGCTACAAGCAGTCTTGTCCTCTATAGTCTGGGCATCACAAACGTCAACCCTTTAAAACACGGACTCATTTTCGAACGTTTCTTAAACCCACAGAGAATATCGATGGCTGACGTAGATATAGATTTTTCAGACGTAAGAAGGGATGAAGTAGTTCAACACATTAAGAAAAAATATGGAGAAAGGAATGTTGCCCAGATTGTTACTTTTAGTATATTAAAAGCCCGATCCGTTGTTCGGGACGTCGGCAGAGTTCTGGAAATTCCTTACAGCGATTGCGACGAAATAGCCAAGGAAATAGAACGGGAACAATCGATAGAAGAAGCGATAAATAGTTCCTCCGAACTAAAAGAAAAAATACAAAGCAGAGCGGACATTAAAGAACTTATAGAACTTGCTAAAAGCCTGGAAGGTCTAATCCGACAAACATCCACTCACGCGGCGGGACTGGTAATCGCTCCCGGCGACATTACCGATTTTGTTCCTCTCTTTGTTAGTACAACGGGTAATGAAAAACTAATCACGACTCAATTTTCCATGGAAACTCTGGAAAAACTCGGACTGTTAAAAGTAGATATACTCGGTCTGCGAACTCTTACAGTCATACAGGAAACCCTGAAAAATATTAAACAGAAATTAGATATATATAATTTAGATAAGGAAGATAAGAAAACTTACGAACTTATAAGAAGAGGAGATACAACCGGAGTATTTCAACTCGAATCGGAGGGGATGAAAAAAATGCTCAGGAAAATACAACCGACCGATTTTTCCGACCTTGTGGCATCCGTCGCTTTATACAGACCGGGACCTCTACAAAACATAGATCAGGACGAATTCGCTTTACGAAAGAAAGGCAAAATGGACCCCAAATATCCTCATCCTAAATTAAAGCCAGTTTTAGAGGAAACATACGGAATAATGCTCTATCAGGAACAGGTAATGAAAATAGCAAACATTATGGCGGGTTTTTCTCTTGGTGAGGCTGACATTTTAAGAAAAGCAATGGGCAAAAAGAAAATGGACGTAATGCAGTCTATGGAAGAAAAGTTTATAGACGGATGTGCTAAAAACGGAATATCAAAGAATCAGGCGGAAGATGTATTTGAAAGAATGAGCGCTTTCGCGAAATACGGGTTTAATAAGGCGCACTCGGTATCTTACGCCGAAATAGCATTTCAAACAGCGTATTTAAAGACCCATTATCCTACTGAATTCTACGCGGCATCACTCACAAGTAACATCAGCGGAGAAGTCGAGGATATAAGAAAATTTATCAAAGACGCGAGAAAACACGGAATAGAGATAAAACCTCCTGATATAAACATCTCGGATTGTGAATTTACTCCGGAAAAAGATTCGATTCGTTATGGCCTTGGAGGAATAAAGAATGTGGGAAAAAACGCCGTAATTGAAATCATTAAAGAAAGAAAAAAAGAGAAATTTAAGGACTTTTTTGAATTCGTGGAAAGGGCAGGAGGAAGACTGGTAAACAAAAAAGTCATAGAAAGCCTTATTAAAGCGGGCGCTTTCGATTCTATCGAATCGAACAGACACTCTTTGCTCTCTTCCCTGCAAAATGCCATCGATTACGCGAAATCGAAAGAGAAAAGAAAAATGGAAACATTGTTCGGGGACAAAAAGAAAGAACTAATTCCCACAGTTCCATTCGATGAAGAAGAAAAACTGAGATACGAACAGGAAGCCTATGGTTTTTTCTTTTCAGGTCATCCCCTATCCAAATATGAAAAACT
>CAZVXD010000153.1:0-1118 GCA_964631335.1 uncultured bacterium
AATTGATAAGTTTTGCGGATAGTAATCTTTTCGACATGAGTGATAATACTTTTTCGATTATTGATACGATAAGCGCCGTAAAGAATGAATCACATATAAAAGATTATGCTCTCCATCAAAACCGTCCCAATCCGTTCAATACCCATACAACAATCGATTATCAATTGCCAAAGACCAGTGAGGTGGAGTTGAGTGTTTTTAACCTGCTGGGACAAAAGTTGACTGTGCTGGTTTCGAAAGAGCAACCGCCAGGAAGATATGAGATAGAATGGGACGCGACGGGTATAGAAGGCGGAGTCTATTTTTATAAACTCTCTACAGATAACGGTTTTGTCCAGACCAAAAAACTTATTTTGTTAAAATAGCGAACGTCGAATTACCTTTTACTTTCTCCACGTAAGTAAGGGGGGATTATGGAGCTATTGACAAAATAAAGTATAAGGGTAATATAAGCCTATGACAGGTATTTAAGGAGTATTTGATGTTATTTGAGATTCTTAAGTCAAAAATACATATGGCCAGAGTAACCGACTCGAACGTCGAATATGACGGTTCTATAACCATCGACGAAAATCTCGCTCGTAAAGCCGATATTTCGACTAACGAGAAAGTCCTGGTAAGTGATATAGAAAACGGAAACCGTTTTGAAACTTATGTTATTTATGGTAAAGAAGGGGAGATTTGCGTAAATGGCGCCGCCGCCAATCTTGTCGATGTGGGGGACAGGCTTATAATAATGTCCTTTGTTTATATTGATAATAGAAATCTTACACCAAAGGTAATCAAAGTTAACGAAAAGAACGAAATTATATAGTAGTGGGAAAGAATGAATTTCCTGACTGGTTAAAAAGCCAACTAACCAGAAAAAAACAGGCTGAATCTTTAAAGAATACCTTTAAAACAAAAAACTTACACACAGTTTGCGAAGAAGCAAAATGTCCCAATATAGGTGAATGTTTTTCAAGGGGAACCGCAACTTTTCTAATAATGGGCAATATTTGTACGAGAAACTGCGGTTTTTGTTCGATTCAAACAGGAATTCCCAAGCCGCTTGATGAATCTGAACCGGTTCGCATTGCACGACAGATAAAACAAATGAAACTAAAGTATGCCGTTTT
>CAZVXD010000153.1:1218-3902 GCA_964631335.1 uncultured bacterium
TGTAACATAATAACTATGGGGCAGTATCTAAGACCAACTTTGAGACAGTTACCGGTTGTTCGATATCTACGACCTGAAGAATTTAAAGAGATAGAAGAAATGGCATATGGGATTGGTTTCGATTGTGTTGTTTCGGGTCCTCTCGTACGGAGTTCATATAGAGCCGAAGAAATTCTATCCTTATTCAGGAAAAATTCCTTTAATAAGTTAAATGGTTGAAGATGGAGGGTGATGTCTTTTTTATTTTAAATCGTCATTGTGAATTCTTCTTCCTGCCATTCCCCAGTGTGGCAATTTCACTGCAAACTTTGATATTACTTCGCGTAGTTAAAGCAAGATGTCCAACTCGTAATGACAAAATAAACAAAAATAATGGGGTGTGGGGGACTTTGTGTCCTTTGCGGTCTTTGTTATTCATATTATGTGTTAGCGGTTTTTCCGCTTTGTGTTATTTGTGGTTTAAAAAATTTTCGGGTCTTGACGTGAAGTAGAAAAACCTTAAAATAAGAAAAATGGCAAAAAAGAAAGACAGCGAAAAGACAAAAGAAGAACTTTTAAAAGAAGTTGAAGATCTTCGTGAAAGGGTTGAAGAATTAAAGAATCCGGTAGATGAAGTTACAGGATTGTATACATGGATATATTTTTTGAATTTAGCCGAACGTGAATTTGAACGTGCCCGTAGATTTAAACGCCCTTTGGCAATTATTTTACTGGATATTGACCATCTGAAAAAAATAAACACAGAATATAATAAAAACTGTGGTGATCAGATTTTGGTAGAAGTTTCCAAAAGATGTAGGGATAATATAAGAGATCTCGATTATATTGGTTCTTACGAAGCTGGTAAGTTTATTCTTTTATTCCTGGAAACTGATAAATCCGACGCTAAGAAAGCCGCCGATCGTTTGAGAAGAATTATCGCTTCTCGACCGATTTCAACTAAAAGGGGTTCTCATACTGTAACCGTTAGTATTGGAGTTGCCGGCAAAACTTCCGAGATGGCTGATATATCTTCACTGCTTGAGAAAGCTGATGAAGCTTTATTCTCAGCAAAGGAACAGGGGAGAAACCGCGTCGAAACAAGCCATACTTAAATGGTTTTTGATTGTTCTTTTCTGTTTATGACTTTATAAGATTTTCAATAAATAGCACATATCCCAAGTTTGTAAGCGTGTTTAATATATATTCAAAAATCGGCTAAAATTCCTGCTAATTTTATTTAGACACTTGACTCAGTAAGAAAAAATTTTATATTTAATATTAAATATAATTATAATTTTTGAATAAAATAATTTTTTTAAGATTTTTAAAAAATACCAGGAGGCTTATATGGATTATGAGAACCAGACAAAAGGACAGCTTATTAATGAGTTAAAGGAATTAAGGGAAAGGCTTTCGGGTTTAGATAAAACCAGCGATGAGTTGACAGGATTACATAACAGGGAATATTTCCTCGATCTTGCCGAGTGTGAATTTATACGTTCTCAACGTTTTCAAAGACCTTTATCCGTGATTTTAATTGCTGTTAAGGATTTTGATGTTATTAAATCTGACTATAATAAAGAAGTTTCCAATCAGGTTTTACTTGAAGTAGTAAATCGTTGTAAATCAAGAGTTCGAGATCTTGATTATTTTGGACGTTACGATGAAGGTGAACTTATTCTTTTACTGCCTGAAGCTGATAAATCCGCTATACAAAAAATTGCAGAAAGATTACAAGAAGCTGTGGCTAAGTCTCCAATATCTACAGATGCCGGCGATATGGAGGTAAATCTATGTCAGGGAGGGGTTGAAATTTCCGAAGGGTTCTCTAATCTTGAAGAATTTCTGGCTAAAGCAGAAGAATTTTTATTATCCGCTAAAAAAGGCGATAACGGCAATATAGTAGTAAGGTAAAAAAATTTACTATATACAGTAACTAATATTTGATTACAAATTCAGTTCAATCTTCTTATATAACAGCTTTCGAAATGCAAAAATCAAATATCAAAGTGTAAAATTACAAACGAAAGTTCAAAAATGAATTAAAAAAACGGTAAAGAAAAAATCTTTTTATAATCTGTGTAAATCTGAGTGTTAACTTTTTTAGTTTTTACATTTTTATATGCCATTTTACTTTTTAATTTTTGATATTTAAATTAATTATGTTATCTTGTCTTATTAATATGATTAAGTAGGGAAGCGATAATTCGGATTAATTCTCCTATTAATTTCCAGTCTAAATCACTGCTCTCGATTTTTTCCAATTTTTTTATAACTCCGCCTAATTCTCTTATTCCTTGAATTCCGTTATGTAGGGTGTTGTAGGGCATGTCTTCACTTATTTCTTCCCATTCTTCGAATTCGATATATTTAGTTCTCTCTTCGAGTATGAGGGCGGTTTCTTCGATTAGTTCTCCGATTTTTTGAGGATTTCTGTTTTTGAAATTTTCCGGGGAAATGAAAATTCCCTTATATGAAATGCCATCGCCTTCAAGACTTGCAAAAGCACTTTCGATAAGGCTAAAATCTTTATTTGTTTCCATTTTTAGCCTCCTTTTATATAATTATAAGCGGATTCTCAATTGAAGTCAAGATTTTTTTTGTTAGTAAAAACGTATTATAATTTTATTTATAAGCAGTTAAAAGGCTTCAGATAAATTTATTTGATACTTTGTTAGATTTAAATGCCGGAGGGGGGATTT
>CAZVXD010000154.1:0-3889 GCA_964631335.1 uncultured bacterium
TAATACGAAATGGCTTCGACGAAAAACTTTTCCCGAAATATATAAAAAGAGATAAAACAGATAAGTTTACTTTAACTTACATGGGTTCTTTTAATGATACCTTCGATCCGGATCCGATTTTTGATGGATTGAAAGAACTGTTTTACGAAAGCCCGGAACTTCGTAAAAAAATCGTTTTTAAATATATAGGACCATCGATTATAAATGACCTAAAGAAAAAAGCAAAAGACATCGGATTAAAATTTATTACCACCGGATACTTGCCACATAGAGACGCCATATCCGAACTCATGAAATCGGATTTGTTAATCCTCATAGGAGGAAGCAAAAGAGAAGATCAATGGCTGGTACCCGGAAAACTCTACCAGTATCTACGTACCGGATTACCGATTATAGCTATAACAAAAAACACAGAAATAGAAACATTAATCGGATCCTCAGGATTGACCTGCGGCGATGAACCCGAATCTTTTGCCAGTTCTTTACTAAAAATTATCGAACAACCTGATTCATTTCATAATAACACGAACTATTCTATTTTCTCCTGGGAAAAATTGGGGGCTGAATATTCCGGACTATTAAACAAAATTCTACAAGACATTCCAGCCACATGAGACTTTTAAAATACTTTTTTTACAAAAAAAACAAAAAACAACTACCGACACTATATATTATGGAACATATAGAGAGGCTTTTGCGTCTTTAATTATGAATATTGAAAAGATTTTCCTGGATTATAGTGATTATGTTTTTAAATACATTTATGGAATGGTACAGAATAGAGCTGAAGCGGACGATTTACTACAGGATACATTTATTAAAGTAATGAAAGCGTCTAATAAGGACATCAGGAACTGGAAAAGTTATCTTTTGACAATAGCGAGGAACACAGTATATGATCATTGGAGGAAAAGAAAAAATAAGTATAATCTGGATTTATTTAAATTAAAAGCAAAAGAGAGAGATATAGAATTAAAGCTCGATATAGAAAGGGGAATCAAGAAATTATCACCGAAATTAAAAGAAGTAATAATTTTAAGAGAAATAAATAAAATGGAATATCAAGAAATAGCGGATGTTCTGGGAATAGAAAAAGGAACCGTAAAATCGAGGCTCAGCAGAGCGAGAGATGAATTAAAAGATTTCCTGGAGGGCAGTAAATGAATTGTGAATATATTAAAGAATTATTATCTGCTTACATCGACGCCGAGTTAGACAGAGCCGACATAATCAAAGTAGAGGAACACATAGAAGAATGTGAAAAATGTAAAAAGATTCTAAAGAAGTATCAGAACATCAGTTTAAGTATATGCAGTATAGAAATCCCAAAACCATCAGAAAAAGCTATCAAACGCATTATTATGTTTCCGAAGAGAAAAGTTTATCGGCTGCGGAAACTCGCTGTCGGCGCCTCCTTCCTTGTCTTACTCGGAGCACTTATTATCCCTCTATTCCAAACCGAAGAAAACATAGTCCAGGAAAACCCAAAAGAATATTATATCTTAAAAGAGGAAAAAACACCCTACGCGGAAGTCCACTATGAAAGAGAAGGTAACTTTATTCTTACAAGTTATTCCGGAGGAAGTTTTTAATTAGACCTCTGAAATGAATTTTATAATAATTTTACTCGCTACGTACCTTACAAAAATCGAACAGGACATATTAAATCTGGAAAGAGATATATCTCCTTATGTCGTATCCCTACGTACAAACAAAGAAAATTTGATAATGACCGGCACAATTATCGATGAAGACCACATTGTCACGGTCGGTTTTATCGACGTAGGTCAAGAAGTGCACATCGAGGATAAATTTGAGAAAAATACAACAGGAGAAGTAATCGGCCGCGATCCATCCACGGGAATTCATTTGATTAGAACCGAAAAAACATTTGATGTTCCTTCTATTAAGAAAGAAATTAAAAAAGGACAAATTTGTTATATTTACGGCAACTCTTACGGCTCGATCGGACTTACGGGAATGGGCTTCCTTCAAAGCCCGGAAGGTATCTCTTTTAATCTATCCGTTCCTCTTTCACCCGGTAATAACGGAGCCGGGGTTTTCGACTCCGAAGGAAAACTGCTGGGTATAGTGGGAGGATGTGTCAATCGTTCCGTATCATTCCAAAATATTTTTAGGAATACCAACAATTTCGCGGAAGTAATTAAAATTAATTACGTATTAAATACTGTGGAACAGATAAAAAAAATCGGCTCGGTTAAGAGAGCATGGCTGGGAGTAATAATAGAAAATAACGCGCCGTTAAATTTAGGCGTAATAGTAAAAGAAGTTATAGGAAATTCACCCGCGGAGAAGGCTGGAATAAAAAAAGGTGACGTAATAATCGCATTAAACGGCAACAATATTCCACATCTCGAAAGACTCCAGGAAATGATTTTAATTGAAGAGCCGGGTAATGCAGTTAGACTCAGAATCATAAGGGGCAAGAGCAAAATGGAAATTCCCGTTAAATTAGGAGAATTAGAAAGCAACAAACCCCAAAGTTCTCCCGACTTTAAAATCGAGAAAATCACCCCTAAAAGGTTTATAGAAAACAAAGAACAATTAAGAGAATTTTTATCCGAAAGAATACTTCAACTTTCTAAAGAAGTGGAAGAGTTGAAGGAAGAATTAAAAAAGTTAAAATAACGAAAAGTTAGTCCAAGGTCTTAAGTCCAACGTCCAAAGTCAAAAACTAAATCCTAAATCCCAAATCCTGTATCCTAATTACCTCTCAGTTTCTTCAGTCTTTCCTTTATCTTTTTCTCCCAACCCTGCTCGGTGGGTTCATAAAAGATTTTCTTTTTTACTCCATCCGGGAAATAAGACTCTTTTACAAAATGTTCTGAATAATCGTGGGGGTACTTATATCCCTCCGAATATCCGGCTTCTTTCATGAGTTCGGTTGGCGCGTTTCTGAGATGCAAAGGAACCGCCTCATTGGGATGTTCCTTTACAAATCTCTTTGCTTTATTGTAAGCCATATAGGATGCGTTGCTTTTGGGAGAAGTCGAGAGATAGGTCACGGCGTGCGAAAGAATTATTCCCGCTTCGGGCATTCCAACAAACTTTACTGCTTCCATCGCCGCTACCGCGACCTCTATAGCCCTAGGGTCAGCGTTACCGATATCCTCGGACGCTAAAATTATCATCCTTCTAACGATGAATAGCGGGTCTTCACCACCTTTTAACATTCGCGCCATCCAGTAAAGCGCCGCGTCGGGATCGCTTCCCCTAACCGATTTTATAAAAGCGGAAATGAGATTATAATGCTCTTCCCCCGATTTATCATAAATAACCTGCCTCTGAAGAACATCGGCAATTATCTTCTTATCGATTTTTCGTTTTCCTCCCGCAGCGATCTTAACACTCGCTTCAAAAACATCCAGCGCCACCCGGGCGTCTCCTGAAGAAATTTTGGTCAAATAATTTATAGCCTCATTATCTATTTCAACCTTAGCTTTCTTAATTTCTTCGTCGATCTTGGAAGCTCTGTCGATAATTTTTTCTATATCCTTAGGCGAAAAAGGTTTTAAGATATAAGTTCTTACCCTGGAAAGCAAAGGAGAAATAACTTCGAAGGAAGGATTTTCGGTCGTAGCTCCTATTAATATAACTGTCCCGTCCTCAACCCAGGGAAGCAGTACGTCCTGCTGGGCTTTATTGAAACGGTGTATTTCATCGATGAACAATATAGTCTTTTTATTCTTATTCTGCAGAAGATACTTTGCTTTTTGAACAACTTCTCTCACATCCTTAACCCCGCTCTCGGTCGCGCTAAGGCGCTCGAAATTCGCGTCTATATGATTTGAAATTATGTAGGCTAAAGTGGTTTTTCCACAACCCGGAGAACCCCAGAAAATCAAAGAAGGAAGATTACCGGTTTCTA
>CAZVXD010000155.1:0-3880 GCA_964631335.1 uncultured bacterium
AAATCCTTTCTGTAATACCCGTCAAAAAAACTCTCGAAGAACACTTTATGCAGGCGATAAATGAATAAAATATTAACCATAGCCGAAAACACTTTCAAGGAAGCAATAAGAGATAAAATACTTTTATCCATTACAATAATAGGTTTTTTACTTATAGCCGCGTCTAAGATTTTTATCCCTATATCTATAGGGGAAGAAGTGAAAATAATAAAAGACTTTGGGATCAGCCTTATTGAAATATTTGGTGTCTTTATAATAGTCTTCGTAGGGACCAGAATATTCCATCAGGAAACGGAAAGGAAGACAATATACTCTATAATGTCCAAACCTTTAAGCGCGCTCGAGTTTGTGGCTGGTAAATTTCTGGGAATGTATTATTTAATCGTTGTTGTCCTTTTACTATTATTCGCTATTTTCATGTTGTTTTCAGGATTATATTTAGGAAGAATCGATTTATATCTGCTCAATATTCTTTACTTTTTCCTGTTCGAGTTTCTGCTGCTCGACGCTCTGGTTATTTTTCTTTCATGCTTTATGGCTCCCTTAACCTCCGGAATTATCGCTTTACTGCTTTTCTTCATAGCTCATCTAACCTTCTATTTAATAACGCTCACTCAACTTATAAAAATACCCGCCCTGGCGATTCTTTTAAACTTTCTTTATTATGTGTTGCCGAATTTTTCGGTTTTCAATATTAAAGCCTCGGTTGTTTACCACCTGCCGATCGGCATAAATACTTATATGCTGGCGTTTTCTTATTCCTTATTATATTCTTTGATTTTAATCATCTTTTCCTCTTTTCTGTTTTCAAATAAAGAATTTCTATGAAAAGACTATTTATGGTTTTAATCTTAATTTTACTCCTTGCAGTAACGGAAAAAAAGGGGTTCGATTGGATACCGCAACAAAAAAGAGAAGAATTACTTTATTTTCCTTCCAACGAATTTGTGAAAGCCATGACGGGAGGATTCGACCTTCTCCTGGCAGATTTTCTCTGGATCGAAACCGGCAGTTATTTCGGAAAACATCGCTTGAGTGACAAAAGATATCCATATCTTTATCATATGTTCGACATTATTACCGATCTGGACCCTAAGTTTATACCGGTTTACACGCTGGGCACAATACTGCTTACGACCGACGCCAGAAAAAGCGATCTGGCAATCAAACTGCTGCATAAGGGCATGAGAGATAACCCGAACCTATGGCAGATTCCTTTTACCATCGGTTTTATCTATTACATTCACAATAAAAATCCGGAAAAAGCCTATAAGTGGTTCCTTTTAGCATCTTATAAGGAAAATGCTCCCGAGATGGTCCAAAAATTCGCTACCTGGACGCTCTATAAAGCTAAAGGGGCGGAGTTGACTCTGCGGCTTTACTTAAGATTATATGAAATTTCTTCAAGCGAAATATTCAGAGAAAAAGCGATAAAAGGCATTGAAAAAGTGCTCTCAGACCAGTACAGGAAATTTTATGAAGACATGGGGTTCTACGCCGGCTCTCTCTTCGAGCTGTACAGACAAGACTATCTGCCCTTCATCCCTCAAATACCGGGAGGTTCATTTATAATAGAAAATGACAAAATTGTCTATAAGCAGCTACAATAAACCTTACAGCAACATAGCCAGATACTACGACACTCTTATGAAAGAAGTCGGTTACGAGAAATGGATAGATTATATCCTGGATACCATAGATCTTTTTAATATTAAAGCCACACCAATGCTCGACGTAACGTGCGGGACAGGAAATTCTATAATACCATTTGTCAAGAAAAAGAAAAAGCCGCTACTGGGTGTCGACAATTCTCTTGAAATGCTAAAGGTTGCCAAAGAGAAAGAACCGACTCTGGCTTTAGTTCAGGCTAACGCTATGAAATTACCCTTTTTAAATCATTTTAATCTCGCTCTCTCTATGTTCGATTCCCTTAACTACATTCTTGAACCTGAAAGTTTAATAGAAGCTTTCAGTTCTATAAAAGATTCTCTTAAACCGGGCGGGCATTTTCTGTTTGACCTTAATACTCCTTACGGGCTTAAATGCGTTTCAGGAAGAGACGTCAGAGAAGAAAACAAAAATTTGATGAGTGTTTGGAGAAATTCATATAACAAAAAAGACAGGATATTAACTCTTCATTTAACACTCTTTGTAAAAAAAGATTCCAACTGGAATAGAATAGATGAGATACACAAAGAAAAAGGCTACAGCGAAGAAGAAATAAGGTATAGTTTAAAAACTCTTGATTTTGAAATAATAGAAGCATTTCGTTGTTTTGAACATTCCAGACCGGATAGATTCACGAAAAGAATTTTATACATAGCCAGGGCAAATAAAAAAGGGGCAAATTAATCTGCCCCTTTTTTATTTTTTTTACTCCCTGACTACATCGGGGGCATTCCTCCTCCTGGCATCGGAGGAGCCTGCTCCTTTTCTTCTTTCTTTTCCGCTATTAAAGTTTCAGTTGTGGTTAAAAGTGATGCAACCGAAACAGCATTTTGAAGAGCGGTTCTTGCAACCTTTGTCGGATCAACGATTCCAGCTTTCATCAAATCTTCGACCTGAAGAGTCTCAGCGTTAAAACCAACATTGGTGTCTTTTTCGTTTAAAACATGCTCGACTATAACCGCGCCTTCTTCTCCCGCGTTAGTAGCAATCCATTTTAAAGGCTCAGAAAGAACATTGCTGATTATTTCCGCTCCCAACTTTTCATCCCCCTCAAGAGTACCTGCGAATTTTTTCACGGCTGGTCTGGTTCGAAGAAGTCCCACTCCGCCGCCGGGAATGATTCCCTCTTCTCTGGCCGCTCTTGTAGCGTGGAGAGCGTCTTCTACTCTCGCTTTCTTTTCTTTCATTTCTACTTCGGTTGCGGCGCCGACTTTTATAACAGCCACTCCGCCTGTAAGCTTCGCCAATCTTTCCTGGAGTTTTTCTTTATCGTAATCGGAAGTTGTAGAATCGATTTCGGTTCTAATCTGCTGAATCCTGCCTTTTATTTTATCGCTCTTTCCTTTACCACCAATAACAGTGGTGTTGTCTTTATCGACCTTTACCTTATCGCACCTTCCGAGATCGGCTATCTG
Source organism: uncultured bacterium (assembly GCA_964631335.1). Taxonomy (GTDB): domain Bacteria; phylum Hydrothermota; class UBA3072; order UBA3072; family UBA3072; genus JAFGHJ01. The sequence continues at coordinate 3,084 of CAZVXD010000155.1, forward strand.
TACCGCGTCTAATTTAATCCCGATTTCCTCGGAAATAAACTGTCCGCCGGTAAGGATAGCGATATCCTTTAACATTTCTTTCCTTCTGTCACCGTATCCGGGAGCCTTGACTGCAGCCACATTCAAAGTTCCTCTGAGTTTGTTGACTACCAGAGTTGCCAGAGCTTCACCTTCAACGCTTTCCGCGATTATGAGAAGCGGCGCGCCCTGCTGGGAGATTTTCTCAAGCAGAGGCAAAAGCGATTTCATTGCTGAAAGTTTTCCGTCATGTATTAAAATATAAGCATTCTCCAGTTCGGCTGACATATCTTCCTGATTCGTTATAAAATAAGGTGAAATATATCCGCGGTCGAACTGCATTCCTTCAACCACTTCGAGTTCGGTTTTTAGACCTTTGCCTTCTTCAGCCGTAATCACTCCGTCTTTCCCCGCTTTCTCCATAGCATCTGCTATTATTTTTCCGATTTCCTTATCGTTATTTGCTGAAATTGTGGCTACCTGCTCGATTTCTTCTCTTCCCTTAACGTCATGAGAAAGTTTTTTTAACTCTTCAACAACTTTATCCACAGCCAAGAGCATTCCTCTCTTCAAAGCCATAGGATTTGCACCGGCTGCCACGTTTTTCATACCCGCGAGGAGTATAGCCTCTCCAAGAACTGTAGCGGTCGTAGTCCCGTCTCCGGCAACGTCACTGGTCTTGGACGCGACTTCTCTAACCATCTGAGCGCCCATGTTTTCAAAAGGATTTTCCAATTCTATTTCTTTTGCTACTGTTACCCCATCTTTTGTTACTGTCG
>CAZVXD010000156.1:0-3862 GCA_964631335.1 uncultured bacterium
GGCTCAAAAAGAAAGAATCCTTCGAACTTTGTTTTTACCAATCAACTAATATACTAATCACCTAATCAACCGATTCGAAGAATCCAGAATGGGACTTGCTTATTTTCCGATTTTTAATAATATCATGGAGAAAATGCTGGTGTAGCTCAATCGGTAGAGCGGCGCATTCGTAATGCGCAGGTCAGCGGTTCAAATCCGCTCACCAGCTTACTTATTGTCTAAATGGAGAGGTGACCGAGAGGCCGAAGGTGCACGATTGGAAATCGTGTTTCCGCTTAATCGTGGAACCAGGGTTCGAATCCCTGCCTCTCCGTTTTCCCCACACCACCCACAAAAAAATATTGAACCACAAAGAATACAAAGATCACAAAGAAAAAGCAAAAAACAAAATTTCGATTCTTAAAAACACTCTTCAACACCCCAAAAACTACGAGGAACAACAAATTACACAAATAACACGAATGGGGTTACCGTTTATTCAACGCGAAACGCGAAACTCAAAATCCGAAACTCTAGTTTCCACAAAGAGTACAAAAAAAAGGGGTTTTGTTGTTTTAACTCCTCCTAACTTCCTAACCTCCTAACTTTCCAACTATAAATTTTTCACATATTAACACAGACAAACAATGTAAAATACTTGACATCCTTATTAACTTACAGTATAAATATAAGAATATGAAATTGGGATTTGGATTGTATTATCATCAACTAACAGACGAGAATTTTCGTTTTGCCAGACAATGCGGAGCCACTCATCTTACCGTTCATCTGGTGGACTATTTCCACGGAAACGAAGAAAAAGACAACCAGCCTGTAGGAAATGAAAAAGGCTGGGGAATCGCGGGACATACTTTAAAAATGTGGGAATTAGAGTCTTTAATAAAATTGAAAGAAAAAGCCGGAAAACATAATCTTAAACTGTTTGCGATCGAAAACTTTGATCCAGCCCAATGGTACGATATTTTACTCGCCAGTCCCAAAAGAGAAGAACAATTAAAAGAACTAAAAAGAATAATTAAAAATGTTGGTAAAGCGGATATTCCCACCATAGGATATAACTTCAGCATCGCGGGAGTTTACGGACGGACAAAAAACAAAGCCGCCAGGGGCAATGCGCAATCAGTCGAGGTTCATAAAAACAAAGAACACGATATACCCATTCCAAAAGGAACTATTTGGAATATGGTATACGATAAAAATGCCAATACCGGACATTTAGAAAGCTTCTCGCATGAAGAATTATGGGATAGATTAAAAGTTTTTCTGGACGCAGTTCTTCCGGTAGCCGAAGAAAGCGGTGTAACCCTGGCAGCCCATCCCGACGATCCTCCTTTTGAGACTTTACGGCAAACACCGCGTCTTGTCTATCAACCCCAAATGTTCAAAAAACTTTTAGACTTACATCCCAGTTCGAGTAATAAACTCGAATTCTGCGTGGGCACCACTGCCGAAATGACAGAGGGAAATGTTTACGAAGCCACTGAAGAATACGCATCCACCGATTCCATAGCTTACGTTCATTGCAGGAATATAAGAGGTAAAATCCCTTCTTATACGGAAGTCTTTATCGACGAAGGAGATATAGATATCATACGGATATTTAAAATTTTAAAGAAACACGATTTTCAGGGTGTTGTCATACCCGACCACACACCTTTAATGAGTTGTTCCGCGCCATGGCACGCGGGAATGGCGTTTACTATGGGTTACTTGAAAGCCGCCATGGAAGCGGCATAATAAATAGGAATATATAATAATGGAAAAAGAATTTGAACTAACTTATGGTAATGAAAAAATTAGTATTTCCGTTCCCAAAAATTTTCTTGCCGGGAATCTAATTAAACCAAAAAAGTCCGCCAATAAAATGACCGAAGTTGAAATGAAAGAAAAAATGGAAGAAGCCATTAAAAACCCCATCGATTCACCGCCGGTCAAAGAAATCGTTAAAAACGCGAAAGTGGGACTGGTCATTAGCGACGAATTCCGTTCAGGTCTTCAGGAATTGATTGTCTCCGTAATGATAGATGAAATATTCAAAGGAAATCCAAAAAATCTGGATGTTTTTATCGCAAACGGCACTCATGACCCGGAAACCTACTGTCGTAATCTCATAAATTTTATAAAAAAAATAGCTGAAGAAAGAGGGCATGAAATTAATGTTATCGTAAATCGGTGTGACGGCGATGAATATGTCAATTTGGGTAAAACTAAGCTCGGAACAGCCGCGGAGGTTTCAAAAGATTGGCTAAAAACCGAGGTAAGAATCTACGGACACGAGTCGAAGTATCATTATATGAACGGATACAGTGTCGTGGATAAGCAGGTCTGTCCGGGGCTCTGTTCCAGAAAAACCATAGCCTCTACCCACAAACACGCCTTGAAACATAATCTGAGCGCCGCGGGTAGAATTATATATCACGAAGACGAAGCGAGGAGAGAAAATCCATTCGCGGAGGATAACAGAGCTGTCAGAAAACTATCCGAAAGTTTTATATTACAAAACGGAAAATTAACAGAAGAAAATGTTCCGGTTTTTCTTTTAGATATGTTTTCAACAAAATCGACAATCGACTGGATCGACGCCGGCAATCCCGATAAAGTCTCAAAGCAGATGACAAAAACAGTCGATGATTTAGCTTCTTTTGTTTTACCGCGTACTAAATATGTTGTTATTTCTCCCGGTGGTCCTCCCGCCTGTAACGCGATATACGGCGTCCAGAATAGTTTCGATATGGCTCTTAAGTATGCTATTGAAAACGGAGGAGAAGCCCTTATATTGGCGCCCTGCTCGGGAAGTCCGGGACAGCCAGAGAAATTTAAAGGTCTTTCCACAAGCGCTAATTCGAAAGTTTTATTCTGGGATAATCTTGTCCAACTTCGAAAAAAATCACTTGCCAAAGCTACGCAGTGGATAGACAAAAACTTTGAATTATATCTATGGAAAACGGACAGAGTACTTAAATTAATGCTGGATCAGAAAATTAAACTTTATTTATATTCCGAACTCCCGCCTGAAAAAATAGAACCCGGAGGTTTTATACCCGTTGGCGATCCCAACGAATGGATTGCCGAAAGAGCAGAACGGAATGACGGGAAAATCCGATTAATAGACGGAGGAAATAAGTTACTGGTTATTCCTTTGGATTGAAAAAGTGGATTTTTTAAATTCAAGTCTCCTTTCATAGTTCGTTTTTTTCAAACCATATAATACAAAGAAAAATTTCATATTCTGATATTTTGGTGAAAAAAAATCTTTGACCAAACTTAAATTTTCTCTTATCCTGCCGGAATTCATCATCCCAAATATCAAGCAAAAAGCTTTTGACAATAAGATTCCAAACCGTTCAGAGTAAACAAGCTTCCTTTATTTTCTTAAAAATACCCCCTTGCGCTTTCGGGTATTTACTATATAAATAAACCACGCCGGGGTGTCGGCAAATATATCACTACACAAATGTGATATACCTCCTTGTTCACTTTTTAAAAAGTGCGCCCGCCCCGGTTCCTATTTTTCCCAGTCGTTTAAATTCAGAAATAAATCTATCTACCAGAGTGTAAAATCATAGCCCGATAAAGCAGAATCCCTGATTACCGTGATTCCTTCGTAGGTGATATCAGATATGTACCCCTCCGCGGAAACACTTAAATCATAAGTACCTTCGGGCAGAAAAAATGTATAACTACCTGCCGTATCAGATAACGCGGTCATAGTATCATTTAAACTCACAGCCTGCAGGACCGCGAATTTTACCGGAACTTCCGAATCGCCTTCCAGAACTTTCACATTCCCCTCTATAAATCCAGCCTCCGAACTTTCAAATATTCTAAATCGGGGATTTAATTCATAAGGACTGGTTTCCCA
>CAZVXD010000157.1:0-3668 GCA_964631335.1 uncultured bacterium
ATCCCTTCAAATGAAATATACTTTAAAGGGAAAATAGGTGTAACCCATGAGACTGAGTTTGAGACTCGTTCGGAGGTGGAAACACCATATGAAGAGATCGGACCTTCATTTGGGGTCGGGGTGGGATTTGCCGCTTCAGATAATGTAAATATAGAAGGTGAATTTACAACCACAAACAGCGATATGAAATTTTTTAGTGTGTGTTTTAAAATTTTTCTGTAATTTAATAAATTATGTATTAAAATGACTGATATTATTGCGGCAAGAATCAGTAAGTAAAGAGAAAGAAAATTTATTATGAATTTAGTGGGGGTGTTTATTGGGCAAAAGTAATGCAGGGCTTAAAAAAGATTTGGGTTTAATTCATATTTTCTGTATAACTTCCGGAGCTATGATAAGTTCCGGACTTTTTGTCCTGCCCGGTCTGGCATATCAAAAAGCGGGTCCGGCTATTATCCTTAGCTATCTCATTGCCGGGTTGCTTGCTCTCCCGGGCATGTTGAGCCTGGTTGAAATGACTACCGCTATGCCTAAAGCGGGTGCTGATTGCTATGGGGTTATCAGGAGCATGGGACCGGGAATCGGAACGGTGGCTGGACTCCTGAGCTGGTTTTCGCTCGCCATGAAAAGCGCTTTTGCTCTTATAGGTCTCTCTCTGCTGGCGATAACTTTTGTAAATGTAAACATATACTTAATCGCAATATCTGGTTGTATTATATTTTTAATAATTAACCTTGTGGGAGTAAAAGAAGCGGGAATCATGCAATTTATTCTTGCCGGAGTTTTATTCTTTATAATGACATTCTATATAATAAGGGGAATGCCTTTTGTGAACGTACAGCGTTTCCAACCTTTTACGCCTGAAGGTATGGTTCCTGTTTTTTCTGTTGCCGGGTATGTGTTTATCTCTTACGCTGGACTTTTGCAATTGGCGAGTATGGCTGAGGAAATCCGCAATCCTTCAAAAAATATCCCGCTCGGGATGATTTTGACGCTTTCAGTGGTAACAATTTTTTATTTTCTGATGATATTTGTTACAGTGGGAGTACTCGACGGAAAAGTTTTATCCGGTTCTCTTACTCCTATATCGGACGGAGCGAGTGCCTTTATGAAAACACCCGGCAAGATAATTATAATTGTTGCTGCCCTCATGGCGTTTTTAAGTACGGCAAACGCGGGAATTATGACATCAGCCCGTTCTCTTGTGCCTCTAAGTAGAGATAAATTGTTTCCTGAAATTTTTGCCAGAATTCATCCGCGTTTCGGTACGCCTTACTACTCGTTATTTTTAACCGGTGCCTTTATTATAACTTCTTTCTTCTTACGATTAGAAATTCTTGTTGAAACCGCCTCCATTGTTTTAATACTCGCGAATGTTCTTTCCTGTCTTGCCGTTATTGTTCTGCGGGAGAGCGGGGTGCAAAATTACCGGCCCACTTTCCGTACTCCTCTATATCCCTGGGTACAGATTATAGGCCTTGTCGCTTTTGGATTTATTTTACTGGAAATGGGAGGAGAAGCTTATATTATCACCATAATATTGTCTTTAGCGGGTTTCAGCGCCTACTGGTTTTATGGTAGAAAAAGAGTGAAGAGCGAATCCGCGATGCTGCATCTGGTGGAGCGAATTACGAATCGGGAACTGGTTACGGGAACCCTCGAGGAGGAACTCCGGGAGCTTTCTCTGGAACGGGATGAAGTCACCCTCGACCGTTTCGATGAAATTGTAAAAGAATGTCCGGTTCTGGATATGAAAGGAAAAATAAAACTATATGAGTTATTTGAAATGGCGGGGGAAGAACTCGCAGGGTCCTTGGGAGTCGATTCTAAGTATATATATGAAGCCCTTAAGGGAAAAGAAGAAGAAACCAGTACTGCTATAACACCTGACCTCGCTATTCCTCATATTATTATAGAAGGTAGCCGTAAATTCGAAGTATTGCTTGCAAGATCGAAGGAAGGTATAAAATTTTCTGAATCGGCTACGTCGGTTCGCGCAATCTTTTTTCTTATTGGAACGCGTGACGAGCGAAATTTCCACCTTTACGCTCTTTCTGCGATTGCTCAGGTTGCCGGAGACCCGGATTTTATGAATCGATGGATGAAAGCGAGGGATAAGCAGGGACTCCGTGATGTGGTTATACTGGGAAAGAGGCTACGTCCCTGGGGAAGTGATGGATAATTTTTTACTTAGTCGTTTCCCTGGTTAGTTGTATCAAAAGACCCCAATCTATTGTATATTGTATCGAAGTAAGCGCTTTTTGTATATGAAGAGGCATCGCAGGAACTGCCCCAATAAGGGCTTATCATGTTCATACCTGTACCGTCGCCATTCCAGCACCAGCCGATAACCGACCAGCCTTTACCTCTTGCGTGATCCACCAGCGCTGACCAATCTACACTGCCGCCGCCTCCGTTTCCGAATTCGCCCACCATACAGGGTTTCCCGGCGGCTTCAAGGTAATCGAGGTCCGCTTCACACAGATTATGTCCGGCTTTACCGTTCCATCCATTGGTGTAGATATGAACGGAAAAAATGATATCATCGTCGACAATACTCGGAGATGCGTCTGCAGCCGTGTGTGTTTCCTGTCCCCATCCCGGTATGTCGCAGATAATCGATCCGTAGTAAACCTTCCGTACTGTATCGATAGCAGCGTTATAAGCGGCGGCATATTGTTGCGAAGTCACGTCATGGTTTCCCCATTCGTTCATTAAATTTACAGTAAAGGACCCAGCAGAAGAAAGAGTATCCCAATTATCCACCCACCAGTTTGCGGCAGCAAGCAGCTGGTCCGGATTGTTCGAACCAAGTTCCGAAGCGTAGTGGTAAGTCGCTATAACATCATAACCCTTATCGTTGGCTTCTTTTATCCATCTTACGAAATCGCCCATTGTGGAATTTGTACTGGTGTCCAGTTCTATCCTTAAGGTTTTGATATCGGGATAATTATTCATCAAGTCCCAGCCTAAATCCATGTCGCCGTTACAGAAGTAAGATGGTTGGAGGTTGACACCGCATCCCTCGAGCCCGGATGTCGCGGGATTTATCGTGCCTCCGCCGGTTGTTGTACTTGTGCTGGTTGTGGGTCCGGTACTATTTGAATTTCCGCATCCTGATGAAAAAGCTGTTGTAATAACAAAAAATAAAAACATGAAAAAGATTTTTTTGATATTTATTTTGTCCTCCATAGAAATAAATTATTCCAAATCCGAACATAAAATAAATTAAATTTCTATCTTAGTCAAGGTTTCTCTGTGCTTTCGTATACTAAGTGTGAGATCGATTTTGTTGAGTGGCGATGGGTTTTAAACAACAAAATTTTACTTTGTATTTAAATAAGTTCTTGACTTTTAATCTCTTTTTAATTAGGATTAACAATATGGAAAATGCAAATGGAAAAAATTCTAAAGGTAAATTGATAGCAACGGTATCCATACGTTTGCTGTCGGGAATTATTGTTCTATCGGTTATGTTTTTTCTTTCCGCCGGTACATTCCAATATTGGGAAGCATGGTTATATATGGCAACCCTTTTTATTCCCATGTTTTTTGTTTTTATTTATTTAATAATAAACGAGCCGGAGCTGCTTGCCCGAAGAATGAAGATGAGGGAAAAAGAAAAAGAGCAAAAACTTATTATTAAACTTTCCTACATTCCTTTTTTA
>CAZVXD010000158.1:0-3543 GCA_964631335.1 uncultured bacterium
ATTTTGGTTATGGCGATAATCCATACAAGAATTTCAAAGAAACCCAATAATGATGCCAGCAATCTTTGCCCTTTAGATACAAATATTATACGCATCGTACCAAGCGATACGTCTACTGCCCTCGAGAAAAATATCAAAAGAGGCAATATCACCCATAAAAATATCCAGGTATCAAAAAAAGAATTCGCTTCCATTTAAAACACTCCTTTTAGTAAGAAGTTATTATATATAAGTTTACAATTTCCGCCACCCCTAAAATAATAACTTAGATTATGTATAATATAAAATATCGGGGCAAAAACAAAAACAACTACCAAGGGATGTCTTTGTTTTTTTATATTATTTGTTCATTCCACAAGTAAAACTTTTCTGGTTTCAATAAACCTACTATCATTTGCTTCCATCCTGATAAAATAAACTCCTGTTGGCTTACCATACATATTTTTATTTTCCGTATAGACTCCCGGCTGTTTTACTTTTGAAATTCTGCTTATAACTTTTCCTGTTATATCGTATACACTTAATATGACATCAGCCTGTTCAGGAAGAGTGTACTCGAGTTCAAAACGATTATTTGAAATAATGCTTTTTACCATAAAAGAATAATCATTTAGTGCACTAAATATAATACTGCTCCGGAATACTTTTATCAGTTCAATCCCTTCATTGTAACCAAGATTCCTCGAATACTGCTTATCTATGGGATTGTTCCAGTGTTCGTGGACACCAAGACTCCATGGTATAGGAGTTCCATCCCCTTCCGGGTCATAGTAAGGAATACTGTCGGTCCAATTTGCTGAATCGGCTGCCTGATGCAGGTAATCATCAGTACCATTCATCTGGACATAAGTGAAACGTTCTGCGGAGGTATCAGTTGGAACCTTATTGACCTGAAATTCTTCCCGAAGAAAATCAAATCCGACCGAGGCTATGGCTATCGGGTCCTGTGAGAGAAAAATAGAAGAACACCAATCTCCGTTAAATGGTTGCATGTGCCATTTATTAGGATTATTAAGTTCATATGAAGTCGACCATAGAGCATCCGCAAGATAAAATAATTCTTTACCACCGATCATCTCATGACTTAATAAATCGACTAAAACTCTGTAACGACCGTACCCCGGTCTTGTAAGTGGTCCATAGGGAGCTATCAATCCAGGGTGTAAATGATACGCTCCGCCCCTGGTATTAGATCCAAAATGGTTTTTCGCGAAAAGTGTCATACCAGCATGTAAATGCCCTTTTAAAGATGGAATATTGATTATGTAATCCGCTTCTTCAAAAATTGTATACAACTGATCACACCCTACGTCGATTAAATCTCCCCTATCGGAATAAAAAACCGCAGTATCTTCGCTGGGGATTACCCGGGTTCTACCTAAATCATCATGACTATAATCCAGATATATAATGTTTTCAAACTCGGGATACCATAAATCATAGCAATGTTTATATATATGCCTTATTGGATCACCTACAGCAATATCTTCCTGGTCAACTCCAACCACATTAACCAATTGACGAAGAACAGATAATACAAGATGAGGAGAAGTCTCTACAGTACCATATTCGGAACTATTTTTTTTAGAAAGGTCGACGGGGTCACAATTGTTGTTAGAATAGCTGCTTGTTGCATTAATTTTTATCATAATTTTTTCCCCGGGCGTGTAGGAAACAGTCCCCTTTTCATGATTCTCGTTAAAAAACCTAAAAATCTCATCCCATGCTTCACCATCTGTACCTGTACCGGTTAACTCACGTATTCCCTTTGATAGCATACTGTCAATTACTTCCTGGTCATTGTTTTTACTAAGAAACCATCCGTCGTCATAATTCGGCGCCCAGGGGCGGCACTTCTCATTCGTCGCATCGGGATCATAAACCCAAACCACTCTTCCGGGAAAAATACCTTTTGCCTCACCCATGGGTTGATTAGCCTCGAGCTGTCTTACTTCATAAACAGGAATATGCCCATAAGTATACTGATTTGTATGTAATACTAAAAATGCTCCGCAAGCGATACTTATTAAAAGCAATAAAATTCCCTTGGCATATCTGGATTTTCTCAATTTCTCTTTAGACCTGCTAAAAGAAAAGAGTGAAGTAAATATTGCAATTATATACGCGAGGAAACTCGCAGCTGTAGGTACGGCAACTTTCATGCATGGATATCTTAATCGGCCTGGCTTTGGAGCTACCCTCATAATTACCCATAAAAGGGAAAGAATACCTGCGATTGTAAACAAAAACGCCGATTTAATTCCTCTGAATTTACTTTTAATGTTTTCAATCATTTTGTTTCTCCTTTGTTTATATATAAAAAATATATGAATAAAGAATAACAATCTTTAACTATTATGCAAGTTTATCACAATTTCACATAAATAACTTCACGTATGAATTGTTTTCTTAAAAAATATATACTCAATATACAAAAGGGATAGGATAAAAATACCGTTAAGTCCTTGCGGAAAAGTCAAATCCCTCTTATTGTTTCTTCATGGAGAATGATTATAAACTTATATCGGACTACAAACCGACCGGAGATCAGCCTCATGCCATCGAAAGTCTTGTAAAAGGAATAAAAAAGGGTAAAAAACATCAGACTCTTTTAGGTGTAACTGGCTCGGGAAAAACATTCACAATGGCAAATGTTATAGAGCGGCTGGGTATACCCACGATTGTAATCTCACATAATAAAACTCTCTCAGCTCAACTTTACGGCGAGTTCAAGCAATTCTTCCCTGAAAATGCCGTTGAATATTTTGTTTCTTACTATGATTATTATCAACCGGAAGCTTACGTTCCCGAAAGTGATACCTATATAGGAAAGGATGCTTCAATAAACGAGGAAATCGAGAGACTCCGGATAAAAGCCACCACTTCCCTTCTGGAAAGGAAAGATGTTATAGTCGTCGCCTCGGTCTCATGTATATACGGACTCGGTTCGCCAGCCGATTTTTCAAAACAATCGATAAAAATCTTAAACGGTATGAGAATATCGCGGGATATGCTAATAAGCAAATTAGTTTCTATTCAGTATAAACGAAACGATATCGAGTTTGAACAGGGGAATTTTCGCGTAAAGGGAGACATAATAGACCTCTTTCCTTCTTATGAATTTAAAGGCTACCGTATCGAATTCTTCGGAGATGAAATCGAACAAATTTCTTCCATCGATCCGATAAGCGCGAAAAAAATAGAAGTAATCGATGAACTCAATATATATCCCGCTCATCATTTTGTTCTTCCTAAAAATAGAGTGTTGAGCGTAATAGATAAAATAGAAAAAGAAATGGAGGAAAGAATCCAATACTTCCTGGACAATGAAAAATATATAGAAGCTCAGAGAATAGAGAGCAGGACAAAATACGACATCGAATTCCTTCGCGAAATCGGTTACTGCTCCGGTATAGAAAATTATTCGAGATACCTCTCGGGGAGAGAAGAAGGAGAACCTCCTTACACGCTCATGGACTATTTCCCCAAAAATTTTTTGACCATTATAGATGAATCCCACAGGACGGTTCCGCAAATAAGAGG
>CAZVXD010000159.1:0-3524 GCA_964631335.1 uncultured bacterium
GTAATTCAAAAAGAAATCACACGAGTATTCTTTTGCTATTTCTTTTCCTCTTTCTTCATTGAGATCGGATATCCCCACCAGCTCGATATTTTTTATAGACGATAGAATCCGGGCGTGGTGTTTTCCCATATATCCTACTCCTATAACTCCGCATCTAATCATAATTTCCTCATTAAAATATAGGTTCTTCTTCGCCCCTTAAGAGTTTTTTTATGTTTTTTCTGTGCGTGAAGATAACTAAGATCGCGAGAAGAATGGTTATATAAAGAACGATCTTGTTCACAGGATTTGAAAGAAAGAAATATAAAATAGGCAGGGATATGGCAGCCCCCAGAGAACCCACGGAAACCCTTCTTGTTATGCCCATAAGTATTATCCAGACACCGAAGGCGCTGAGCGCGGGTATGGGCATGAGCGCCACAATTCCTCCGAAGCCCGTGGCAACTCCTTTTCCTCCTTTGAAACGTAGAAAAGGTGTTGTCATGTGTCCGATAATTGCTCCGATAAGAGCGAGAACAGCCGCCGGAACGGAGATGTCGAAAAAGTACATTACGGGAAGGAACCCTTTAAGAAAATCCAGAACAAAAACAAAAATTCCTTCTTTTTTTCCTACAACTCTAAAAACGTTTGTGGACCCTATGTTTCCGCTGCCTTCTTTTCTTAAATCATACCCTTTGACTTTGCCTACAAGGTAACCGAAAGGAATACTTCCCAGAAAATATGAGCCGATAAAAGCTAACGCTTCCCACATAAAAAATTACCCCCTTCCCAATTTCAATGAAATCGGGATTCCTTTAAAATCGATTTTTCTCCTTATCCTGTTTTCCAGATATCGTAGGTATTGTTCATCAAAATCTTTATTAGAGTTTGTATTTAGATTGATTTTTCCGCGGTGTTCTGTTGCTGAATGTAATTCGACTTTTTTTCGGGCTCCCGGCGGCGGACGATAATCTATGGCTTTTTTTACAACCGATTCGAGTTCCGGTTTCTCTTTATTTAATTTATCCACAATATCCAGAGCTAAAGATAAAGATTGTTCAATGCCTTCCATTTTTAAAGACGAAATATTTATTCTCGGTATCCAATCGAAAATCGAGAGTTCTCTTTTGTAATACTTGAGAATTGTTTCTTTTTTTTCTTCCGGAATAAGATCGAACTTCGAGAGTAGTATAATAAGAGGGGTTCCCCTGTCCGCCGCCCATCTGATTATGCTTTTATCCTGTTTGCTCACTTTTTTTGTGGAGTCTATCAGAACAAAAACAATATCGGATTCTTCGATAGTCCGTATAGCTCTAAGAAAAGAATAATATTCGAGAGAGTCTTTTAGTTTCGATTTTTTCTTTAGCCCCGCGGTATCCACAAGAACAATAGTCTTTCCCTTATACTCCAGGTAAGAATTTGTGCTGTCCCGGGTTGTTCCCGGTTCTTCTTTTGTGATTGTCCGTTCGTATCCCATAATGGCATTAACAAAAGTGGATTTTCCCGTATTGGGCTTCCCTATAACTCCGATGGTTACTCCGCCGGCTATCTCTCCCTCTTCACAGTTTGAAAGAATCCATTTTAACAGTTTTCCTACGCCGTGCTTGTGTTGGGCAGAGATTTGAAAGGTCTTGTCCAGAATTAATCTTTCGAATTCGCCCAGCGCGCTCCAATCTTCTCCTTTATCCATTTTGTTTATTACCAGAGCCTTTTTTCCGTTAGTCTTTCGAACATAATCGGCAATTTCCCTGTCAGGAGTTGAAATCCCTTCTTTACCGTCGACCAGCAGCAGAACAATATCGGCTTCTTCCAGGGCAAAATTTACCTGTTCTCTAATCTGTGTTTCGAGAGGATCTTCTGAAAACTGAAGTCCGCCGGTGTCGATTAGAATCAGAGGTTTGCCTTCTTTTTCCACGACGCCATAAACTCTGTCTCTCGTAACTCCGGGTGTTTTATCTACTATAGAGCTTTTTTTGTTAAGGAGACGATTAAAAAGCGTCGATTTTCCGACATTAGGTTTCCCCACAATTGCTATTGTATTCATTTGATATTCTCGAGTTCTAAGATGTTATAAGGACTGATGATAATTTTTTTTCGTAAATTGTCCTTTAAAGTCTTAAGAGAACATCCGTCTATAAACATTCCGTCTCTGTTTATGATATCGGGAGGCAAAATTACGGTATCGAAATCCTTTACGGAAATAAGCCCCATTAAATCCCAACCTCCGAGCAGAGCCGCAACCTCCACGGAGTCTCCGAAATATCTGTTTTTTACTGATATTACCTCTGTTTTTATTCCTGCTTTTCTGAATTTATTGGCGAGTTTTTTTATTAAATTATACGCTAGTGTCCCGGTGACAAGAAGAACTTTTCCTTCGAAATCGGGGACTTTTAAAGATTTTAAACCCTCCAGAAATTTCCTTGCCATTCCTATTCCGTTTTCTAACTGAGGAAAATCATCGTAATATTCGGCAGCTGGGATTGTGTTTCCTGTTTTAATGTAGAATTCATCAGAAAGATAAATAAGCGTTTTCCCTTTCTTGATCCTTATTTCTTTTTGATACGGTTCTGTCATTTCTATTACTTCGTTCATCCATTTGAGGGTCGGCGGTTCGATATGAGGTAAACTATCTCTCATGACGGTCAATCCAACGGGGACGATACCGATCGATTCCACCGCGGACAGGGAGAGAAGATCTTCGATTGTTTCATGGAGAAACTCGCCGTCGTTTACTCCGGGCAGGAGGACTATCTGGGTGTGCAGCTTTATCCCTCCTTTGCTTAATCGTTTCAGATTTTCTTTGATTTTACCCGCTTTTTTGTTTCTCATCATTTCTGTTCTCTTTTTCCCGTTAGTCGTATGAACGGAAATATAAAGAGGACTGAGTTTTAGTTCTAAAACCCGTTCGAAATCTTTATCGGTAAAATTGGTAAGAGAAAGGTAATTCCCGTAAAGAAAAGACATCCGGTAATCGTCGTCTTTCGCGAGCAAAGATTCCCTCACATCATCCGGGTTCTGGTTTATGAAACAAAAAATACAGTTGTTTTTGCATAATTTCATTTTGAATTCTGAGGGTTCTATGCCCAGGGCCTCCGCTTCTTCTTTTTCAATGTTGTAAATCCGGGTTTTTCTTCCGTTCGATATTTCGACGTTCAAGAAAATCCCCGTTTCGAAGAATTTCAGATCGAGGGAATCGTTTATTTCTTTGTTATCTATAGAAATAAGATGGTTGCCGGCTTTAATCCCGAGTTTATCCGCGATGGAGTTCTTTTTTACCTTTTCTATCTTAATCATATTTTAAATTAATTTTGGCCACAAAGGCACTAAGACACGAAGTTGTCCGCACTTTTAATATTTGCCTTTTTAAGATCTAACATAGATTTTTTCGCATTTTTTTAATAGAAATCATTAGCCGGTGAGAAGATTAACCAAAAATATTTAAGAAGCTTAATTAACGTTCAATTTCAATTTCGCCTTTATGTAATCCCGCGATTTTCAGAAGAGCCTGTTTGTCTTCTAAATCGTCGAATGCGCTCTTCTTTATT
>CAZVXD010000160.1:0-3470 GCA_964631335.1 uncultured bacterium
CACGATATACTATGAGAGGAAAAACCCTTTTATATGCCTATCTGTATGGTCTTTCTTCAAAAGTCAGCAGTATCACACCGGACCTTGTAACTAGAATTCCCGATGAGTTTAAGCTTTTTAACAATTACCCCAATCCTTTTAATCTTAAAACAAAGATAACGTATAATTTACCTGAAAATTCCAAAGTCAAAATGGAGGTCTATAATATTGCCGGGCGCCGGGTGAAAACTTTGATAAATGATGATAGAAAAGCCGGCAGTTATGAAATCATTTTTGACGGCAGTGAACTGCCAAGCGGAATCTACCTCTGCATTCTGGAGGCCGGAAAATACAGGGATACGAAAAAGATGATTTTGCTGAAATAAAAAGAGCTGCGGGTTAACAAATCTATTATATTTTAGTTTTATAGTGTCAGATATTGGAATGTAAAAAGTAAAAGCACTTGATATCTAACTGCTGGCGGAAATTGAAAAAACCCTCTGCGTTTTCCGTGTAACTGCGAGAATAATTAGGTCTTATTTATTGGGTTTTAGGTTTTAATTGATACAAAAAATAAATCTGAGTGTATCTCCGTTTATCTGCGTTCTACTTTCTTTGTATCCTAGTAGTTATTACTCTGGGCATAGTATTTAGGGTATAGGAGTAGAAAATTTGTGTAGTTCGTGAAATTTGTTGTTTCTATTTTTTGGAAAGGATGAGGGTTTTAACAAAAAAAATGAATTTTGTTGTTTTTCTTTGTGTTCTTTGTGTGAGAATAATTTGGGGTGGAGAGGTGAGTTTTAAACAACAAAAATTTCTTCTCTGTGTGCTCAGTGTGTTTTTTGTTTCTCTGTGTACTCCGTGGTTAAAAATTTGGGTTTGGGTGGCGACTTGACAAGCATTGAAAATAAGTTACATATAACGGGAAATTTGGTCTTAATCAATCAGTCTTAATGAAAGGAGGAATAGTTATGGAAAATGTTTTCTGGTTAGTGCCCGGGATTTCAGCAGTAGCGCTGATTTTCGCCTGGATTTTTTACGCTCAGATGATGAAAAAAGAAGAGGGTACTCCGCGGATGATCGAGATTGCTAACGCGGTAAGGGAAGGAGCATTAAGTTACTTAAAAGTTCAGGACAGCGTTGTGGCGATTTTTCTTGTTATAATGGCCGGACTTTTTGCTTTTCTCGCTTTCGGACTGGGAGTCCAGTCGAAATGGGTTCCGCCTGTTTTCTTACTCGGAGGATTCTTATCGGGTCTCTCCGGATTTCTTGGTATGAAAACAGCGACAAAAGCGGCTGTTCGCGTGACGAATGCCGCCAGGAATTCTCTCGGTGCAGCTTTAAGTGTCGCTTTCAGAAGCGGTTCGGTTATGGGGCTTTCTGTTGTGGGTTCATCTCTTCTCGGTATATCTGTCTTATTCGCGATATTTTATTACGGTTTAAAATTACCCTTGGAAGAGGTTACCAGCATTCTTCTCGGATTCGGTATCGGTGCCAGTTTTGTCGCCCTTTTTGCCAGAGTTGGCGGAGGGATTTACACAAAAGCCGCCGATGTGGGAGCCGATCTTGTTGGTAAGGTAGAGGCGGGAATTCCTGAAGACGATCCGAGGAATCCCGCGACAATAGCGGATAATGTCGGCGATAATGTTGGAGATGTGGCTGGTATGGGAGCGGATTTGTTTGAATCTTATTCTGACGCGGTTGTGGCTACTATGGCTCTCGGAGTTGCCGCCGGTCTTGGTATGAAAGGAATTCTTCAGCCGTTACTTATAGCCGGTGTAGGTATGTTGTTTTCTATACTGGGTGTTTTTCTGGTCAGAGCCGGAAAAGGAGCTACTCAGCACAGTCTTATAAAAGCTCTTTCGAGAGGAATAAATTTTGCCATGATCGCGACGGCTGTCGCTTCTATCTTCATAGTAAGATATATCACTCCGGAAAATATGGGAATGATTGGTTCTATCGTGGTCGGACTTGTTGCGGGTACTATTATCGGAAAAGCGACGGAGTTTTACACATCTTCAGCTTATTCTCCGGTCCGTAAGCTTTCAGAGTCGGCACAATCGGGACCCGCGACTTTGATAATCGACGGTTTAGCTCTTGGTCTTAATTCTACGATTATTCCTGTTGTCACAGTTGCCATATCTATAATACTTGCGTTCGCTTTCGCGGGTGGTTTTAATAGTTTTATTCTGGGATTGTATGGCGTGGGGTTGGCGGCTGTCGGTATGTTGTCGACTCTCGGCATTACGCTGGCTTCGGACGCGTATGGCCCGATTGCCGATAACGCGGGCGGAATAGCGGAAATGGGTGAGCTTGGTAAGGAAGTCAGACAAAAAACAGACCAGCTCGATGCTCTCGGTAATACAACCGCAGCAACAGGTAAGGGTTTTGCCATTGGTTCTGCTGCTTTTACAGCGATGGCTTTAATCGCCGCCTATCTAACCGAAATTAAAATGGCTTTAACCCGTCTTGGAATAGAAGCTATAAGTATCGGAGAGCGAGTTGTTAGCGTCAGCAGTGTTACTTTTCTGGAATTATCGGAATATTATAATTTGAGCCTTCTTAACCCGACTCTCCTTGCCAGTCTTTTGATCGGTGCTGTCATTACTTTTCTATTCTGTGGAATGACAATGAGTTCAGTGGGTAAAACGGCCCAGTCTGTAATCGGAGAGGTAAGAGAGCAATTTAAAGATAAGGATATTCTTGCGGGAAAAAAGAAACCGGATTACGCTAGAACGGTGGCTATTGTTACCAAAGCAGCTCAGAAACAGATGATAATACCTTCATTGGTAGCTATAATCTCGCCTATATTGATTGGTTGGGTTTTTGGGGTTTCCGGAGTTATCGGTTTCCTTGTGGGCGCTCTCGCGTCAGGATTCGCAATGGCTGTATTTATGGCTAACGCGGGTGGCGCTTTCGATAACGCCAAGAAATATATCGAAGAGGGGGCTTACGGCGGAAAAGGTTCAGACGCGCACAAAGCCGGAGTTACCGGAGATACTCTCGGTGATCCGATGAAAGATACTTCCGGACCTTCACTTAATATTCTTATAAAGCTGATGAGTATTCTTTCGGTAATTACCGCCGGGTTTGTCGTAGCCTTTAGTCTTTTTTAAACAAGAAAAAAGTCAACCGCAGACGGTAGTAATAAAACAGAAAAAAATTGCACATGTAGGGCATGTAGTTCATATAGAGATGAAAACGAAAAAACCACAAGTTCTACATGTTCTACATGTGAAAAATTGGTGTTGTGTGGTGGGACTTTGTGTCTTGATGCCTAATCATTGAAAATGGATTGGAAAGAAGAATTAAAAGAATTTATCGATAATAAAACCGTGATAATGGGTATTGGTTCGGTTTTAAAAACCGACGATGGTGTCGGTGTTTTTATCACCGAAAAGCTCAAAAGTATGGGTATCAAAAATGTGATTGTAGCGGAAGCCACACCTGAACACTGGCTTGGCTTTCTCGCCAATAAAGGATTCGAAAAG
>CAZVXD010000161.1:0-3468 GCA_964631335.1 uncultured bacterium
TATTTGACCAGCCTAATCCTATATTAAGAAGACTCGTATCCAGGTGTACCCCCATATTTTGGGCGAAAAAGTTTGCGTCTTCGTCGAGCATCGAAGACCATGAATCGGATGCGCCCGCCCAGTAGAGAGAACTTAAAAAATCTAAGTTTGCTCTTAGTCCGAGAACTTCCATTTCTACCAGAGTAAACCTCGCGGAACCTCCAAGCTTAAACATACATGGTTCGATGAATTTATTACGAGAATAACCGGGGAGGTCTTCAAAATCATATAATCTCAGTTGATAGCTCCCTATGGGAGTTATTCCTCCCATGCTGTAACGTTCCCAGAAAGCGGTTTTTTCTTGATAAAAACTCCCATAAGCTTCGCCGGTTAATACTGTTTTAACCTTTTTCTGTATTCTAAAACCCCGAGCAAAAATTCCTTTTATCTTTGATTTCCAAGCCTTTCTGTTATAGTCGTATATGGTTTCAAAGTTAACCTTACTACCGGCAGACGGGAAAACTCCCCGATCGAGTTCATCATATCCAAAACGCAAAAACAAATTAATAGGGCGTTCCAGGCTGTCACCTTCAGAAATGCCGTTAAGCGATATTTGATAACAGGATTCAACGCCGGGGATAAGAGCAAAGTCAGCTTTTTTAATAAATGGGATATCTTTATTAGATATGTATATAGGTAAGGATAAACTTCCGGAAAAAAGCTCTTCATATTGTGTGTCGTAAAGGGTCGTATCCGGAAGACTCGGGTAAAGTAATCTTCTACGCCCTATAGAGAAATCAGGAATAAGTCCCCCCCAGGAAATACTTGTCGGGGAATATTTATTAAAGCCTATATTCCAACTATGTCCTTGAGGTAATTCCTTGGCTGATTTAACTGGAAAGTTTTGTCCAAAATTCGCGTAAAAAGAACGGTCGCCCAAACTTCTAATTCGCTTTGTCCTTAACTCGGTAAACAAATTTATCCCCTGATTTTTATCAAAGGATAGAGCCGGGAATTCTAGGGTGTGGCCGGTTTTGGGTCTAACTCTAATACTAAGCAGCGAATCGGGTGTTACCCCTTCTACAGAAATAGTCCTCAGTTGATAATCTTCATATATTTTTTTACTCACTCCTAAAATCCCTCTGGGGTATAAAGAATTCTTAAATTTTTTTTCGAGCACAACATCCAGGTCGGAACTGTCCTTTTCTCTCTTAGCCTTCTGATCCGAAGTATTTTTTGAGCTATTCGGGATAACGATTTTAACCCCTTTTAGTTTCTTTCCTCTGTTTCCGCAAACAAAGAGAGTATCTATACTTCCAATATATGAATATTCGGCATCGTTAACCGAAGGCGAAATATAACCTCTATTAACATATTCTCTTTCTGTAATTTCTTTTAATTCGTTATAACCCAATTTCCTTCCTTTTTTGACCATTTCGTTTTTTATTCTTTTAACAACAGCAAGGCTATCGGCAAGAGCAACACTTTCAGAGGAGCCCCTATTACTCATTATTAATTTTACTTCGACCATACCCGAATACCCCTCTTTGTTTCGCAGGTAGAACTCAACATTTATTTTTTCATTACTCTTGGTTGTTTTAGCTTCAACGTTTTCATAATCCCCGGTAGTATAAATATTTCTTATAGCATAACAGACATCTTTTTTTTCTATATAACTCCCCTCTACAAAATTTGCTGCTTTTTTTGCTTTTTCCCCTTCCGAAGAATCGATTACCAAAGTATCATTGTCATTTACATAATAGAATCTCACTGAACCCACCTCAAAGACTTTTCTATCTTCACCTGTAGAATCACCGCTGTCTTCCATTTCAATTAATTCTTCTTTTATCTTATGTATTCTACCCATCGCGGTATTGTATCCTTTATCAATTAATTCTCCCAATTTCTCTTCGTTAAAATCAAAACCGCCCGTTACATCTATATCTATTTGTCCGTTGGAACGATTCCAGCTATTCCGCACATGGAATTCCCTGGCAAAACAAGAACTTTTATTTAGGACGCCGATGCCGACTAAGCCGGACATTTCTTCCTCTAACTCCGGGGCTTTGTCTTTGATTTCTCTTCTTTTCGACGGATAAGAAGAAATTACATAAATTTTTTCTCCTTTTTTCTCATCATATATATTAATCATATTATCCGGATTTCTTAGCATATCGAAATCCTGAAGGAAGGCGTCGACAGGGAGGTTATCAAGGATTCCCCCATCGATATATTCCTTGCCTTCTATAATCATCGGTTCGAAAGCTACAGGAACGGAAGCGCTCGCTCGAACAGCAGTGGAAATCGTCCCTTTCACCCTTAATTCCGATTCCCCACTGTTAAGATTTACAACCATGGCACCAAAAGGATAGGGTAATTTAGAAAAATCAAAATTTGCCTTGTAACATGCGGCGAGTGTTTTATCTGCTATTTCATCAGTGAATTTCTGCGCGATTCTTATTCCCCTACCGGGGTTGTAAGAAATAAAAGGCGGTTTCCAGGTCAATCCGATTTCCATACCAGGAGGTTTTGGTTTATTTTGAAGCCGTTCCCAGATTGGAGTATATGTTCTTTTCTGCTGGTCCTGAAAGAATGTTTTCCAATCGATATCTTTCTTTACAATAGATTCTAAACTATCAGGGGAATATCCGCTTGCGTATAAACCGCCGACGATCGAGCCCATACTTGTGCCGGAGAGACCATCTATAGGAATGTAATTTTGTTCGAGAGCACGGAGGACACCAATATGAGCAATACCCCTTACAACACCTCCGGCAAGAACTACAGCCACTTTTACTTTTTTATGTAACCCCGGAACCTCTTCCCAGTTACCGTCTCCGATTTTTTGCTCCGCCCTAAAATTTTCCGAGAAGAGATTTTTTTCCCAGGTCAATGTTAAATATTGAACATCGGTTTTCAGGCGGAAATATACTGGGGAATTTTCCGAAAACAGGGGTAGCGAAAATGCTACCGTTAAAAATAGAGACACAATAACATGCAAATTAAATAGGTGACGAAAGTTCGCACATCTTTTTGTTGTGTTCAAAATATTGTTTTTGTTTGACACTGTATTTTTTTGTAAAAACATTTTCCCCTCCTTGCGGTTTTTTTATAATACTATAACCCCAAAAAATACTATAAATAGACATATTAAAGTTACTATTTTGTACCATTTGGTCAAGGGGGGAGGATATTTCGTATCGATTTGACTGGGGTGATGGTAATATATCCGAGTGGAGCGATTTTGTTCCTTCAGGAGATACGGTTACCAGAACTCATTACTACACGGAAGAAAAGTGTTTTGAAGTAGAGGTTCAAGCGCAGGACATGAATGGCTTGTTGAGCGCATGGTCTGAGCAGGCAAAGATATGTATTAATGCATCACCGCCATTATAAAAACAAAAAGATGTCAAGCGTTGAAGATTTTGTATATTAAAATGGTCAAATGGGAAAAACGACAAAAAAGACAACTGGTGACGAATATATCTT
>CAZVXD010000162.1:0-3424 GCA_964631335.1 uncultured bacterium
GGTTGAAAAAAAAGAAACAGCCCATTTCATTTTAAAGGTTACGGACAAAGGCAAACCGCCTTTATCAAGATATAAAAGGGTGATTGTGACAATCGTTCCTAAATAAGTAAAAATGAATAAGGAGTTAAAATATGAATGAGTTAAAAAAGAAGATTTCGAATTTATCTGATAAAGAATTGAAAATATTATCACAAAAAGAAAAACAAAATTACCCTGGTGATGAAATTATTAGTTATGCGGAACAGGAACTTAAGAGGAGGCTTCGGAGCTGGAGACAGGAAATTTTAAAGAAAGTAGAGTCAGATACTATATCTAAAATTGATGCCGGGTGTCCCCTTTGCGGTAACAGCACCGATTCTAACGATAACGGCGGAACTGTTTATAGAATTGAAATAACCGACAAAAGAGAAGAAACAGATTATCGAATTACTGCAAGGGCACTAAACGAAGGGTTCGATTCATTTATGAAAACGACATATGATATGAACAGCATTACAAAAATCAGTTATGGTGGTCTTTGTGCTAAATGTACGGAAAAACGCAGGCAGGAACTGGCAGATGAAAGATTCAGGGAATCCAGAAAGATGAGTCCTTTTAATATTATTATAGGTCTTCTCCTGATGACCGGAATGATTTTAATGCTGATTAATGATTTGGGTAATAAATTAGGGAAATTCGTGTTCGTCTGCTTAGCTATTCTGGGTGGATTGTTATTCCTGGGGGGAATTTATATGGGGTTGATTAAAAAGGAAAAAATATATAAAGATATTACGAGTGAAGAGATTAATAAAAAAAATCAATTCTTTTTCTTTACAACATCCAGATATGGAAAAGGAAAAGATTTTAAATTTATGACTATAGAGGAATTGAAAAATCTGCTCGAAAAAATTGAATCTACTTCTTAATGATAGTATTGTCGATTATCTTGAACTTCATTCTTGTAATACAGTAGCACAAAAGAAAATAAAAACCGAGATGGAAAAATTTAATAAATATATGACAGAATATAAGAAACAGCTGGGAAAAGGGTTTATTCAGGAAGCGTATAAAGGGTTAATGAAATATATTATGAATTTGAGAATTTATTTTGAAAAGAAATATCGTGATTATTTCGTATCCGGAAATATTTATTATGGATATATGGATATGACTTATTTCTCCTTTTTCCCGGAATCATTAAAACGACGGAAATTAAAAGCCGGAATAGTTTTTATTCATGAAGATTTTAGATTCGAGATCTGGTTATTCGGATACAATAAAAAGGTTCAATCAAAATACTGGAAATTGTTTAAGGAAAGCGGTTGGAATAAATATCGTATTGTTCCGACTACGAAGGGCGTAGATTCGATTATGGAATACATTTTAGTCGACAATCCGGATTTTGGCGATTTAGACGCCTTAACAAAAAAAATAGAAAAGGGAACGTTGAAATTTATTAAAGATGTTGAGAATTTTTTAGAAAAACACTAAAAATAGCCGCAGACACACACGGATATTTCTATTGTTTTAAGTTAAACTCCATGAACCCAACAAACTCAAAAAACTCAGAACTCAGTACTCGTCACTCCGCACTCTTTTCTACGCTCTAATGCACCAACTCATATAAAATGTTGACAAGCATGTCTTTTGCTTTTATATTACAACATTGAAAAATTAATAATATTTTATATTTAGGAGGTGTGTTAAAATGAGAGTAAGAACAATTCTATTAACGCTTTTATTGAATATGTTTGCAGTCGTTACTTTATTGGCACAGGAAATACCACTTGTATATGATGTTGAGAATACCGGTGCGGACTGCCCAGAGCCGCCTTTTCCTCCATTCGACAGTCTCCCGGGTATCCATTTTCTGCCCGATCCATTTATGTGGGCAGATAGCAGTGGACGAATAACCAGCGTCGATGACTGGCGGTGCCGACGCGCGGAGATTGGCGCCCTGATCGAACATTACGAACTCGGCACCAAGCCGGAGCCTTCGGATAGTCTGGAAGCCAGCTTTACTGCAGATACTTTAATTAAGTTTCCACCTATGTTTGAGGGCGGAGACTCTATATCGATTACCGGTCCGCTTCTGACAGTTACCGTAGTAGAAGGTGGAGAAACATTGACTCTTAATGTCCCGATTAGTCTTCCCGAAGAAGGAGAAGGTCCATTTCCGGCTGTTATAGGTGTGGGGTCTCCGACCGGTAGTCTCCCGGCCGATATTTTTACCGATCGAGGTATCGCAACTATACATTACCTGGAATCGCAGGTAGCGAACGCCTGGTCCGTTACCCGTGGAGATGGAGTCTTCTTTGAGCTTTATCCGGATACAAAAAGGGGTAAATTTATAGCCTTTGCCTGGGGAACGAGTCGTATTATAGATGGATTGGAGAAGTGCCCTGAAGCAAATATTGATCTTTCACATTTAGCGATTACAGGTTGTTCCTATGCCGGTAAAATCGCGCTCTTTTCCGGAGCTTTAGACGAACGTATCGCTCTTACTATTCCCCAGGAACCCGGCGGCGGTGGTGACGCGGCGTGGCGTGTCACGGAAACTCTCGACGGCAGCAGGGAGACCCTGAGAAACGCGCTGACTTATAAATGGTATCACCAGGATTTATATGATTTCAGGAACTCGGTCGCAAGATTACCATTTGATCATCACCAGCTGATGGCAATGATAGCTCCACGTGCTTTATTGGTGATTGGGAATCCCGATATGGAATGGCTGGCGGAAGAATCCGGTCACGTTGCTTGCAAGGCTGCGCATGAAGTCTGGAAAGCTTTTGGGGTACCGGCCAGGTTCGGTTTTTCAAAGATCGGACATCCTGACCACTGCGTACTACCTGATATTCAGGAAGCAGAATTAATAGCATTTGTTGAAAAATTTCTACTTGGCAATACGAGTACAAATACGAACGTCGAAATTAGTCCGTATAATCCTGATTTGATCCCCTGGATTCCCTGGGATGTACCTGAACTTGAAGGTGCGTCTGTTTCAGCTTCCATTATTGATATTGACCTGATGCTAAATGAACCGAATCCTTTTTCCTCTGTTACAAACATATACTATTATTTGGAGAAAGAAAGTCATGTCCAACTCTCCGTTTATGACATTACAGGTCAGAAAATCAGAACTCTGGTAAACGAACAACAAGGTTCGGGTAAAAAAACATTAACATTTGATGGTACTGATTTGCCGAACGGTATTTATATTTGCACTCTGGAAGTTGGCAGTTTAACACAAAGTAGGAAGATGTTGCTGTTACATTAGAGAAGGGAGTCTTGAGTCGTGCGTCGTGAGTCCTGAGTCATGATAAAAAACCAATAAAATAATTCTCGATATTCATATAATTAAATCTTCCTTTCGGCCTTGGTGGGTTGATTTTTTCGACTCTTGACACGAGACCAATGACATATGACTATTTTTGTGTCTTAGTGT
>CAZVXD010000163.1:0-1492 GCA_964631335.1 uncultured bacterium
AATTACCGTTTGTTACGAATTGGGCAAACGTATTAACCGGCAACAAGCCAAAAAATAAAATTAAATAAAAAAAGAGAATTTTTGACAACTTATTACATTGATTAATCATTTTGACCTCCTGTTAGAATCGATTTTTTAAAACTATTATCTTTTTTAACATTTGTCAAGCTCAAATGGGTATATATGGGGATAATGTTAATGTTATAAGTTAAAGGTAATATGATAATTCGGGAATCTTAAGGACTAAAAATCCAATGAAAGAATACCTGAAAACTGTTTTACCCCAAATATTTTCCGTAATTGACGCCAAAGGGGGGGAAACAGAAATACGAGTGCCTTGACTTTTTTTAATCGAATTATATTCATAATAAACAGGTAACTTATAAAAAAGAGAGGTTTACTTGCAAATAATAATGGTAAGACACGGGGAAACAATCGAAAACGCCGAAGGGACAATCCAGGGACATTTACCCGGACGACTTTCCCTGAAAGGTAAGGAACAGGTTAAAAAAGTCGCGAAAAAGCTGCGGAACGAGAAAATCGATTACATCTACTCGAGTGATTTAGAAAGGGCAAAAGAGACCGTAAAAGAAATCATAGAATATCATCCCGGAGTTCCGGTGGAATACTCTGAACTGCTGAGAGAGCGATATTACGGAGAACTCGAAGGTATGAATATAAAACATTATTCCGATAAAGAAGAAATAAAGGATATCGAGTCTATCGAGGATTTATATGAGAGAGCCAGAGGTTTCTATCATTACCTGTTGAATAAACATAAAAATGACTCCATACTCCTGATAGGTCATGGAGGAATTAATAAGGCTCTAATAGGAATCATAACCGGAAGTTCTTCAAAAGATTTTTTAACCATGGAAAGACTCGAGAATACGAGTATAAGTGTTTTCCAAATAGACGACGACAGAAATTACAAAGTAGTTGCAGTTAATGATACACAGCATTTAAAAACTTAAACTTATAAGGGAATAGTTTTTCTTAGAAAAGTACCAGGAGATCGGTAAATTAGATCAACTTATTTTTGGTTTTCTTTTGTTATTCATTTCAAAAACCGGTTCGATTTCTCTTGACTGACGACAAACGGGCATGTTGCCGAAAGGTTTTTCACTGTCCGGAGTAACGTCTTTGCGAGTTTATCCTCTTGTTCGACTTCCGCGAAACAATCTCTTAAGGCTAAAACGTCTTAAATGCAAGCTATACGAGGAGATTGCGTCACGGTGTAAAGGCAAGAAGAAGAGTTCGCAATGAAATTTCTGAACGATGTTTTTTGCATCACCGGTTTTGGGCAACAAAACTAAGCAACCAATGACTAATGGCTCTATTTTTCACATTGACAAGGATTGGCTTTTCCTTATACTTCTAAGTGAAACCGAAGGAGAATAAAAAATATGCAAAGAATTTTAATAGTAATTATTTTTATTGTGTTTGGAAGTATTATGATTTCCTGCAGCTGCGGTACAAAAAACGATAACCC
>CAZVXD010000163.1:1592-3394 GCA_964631335.1 uncultured bacterium
TTGTGTTTGGAAGTATTATGATTTCCTGCAGCTGCGGTACAAAAAACGATAACCCGGCGGAGACAAGTCAGTACCAAATAGATAAAAGAGATACCGTTACGGTTAATCTACAGAGGGTCTCCGATACAAAAGTGATACTGTACAGCTGTGAGCAGGTAAAAGTAATAGTCAGTTACAGCGCCGTAATGAGTAACCTGGAGGAATTTATAAAAGTATATAATTTACCCTCCGATAAAAACCTGAAAGCAGAAATGCAATCGATATCAAGCAGTAAAGATACCATAAATGTAGAAAATACTATTCAAGACGATAAATTAGGTGAACGTTTATCTTTCCGTATCGCCGAACTGCTTGAAAAAGGAGAAGCCACGATTTTAGACTCGAATTCTAAAGAAAAAATCGATACCATAATGATCGAGCATTACGAATTTGGTTTACACAAATTGGCAAGACGGGGAGGGCGAAGATTCTTTTTGCCGGACGGTTTTTTGTTTCTCGAGGTAATCGATTGGATGTCTTAGCAAGAAGAGTTTTCGATGCCGCTTAACCCGGATTTCAAAACCGGAGACCGCGCAACAAAAGCAACCACGACGGTTTTATTTGTTTTTCTTTCGTTTGCCTTTTCTCTCTTTTGCCTTTGTTACGAACAATCCTTTTTTACCTTTTTTGTTTTTAAAATGCGCCAATAGTATTTCCGCTTCATGAAAGGGGAGGGTCACAAAAGAAAACTTATCGAGTATTTGTATATCCTTTATCTTACGGTTCGGAACATTGCATATCTTTTTTATCAATGCTACTAACTTTTTCGCATTTAGCCCGTCTTTTTTACCGTGAGTTACAAATAAGCGGGTCTTTCCTTTATTATCAACGAAAGCATCTTTAATTTCCGTATAGTTTTTCTCGTTTAATTCATCTTGAAAAGTATACTGTAGAAGAGCCGCGAGTATATCTTGCTCGCTGTTATTTTGCAGAAGCTCCTTTGACATTTGCATGTACTCATAACTAACCTCTGATCTTGCAATTTCTTCGAGATCCGACTTTATTTTAAGCTTTTTCGCATCAATTATGTCTTTGACTTCCGGTATATGAGCCCTGCGAATGTCTGTTTTTGCTGCCTTTTTAATAAATTTCAGTTTCCTGTACTCTTCCGGGGTTACAAAGGTTATAGCAATTCCTTCCTTCCCTGCCCTGCCGGTTCTCCCTATTCTGTGAACGTAAGATTTTGGATCCTGGGGAAGAGCATAGTTTATCACGTGCGTGAGATTTTGAACATCCAATCCTCTTGCTGCCACATCGGTAGCTACGAGAATATTTATGAAACGTTTTTTGAATTTGTTCAATATTTTTTCTCTTAAGTGCTGCGACATATCTCCATGTAAAGCATCAGCGTCGTACCCGCGCTCCATTAGATGTTTCGCGAGATTATCTACATCGATTTTAGTCCTGCAAAAGACAAGGCCGTAAAATTCGTCTTCGATATCTATAATTCTGCACAGGGCTTCGAATTTATTTCCGGAATTTACTTCAAAGTAAATCTGATCGGTTTGGCTCACCGTAAGCTCACCCTGACTTACCCTGAAAATATCATATTCCACCATGTATTTCTCCGCTATATCTATGATTTCTTTTGGCATGGTAGCCGAAAACAGCATAGTTCTTTTTTCTTTAGCTGTGTGTTCCATGATTTTTTTTACGTCATCGATAAAACCCATATCGAGCATTTCATCCGCTTCATCGAGGATGAGATAAGAAATTTTATCCAGTTTCAGCGTACGGCGGTTAAGATGGTCTATGACCCTTCC
>CAZVXD010000164.1:0-3393 GCA_964631335.1 uncultured bacterium
CCGGAGCCACATAAATATCTTCCGGACTTTGGGTATAATCATTTTCTTTAGCTCTCAGGAAACCGAACCCTTCATTTAGAATTTCAATAACACCCCGTATTAAATCACGTCCCTCTTTACTGGCTTTTTCCTTGAGAATATAAAAAACCAAATCCTCTTTATCTAAACCGGTAAAAGAGATACCTAATCGTCGAGCTGTATTTGCTAATCCCGTAATATCTTTATCTTGGATTTCAGAGATATACATAAAACGTGTCCTCTATAATATTTAACTTATGGTTTTTGTCAAGGGTTAAAGGAGCTTTAAAAGATTAAAAACAAATCAATTAATTATCAATCACTCCGTTGATGTCAGCTCCGATCCGCAATTTTCACAATACCAGGCGTCAGGGCTGTTTTTATAATTACACTTGGGACATACAGAAAACAATCCACCTTCTTCCTCCCCCTCTTTTTTCTCTGCTTTTTCCTCTACATCTTTGTTCTCAGTACCTGTAGCCTTGTTCGCCTTATTCACCTTTTTCTCTTCTTCCGCCTCTTCATTTAATTCCTGTTCCAGAGATGAAAGCCAGTCCTCATCTTCCTGTGAGCCCTCCGAAGATTCGCTTTCTCCTCCCTCTTCCTCCTGTTCCTGGGACAAATCAAACAATTGTTCTTTACCTTTTGATTTTCCTTCTTTTACTTCTTGTAAAGCTTTATTTTCTTCCTCAACCGCAGACGCGTTGGATATAACACTCTCACTCTCTTCCACAGTCTTTTCATTACCACTAAATAGTTCTTCCGCAATCATATTTTCTTCTGAAACTTCAGGTAAAGGTTCTTCCTCCGTTTCTTCCTCCGATTCTTCCTTTTCAGAGACCTCTTCTTCTCCCGCCTCTTCTTCAAAATCTTCAGTTTCTTCTTCTATATCTAATCCTTGACCCCCCAAAAGTTCTTTAGTCTCTTTTTCTTCCTTTTTTATAGAATCCAAGTCCTTCTCAATTTCGGACATTTTTTCTTTTATTTCTCCGCTCATCGATTCATACTGAGCGTCCGAATACTCTCCTATTGAGTGTCTTAATTCTATTTCTTCGAGTTGTTCCTGCAATACATCTAATTTGGATTTCAAAGGCTGCTTTTTCTCGCTTATTTCCTTTAAATTTTCTTTAAGCAACTCTTTTTTCCCTGCTAATTGCCCGTTCAACTCCCGAAGTCTTACCTCATAATCTTCTTTTACTTTATTATATACGGAATCTCTGATTGAACCCCTCTTTGCTTCTATTTTACTTAATTTTTCCCTTACATCTTCTATAGCGGCTTTAATTGCGGCAACATCTTCACTCATCTCTTTCCTCCTATTGAAGTTGACTCAAAAAATTAAAATTAAGACCGAACTCATTCCAACCGTTTTTTACTCTATACTCAGTTTCCATTATTTTTTCATAATTCCTCTCTAATATTTCGTAAGACAATTTCCTGGCGGCTGGCACATACTTTTTATAAAAAATATAAGGGTGCATATTAAACTTACCATTCAAATTTAAGCTTCTCAAATCATCCCCTTCATCCATGGCCGCTCTGATACCCAGAAGACATCTTGTATCCCTATTTATAAAATGGAAAAGAGGCACACCCTCTGAATATTCAAGAAGATACCGGAGAGCTTTTCTGTATTTACCATCCAAAACCGAATTCGTGATTTTAAATATTGTGTCGTCTCTAAAGAATCCGATATCTCTCAAATCTTTTTCCTCAATATGTTTATCTGTTTCTTCTTTTGAAGAAATAACTCTGTCCAGATATTTTTTTATTTCTTCCCTATTAGTCCCACAAGAAAATTGGAGAAGATTAACGGCTTCATCGGTTATCGAACATCCAAGACCTTTAACAAAACTTTTAATCCAACCAGGCATATCGGAATCGTAAATAGTTTTGAATTTACCAGCCAGGCTTCCTTTTACTTTCATAACTTTTTTATTATTTTGATAAATAAGTACAACAACGTTAGGCTTCAACCTATTGGGTTCCGCGATGATTCCCTTAATTTCCTTAGAAAAAGCGCTTGAAATAGAGTCTATATTATAAACAATTATCAACCTCTCTCCAAATAAGTTTTTCATACATATATTCTTTATAACTTCTTCCGCGTCATCAGGAAAAAAAACTTCTATTGCTTCAGGATGGAAACTTTCTTTAATTCCAATTAAAGCTTCTTTTATGTCAAAATCATCTCCGGAAATTTGAACCAAACTGTAATTTCCCCTCTTAAAAGCGGTCAATAGCCCCTCAACGTTCTCTTTTAATTCCATAGGTTTAATTATAACATTATTCATTTCTAAGTCAAGCCCTTTTGTCTGTAAAGAGAACAAAGAAAATGCCGTAAGACATTCAAAATCAACCACAAAGAAAACAAAGAATACGAAATGAGTCTGCGCTCAATTTTATATTTTAATTAATAAACCAACCTCAGTCACCGGAAAATTAGTAAGGACAATGCATTAAATTGATTTCTTTAATCTAATCGGAAATAAAAAAGGAGTCTTTCGCATATACTCTCTGTACTCACGGGAATAAGCCGCCAGTTTTTTTTCTTCGAGGTAGCTTCTGTAAACTAATAACATTACATGTATTGAAGAAAGAATGATGAAAAAAAACTGGGGACTCAACTTACAAAGGCCTATTGCCGTTATTATATAACCCGAGTAAATAGGATGCCTCACATACCGATATAATCCGTGTTTAACGATATTACGCACCTGTATAAGAACACTGAATGAACGCCTTAAATTAAAAACTGCTATCGCGCTTATAACGCATCCTGTAACGACAATAATAGATCCCGCAAAGGAAAAAAACAACAATGAATTCATTGGAACCAGGTAAAAATTAAATCTTTCCGGAATATACGGAATCGCGTTATAAGTAATCCAGAAATAAGTAGACACTATGGGAATAAATATCTCTAGAAATCCTCCTGGTTTTTGCAAAGGGTTTTTCCTGATAATTAACAAAAAACCAACGAAAGCATTTACAAATGCCAAAATGGCAGTAACAATCATTTGAGAAAGAAATGGGACTCGATTAATTTCTAAAGATGTTAACGATTTAAAAACATTTAATATATTAGCCCAATTAGGTATTATTTTACGTATATTATTATACGAAAGGAAGAAAGCAATCAATGAGAAAATATAACTCTCAACGAATATGCTCACCGAGCCGATTATTTCCTGTCTCTTTACTGTTTTCGCAACAGCCATATTAAATTATATACACATTTAAGAACCAAAGTCAAGAAAAAAAATTATTAAAATTTAAGGTGGTTAAAGATCCCAACTATTGACATTATCGGATTTTTCTATATAATAATTTTTAAGGTGAGATAGCTCAGTCGGTAGAGCACGGGACTGAAAA
>CAZVXD010000165.1:0-3338 GCA_964631335.1 uncultured bacterium
GCCTAATCATTGAAAATGGATTGGAAAAAGGAATTAAAAAAATTTATAGATGATAAAACCGTAATAATGGGTATCGGCTCGGTATTAAAAACCGATGATGGTGTTGGTGTTTTTATTGCCGAAAAGCTACAAAATATTGGTATCAAAAATGTGATTGTAGCGGAAGCCACACCTGAACACTGGATTGGCTTTCTCGCCAATAAAGGATTCGAGAAGCTTTTGATAATAGATAGTGTTCTTTTCGGTGGAGAGAAGGGTGAAATAAAAATTCTGGATTTAAAGGAAATAAGTGAGAGGTTCGGTCTTACGCATTCTTCTTCCCTGCATCTCTTTTATGATTTTATTTCTACAGAAGGAAATATTAAAGCCCTTAAAGTGTT
Source organism: uncultured bacterium (assembly GCA_964631335.1). Lineage (GTDB taxonomy): Bacteria > Hydrothermota > UBA3072 > UBA3072 > UBA3072 > JAFGHJ01. Next base: position 381 of record CAZVXD010000165.1, read on the forward strand.
GGCTATTATGCCGGAGAGTCTGGAGGTAGGGGAAAGATTATCCCCGGTTGTGATGAGAAGTGCCGAGAAGATTATTTTATTCTTTAAGAATCTTCAGTAATTCGGACATTTTACTTATATTGTAATCGGCAATTCCGATTTTTGAATCATCGGAATCGAAAAAACAGGATTTTATACCGGCTGAGTTGGCGGCTTCTATATCCAGAATTCTGTCTCCGACACCCAGAGTTTTTTCTTTTTTTAACTTGTATTTATCGATAATATAATTGAAGCTTGCCGGGTCGGGTTTTAAAGGAAAATTCGCGTCAAAACTTACGATTTCAATGAAATATTTAGTAAAGTCATTTCTGATAAGAAATTCGTTTAAGCTTTCAGAACCCCTGTGAGTAATAAGAAAATTGGCTCCACGTTTTGAAACATATTCTAAAACTTTTTCCACTCCTTCGAATGGTTTTCCCTCAAAGTTTAATTCACCGAAGTATCTTTTTTTAAAATTCCCGGAAAATTCTTCTCTTTTTATGTTAAACTCATCGGCGAGGCTTTCTATGCAGAAAGAAATAGAAGTTTTAGCGAGAGAATAAGCCTTATCGTAGTCGTATTCGATTTCATAATCTTTTTTCAGGACATTAATAAAAGCCCGGGTTATTTCCGGATATGTATCGAGGATCGTTCCGTCAAAATCCCAGATTAAATTCTTAAAACCCATGCCGCACCCCACCAAAACTTATTGAATCACAGATGACACAGAGAAAAAACAAACACACAGAGATCACAGAGAAAAGAAACGAATCTTGTTGTTTAACAAAATCCCAACCCCCAAATCCCAAGTTAGGGCGCAGATGAACGCAGATTTTATGGATTTTAAGAAAGCTTTTCTATTTTTATTATATATATTTTCGTTTTCTTCTTTCATTTTCCTTTTTGTAATTTATGGATATATATATTTTGTCAATGGGTTGTAAGTCAAAAGTCCAGAGTCCAATGTCCAAAGCCAAAACAAAGATTTTAGTTTTTTGCTTTTAGATTAAACGCCGAAAATTTCGTGTCTTAATGCCTTTATGGCTAATTGCACTTGAAAAGTATCCAAAATAAGTTAAATTCAGCAAAAGGAGGAAATATGTACAGAACAATTATATTATTTTTAATATCTTTTATATTGCTGGCGCAGGAACCGGTAGGTTCTCCGCCTGTCTTATTAAATGTCGAGGACTTTGGAGCGGTTAGCGATGATGATACGCTCGATACCGAAGCCATAAATAACGCGATAGATTCCTGTTCTAAACTCCCTAATGGAACGGTTGTATTCTCTAAAGGGATTTATTTATCCGGCTCGATTCGTTTAAGAAGCAATGTGACTCTGCAAATCGAAAAGGAAGCGAGAATACAGGCAGCACCAAAAGGTACGGGCGTTTTCGATTTACCTCAGGATAGTCTGTGGGATAAATATCAGGATTTCGGGCACAGCCATTTCCATAACGCGCTTATATGGGGAGATAGTGTCCAAAATGTGACTATAAGAGGAGAAGGGGTGATAAGCGGTACTGCGTCTCTTTACCATAATCCGGTAGAAGGTGACGGGGATAAGGCTATCTCACTTAAATTATGTGATGATATTGTAATAGAAGATATAGCAATCAATGAAGGTGGATATCTGGCTATCCTGGTTACGGGGTGCGATAACTTGAACATATATAATGTAAAAGTAAAAACCGGAATGAACGGGATAAGCCTTGTAGGAAGTAGCAATATTAGGGTTAGAAGTTGTGACGTGGACGCCGGTGATAACGGTATTTCGTTAAGATCAAATTATTCTCTTGGGCGTAAATTAAATAGTGAAGATATAGAAGTAAGTAATTGTGTGATTTCCTCCGGTGGTTGCGCTTTTCAACTTGGCCCTGAAACGGTCGGTGATTTCAAAAATGTACAGGTTTCCAATATAACCATAAGGAAAGCGAATAAAGCAGGTATGAGTTTTACTTCGAACCACGGAGCGTTAATAGATGGAGTGGATATCCAGAACGTTACAATGGAAAGTGTTGCTATTCCTTTTTTTATTAGTCTATCGAAAATTAAAGGAGGAACGCCCGGTTCTTACAATATCGGCAGTATCAGCAACCTTCGAATAAGCAATGTTGTGGCAAAAGATATTTACAGTTATGCCAATGGATGGGATTTTGCCACTACAATCATTGGTAAGCCTGGCAGGATGTTGGAAAATATAGTCCTTGAAAACATGAGGATGACTTATAAAGGTGGAAGCCTGTCTTATCTTGGCTTGAAAGAGGATCCGGCAAAAATAAAAGTTCCTAAAATAGACGATTACCGTCCGGAAAGTTATGGCTTGAGACCGACTTACGGGCTTTATTGCCGGTATATAAAGGATTTGAAAATACGTAATGTTTCAGTAGATTTTGAAAAAGAAGATCCCCGTCCGGGAATGATTCTATCAGACATTCAGGGCGCGGTGGCAAACCGTTTTTACGCGGAGAGGTCGACAGTTAGAAAAAATGATATAATCTTAGACAATGTCAGTGATTTCTTTATGACCGGAAGTCCGGGTGTAGAATATATAGAAATGAAAGATTTTACTCCCTTAGACAGTTTCGATGTAAATGCTCCGCCGAATCCTGCAGCCGAAGAAGTGGCGGCGAAACTCGGAATTGAAAAATCTCCGATTTTGCTTTCGGATTTACCGGTTGAGGTAATTAAAACAATAAAAAAAGAAATCGGAATACCTCCGGTGATGCTTTCAGTTTTAGTAGATGAACAAATTATGAAAGAAGAAAAAGGCGGTAAAGTCATATACAATATTAAAGCCGAAAATACAAGAGGCGATGAATATGAACTCGCAGTTAGGGATAATGGGAGTTTGGTGAGCAAAAAAAAGATTTAAAGGAGTTTAGCTGCTTTTATTGATTAGCTGTTAGTATAGAATGAACAATAAAAAAGGATATAAAA
>CAZVXD010000166.1:0-3305 GCA_964631335.1 uncultured bacterium
ATATATGGCTGAACAAGATAAAAAATTACCACCGCAAAAAATTGTAATTCAAAAAATACACGAACGAGTTGACGCTTGGCGTGGTTTTCAGTTACAGAACGCCAAAGTGCCGTATCCGAAAGAACCTGCGAAATATAAACCGGTACTTCCATTTGAAAAAGAAATTTCCGAGACGACAGATTTGCTTTTAAGACATTGGTTTAGATCATTTCCTCATGAGTTAAAAGATAAAAAAGGGGAAAGTTTACGTTTTAAATATTGGCCGCACCAAAGGCGAACGATTGAAACATTTATTTATCTATACGAGGTTTGCGGTATACGAAGACGTGAGGATATTTCTAAAATTATTGATTTTGAAATTGTACCACAGCGCGATCCTTGGACAAAGCTAGGGGCGCAATTGGCCACTGGTTCAGGTAAAACAAAAATTATGAGTTTGATTTTCGCATGGAGTTATCTTAATACGGCGATTGAGGGTGAAAAACATTTGGATATCGGAAAGCACTTTTTGCTTATTGCGCCAAATCTATTCGTGCTTGATAGGTTACTGGACGATTTTGCACCATCCGATGATCGACCGGACATTTTTCACAGCGACCCGATTATCCCAAAAGAGCTGGAACGCTATTGGAATTTGAAAGTGTATTCTCCGGCAACCGCGCCAAGTGAATTGAAACCGGAAGAGGGCGCATTGGTGGTAACGAATATTCACAAATTTTATCGGGAATCAGAAAACAGTGATATCGAATTAGAAGCGCAAGAATTGGTAAAAGAGCTGTCTCTTTTTGAAACAACCATGCCTAAAAAATTAGAAAATCAAAAGCGCGCGCTTTTTGACTCTTTCAAAAATTCAAGAAATGTCTTGGTTATTAACGATGAAGCTCATCATGTTCATGACGAAGAAAAACACAAGGAATACGAAAAGAAAATAAGAAATCAAAAAGAAGTCGGCACCATAGAAAAACAAGCAACAGAAGAGCTAGGATGGATTCGTTCCATTAGAAATATAGATACTTTATGTAAAGTTGCTTTACAGGTAGATTTGTCTGCAACTCTTTTTGAAGAAAAAGGTTCGCATAAGACAAAAAAAACAGATAAAGAGGAAATCCGCTTCCGTTGGATGGATTTATTTAAGCACGCGGTTGACTTATATTCTTTAGGTGAAGCTAAGAAAGATGGCATTATTAAAATGCCAAAATTAGAAAAAGTAAAAGTATATGAGGGCGAGGAGACTCGAGGCATAATAAATTACTCAAAATCATGTGCCTGGGAGATATACGAGAATTTGCTTCGCACCGGAATCAAACGCTGGCAAGAAAACCAGAAACTTTTTAACACAGAGGGAGACAAACGCAAACAAATCCTATTTATTCTCTGTAACAACAAAAAGGAAGCGGCGCAAATTTACAATTATTTTGTTTATCAGGAAATAGAGGACGAGGGAAAGGATTTTTCAAAAGATAATTTGCCCGTTAAGGGATTTTATGACGAGGAAACAAAAGAAACTCTTTTTGTTAAAGATGGAAAGACAACCGTTGTGCAAATTCATATTGGGCAAAAAGAATTGAATAACGATAAGGATTGGGAAAAAATTCGCAAACTCGTTCACTTAATAGATAAAGACTATATTGAAGACCCTCAGCTCAAAGGTGAGCAGATAGAGAATCCATTTAATGTAATAGTGGCTGTATTGATGCTAAAAGAAGGTTGGGATGTACGGAATGTTAAGACTATCGTACCACTTCGGCCATGTGATTCACGAACATTAGCTGAACAGACTTTGGGGCGGGGTTTAAGAAAAATGCACCAACCAGAAATGGATGACGAAGGTGCATTTTGTTCAAAGGACGAGTCTTTATACATTATTGAGCACCCATCGTTTAAAGCAATTATTGACGAAATAGACGATATTGTGGATGAAGTAGAAGCGGGAGAAAAAGAGCCACCAGTTTATACAGTGGTAAATCCTCTGTCTGATTCTGAAGAAAGAAAAAAAAGAAATGTCAGGATGGTAAAATTCTTAGGACTGGTGGAGAATGTTAAAACTTGGCACGATAATTTTAAAGAAGCTGATTTACCGGAATTGCCTAAAAAATTTAAATGGATAGAATCGGCTGATAAATTAAAAATTAAAACGCAGTTTGAAAAGGATATTGAGAAAGGCCTCGAGTTTGAATTTGAACAAGCAGTGAGCTATTTTGGTTTAGACAGGTTGTTGATTTCCGGTTATGTTAAGCCAATTTTAAATGAAATGCGGTTTTCTTATTCTGATAAATTGCGTGTTTTAGATGTAGTAAAAAGATTTTTAGAGAAAAAAGTATTTGATTTGCCAATCGGAGCATCATTACGCCTAGATTCTGTTGATGAAAAAACAGATAAAATTGTAAAAAAGAATATTTTTAATGATGACGTAATGGTGTTGGTAAAACAGGAATTAATTAAGTTTATCAATAGTTTGCGTTCTCATGAAATACCAGTGACTGATAAATATGAAACAAAAGAGAGCCGAAGCATAGAACCATACCAAGTAATTTTTGAAAATGTTCTTGAATACCCTGAAAAGTCTGGCTTTGATAAACAATGTATGGGTAACAATGACGAATTAAGAGTGGCACAACTCTTAGACGGTTGTGAAGATGTCAGTGGATGGATTTATAACCACCAGCAGGGTGTAGGGTATAATTTTGAATACTTATGGCAAGGATTTTATGTACCTTATTTTCCTGATTTTGTAGCTAGGGCAAAAGAAGACGAAAGAATCGTAAATTATATAATCGAGGTAAAAGGTAGGATGGATGACCGAGATAAAGCAAAAAAAGAGAGGGGAGAAAAATATACCTCAATGCTTACCGAAGCAGATCCTGAAAAAGAAGAATGGCGTTATTTATTTATTCAAGAAAATCCACAGTTTAACAAAGAAGACATAAGTTGGTTAGAGAATAGAAGTGTATTAAAATTAGGAGATTTTTATAGGTATAAAAATTATATTTAGATAGTTAGGCAATGTTGCCTTTACCCTTGTTTTTCGAAAACATAGTTTTTAATTCATTATAAGTTGGTGCAGGAAGAGACCCTCTAAGATATCTTCATACAGATCAATTGTCGATAATTGTTATTTTTACACTATTGCAAATCTATTTTAATTTATAATAAATTCTAACAATAAAAGGAAAGTTAAAATATTTATAAATTAATTGTTGTTTAGACAACATTATGATACATTATACAAATTAGTAGATATTAATGCTTGCTTTTAATTCAGTACTTATAAGAAAGTTAGAGTTTTTATGAAGAAAAGAATAATA
>CAZVXD010000167.1:0-3257 GCA_964631335.1 uncultured bacterium
TATACCACAGTTCCTGATGGCTTCCGGAGAGACTCGGATTGTCCGCTTCGCCTGCTTTATTACAGTTATTACCGTCGACCGTAACGTTCGTCAGGCTTGTACCGCTGCTCTCATCACAAGCGATAACCACGACAAGCCGGTTATTACCGGGACTGCCGATATCGATACTGTGGCTTGTTCCAGTAGAACCGCTCGCTCGCTGGAATTCTATTTCTGCGGTCGAGGGCAGCACAACCGAATTACCCTGAATCGTTACATTCTGCCCGGTACCCTGCTCAAACTGATTTTCCGCGACCTGGTACCAGTACGGAAAGTCATCTCCGAGATCCATATCCATGGTAACGGAACGAATATTACTCCAGGAAGACCATGAGTTTGAGCCCCCCGGATCCCTCGCCCTCGCTTTCCAGTAAAAGAGAGTTTCCGCTTCGGCAGGAGTTACGCCGAGTAAAATGTCTTCGGTCGCGGTATCACCCGACAAATAGGTTCCTGTAGTTTCAGCAAAAGCGCTCGAAAAATCATAATCCGTATCCCACTGTATTTCGTACTGTATGTCATCGCTTTGAGGATCGGTTGAAGAAACGGATAAAGTACAGGCATAAGGAGGAGGATAGGCGTTAAACATCGCGTTATCGAATATCCGGATAAGGGTTGGGCTGTCCGGTGATATGAAAGCCCCCTCGTATATGTAGATGCTGTCATTATCGTTTCCCGACATATACCAGTAATCTCCGTACCTGCAGATTCCCGAAGGCCAGCCATCTTCATTACCTATATAATAGGAAATCCCCGTATAAGACCAATTATTATCATATCTATAGATGCGGTCATTATCATATCCTGCCATGTACCAGTAGTTACCATATCTGGATATTTGCGGCGGAGTCCCGTCTTCCCCTCCAACATAATAGGCTGTTCCCGTGTAAGACCAGCCCTCATCGTATCGATAGACGCTGTCATTATCTACTCCTACCATATACCAGTAAGAACCATTTTTGTATATCCCTGTGGGAGTCCCATCTTCCCCTCCCACATAATAGCCCGTACCTGTGTAAGACCAGTTCTCATCGTATCGATAAACGCTGTCATTATCGTTCCCTAACATATACCAATAATCACCATCCTTGTGTATGTCTGTAGCACCTCCGTCTTCATCACCTATGTAATAGGCTGTTCCCGTGTAAGACCAATTATCGTCGTATCGATAGACGCTGTCGTTCCCATTCCCTACCATATACCAGTAATTACCCTCCCTGAAGATTCCTGTGGGAGTCCCATCCTCACTGCCAACGTAATAAGCTGTTCCTGTATAATCCCATTCCGCGCCGAGACAAACTAAAAAGAAAAAAGTCGATACTAATATTATTTTTTTCATCAGACACCCCTCTTTTTTTAAAGGAACAAAATAAAGAAGTTTATTTGTATAACTTTTGTGTCTTATAAACATAAACCCTCTTATATTTAGCCAAAAAATCGTTTCTCAATTCCTATATTTCATCCACTTAAGTTTTATATCATTTAAGTTTATATAAATACACTAAAATTGTCAATCCCCTTCTTTCCATATATTTCAATCACCCATGAACATTATTCACAAAACGATATACCGCAATAACTCTATCGAATACAGAAACTTACAAAACTACTTTTCTGAATTAGGAAAATTCCCTATTTTTTCATTGACTTTTCCTTTATGAGTGATATAATTATTTAAAGACCACTTTACGGAGGTTATATTACGCGTATCTATAATATAGTAACTTTTTCGGTTGTTGGAATTATCAGTGCCCTCTTTATAATAAAAGAACAGCGAGAGCGAATTTATTCGTTGAACTTGATGCACTGGTTTTTCATACTTACTTTTTTATGCTTTGCGCCTTTTGTCCAGTATATTTCGGGAAAATTTCCCTTATGGCTCTCGAGAGAAGATGAATTCTCGATTTGCTTTGCCAATACATTTATTCTTACATGGATGGTTTTTTACCAGTTCGGTTATTCGGTAAAGAAATTCCGCCCCGATAAGTTATTTTCCTCTTTGAAACGATTTGAAATAGGAAGAAAAGGTGTATATACCTCTATTTATCTCTCCTTTATTATCCTTATCTTATTTCTGCTCGTGTTTGGCTTGAAAAATCTCCTCATTCGCGGAGCTTACAGAGAGATACTCCTCTCTATTCGTTACAATCCTCTCATTATTATTATAAATTCATTTCTCAGATATATACCTCTTCTTTCTCTCGCGGGTCTCATACTTTTAAAAAATAAATGGACAAATAAAAGAGAGTGGTGGATTCTTTTAACTGCTTTGATTTTAATAAACCTGCTCGTTAACAATCCACTGGCTTCCCCGAGGTATTGGGCGGGTGCCGTTATTATCGGTTTTACAGCGATGCTGTTAAGGAAGTTGAACAGGGGGAAAGGCTGCCTGTCCGCCATGCTTATTATCGGAATATTCTTAGTTTTTCCCCTTACCAGTGTATTGCGTCACAGGACGGCGGAAACTGTATCTCTTTCGGATTTTAAATTATCCCAGCTAAAAACAGCTTATACTTCGCCCCATTTTGACGCCTATGAGATGAGTGTACATACCATTCAATATGTGGCAAAAGACGGAATTACCTGGGGAAAACAACTGTCGGGACCTCTCCTGTTCTGGATACCGAGGGCTCTCTGGAAGGGAAAACCCGCGGGGTCCGGAGGAGTTATCGCGCGTTACTTCTCTTATCCTCAGATTAATCTTTCCTGCCCTCTTCCTTTCGAAGGTTATATCAATTTCGGAGTAATAGGATTGATTGTATTCGCTTACCTGACCGGATTACTTTTTTCGTTGCTCGATGAATACCACTGGAAAGTATCCACCCCTACATCTTCCGACATTTTATCCGTTTACTATCCTTTTTTACTTGTTTTTGGGTTCTTTGCCATGAGGGGAGATCTCATGTCGAGTTTTTCTTATACCATAATGTTCATTGCCGCGGGAGCGGTACTGCTTTTAAAATGAAAAAAGAAATTAAAGTTTTGAATGTTTTATTGGATGACCGTATCGGCGGAGCGCACGTGCGAATCTTCAGAATCGCGAGGAAATTAAAAGAAAGGGGAATAGAATACTCACAGGCAGTCCCAAATGGGAACGGAGAATCTCCCGATTATCTTAAAAAAGCGGGAGTAACAGTCTACCGCTGCGGATTAGGAACCCCTCACTTTATCAGAAACTTCGAGACATTCTTTCTTAATATAAGATATATTACCGATTTTAT
>CAZVXD010000168.1:0-3209 GCA_964631335.1 uncultured bacterium
GCGCGATAGCCGTCTGGGAATGGGGGGCGTATCTCGGTGAAGGAGTTCTGGAAAATGGAATTTCCGTTCAGGTTTCTTCGTGGAACCGCTTCGCTCCGAACACAATGCCTTTTATGGCCAAAGCAGGCGGAAACTATCTGAACTCCCAGTTGATAAAAATGGAATCGCTGATGAACGGATTCGACGAAGGTATCGCGCTCGATTCATTCGGATATGTTTGCGAAGGATCCGGGGAAAATATTTTTGTTGTCAGGAATAACGTTATATATACACCTCCTTCAAGCACTGCTATACTGCCGGGTATAACACGTCACAGCGTTTTCGCTCTCGCCAGGGACCTTAATCTGCGAATCGAAAAACATCTCATTCCGAGAGAAGCTTTATATATCGCGGATGAAGTGTTCTTCACGGGAACCGCGGCAGAAATAACACCTATCACGAAAGTCGATAACATAGAAGTCGGTAACGGTAAAAGAGGTCCGATAACGAAAAAACTCCAGGATGAATTTTTCGGCATCCTGAGAGGCGAAAAAGAAGACCGCCATAACTGGCTGACTTTCGTTTACGATTGATCCTTTTTAATTTCTCACACAGAGACACAGAGAACACAGAGAAAAAAATAAACTTTTTATCTTTATATAAGCTTTTTTTTAGTTCAGCGGTAAGCCGAAAGCGGAGAGCTGTCAGCCAACATTCTCCGGTTCTCTGCAATTAAATACAGGGAGGTAAAAAATGAATAAATTCTTTTTAAGTTTCTTATTGATTTCTCTTATCTTTACCATTTCTTGCTGTGAACAGAAAGAATCGGCAAAGGAAACCCCAATAGAAATAGCAAACGAAGAAGAATTAATGGAAAAATACGGACCGAAGGATTTAACGGAAGAACAGGTCGATAGTATTATAGAATCGATTGAATGGGAAACGAACAAAAATCCTTCGATTCTTGGTAGTAAAGAGGCGAAAAAAGGAGGAACATTCGTTTATGGCGATCCGGCATATCCGGCAACACTAAGAACCGAAGGAGAAAACGCTAATTATGTAATTAACGCGATGTTGCGGGATCTTATTTATGAAACACTTCTTACTCTGGACCCAGTGACTCTTGAATACGTCCCCAGTCTCGCAAACAAATGGAGTATCTCTTCCGATAAAAAAACTTTCTTTTATCATATAGATCCCAAAGCCCGATGGCAGGACGGTAAACCTTTAACTGCTTTCGACGTTGTCGCCACTTATGATTTATTAACAAATGAAGGAATCCGGGATCCTTATACCAATGATTTCTACAGCAGTAAGTTTGACCGGCCTGCGGCTATAACTCCAGATATTGTTATGGTTACAACCAAAATACTTCAATGGAGTCTTTTCTTATACTTCAGCCAGGCTTTTAATATATTGCCTGAACATGTTGTAGGTAAAATATCCGGGTCCGAGTACCTTAAAGAGTATAATAACAAAATGATGGTTGGTTCGGGGCCTTATATGTTTGAGAGCGCCACCACAAATCAGTCTATAGTATTAAAACGCGATACCAATTGGTGGGCATCCGGAGCCAGAATAAATCAAGGCCTCTATAATTTTGATATCTTTAAATACATCTTTTTTTCTGATGAAACATTGTTAGAAGAGAATTTCAAGAAAGGCACAGTAGATGCTTTTTTAATACGGAGTACAAAACTTCAAAAATGGGTAAAAGAATTTACTCCGGGAAAAATGAATTCCATTAAATACAACCATATTATCAAACAAAAAATATATAACGACTCTCCAAAAGGGACAGCAGGATATCACTTTAATATCAGAGAAGAACCTTTTAATGATAAAAGAGTCAGACAAGCCTTCTGCCTGTTGTTAAATAGAGGAAAAATGATAGAAAAACTTTTCTTTGGAGAATGTAAATACATGGATTCTTATTATTCAAATCTTCCTTACGAGAACAAAAACAACCCAAAAATAAGATATAATACAACAGAAGCAATTAAATTGCTGGAGGAAGCGGGTTATTCGCAACAGAATTTAAACGATGAAGGCTATATAGTAAAAAACGGCAAAGTATTCGAACTGAATTTAAATGTTTATCTCACAGACGATACCAGAGTGGAAACTCTCTACCAGGAAGAACTAAGAAAAGCCGGGATAAAGCTGAATTTGAAAAATGTCACCTGGGCAACCCACACTAAAGAAGTAGGAGAGAGAAATTTTAAAATAGCTAGAATGGGTCATACGGGGTTACTATTCCCTAATCCTGAAAGTTCATTGCATTCGAAATACGCAGACAAGAAAGACAACAATAATCTCTGGGGGTTAAAAAACAAAAGAGTCGATGAAATCTGTGAAGCAAATAATCTTGAATTTGACCTACAAAAGAGAATAAAACTTATTCAAGAACTCGATTCAATATTAATGAACGAATATCTTACAGCTCTTTTCTGGTACCAGGATGATATAAAAATATTATACTGGAACAAATTCGGGATACCTGAATGCGTTCTATCAAGATATAACTCAGGTTCATATTTAGAGCATCAAATCGTCTCGTTGTGGTGGTATGACGAGGAAGCGGATAAGAGATTAAAAGAAGCGATAGAAAAAGACCTCCCTCTTCCCGCGAAGCCCGCCGAAGTCAGGTATTGGGAGAAGTATCACTAAACATGCGTGGAGAGGAGTTTGCGAAGTGAAGAAATTTTTCCCATATGTAATTTTTATCGCGCTTTTTTCAATCATTTCATGCTGTAATCCCGAGGATTCGGCTAAGAACAAACAAACAAAAATTCTTGGCGAAGAAGAATTAATGAAGAAGTACGGACCGAAGGATTTAACGATAGCAGAGGTCGATAGTATTATAAATTCGATTGAATGGGAAACAAGCGAAGACCCTTCTATTCTCGGAAAAAGTAAGGCAAAAAAGGGAGGAACCTTCGTTTTCGGATACTCCGCTTATCCTGCCACTTTAAGAACCTACGGCGAGAATTCCAACATTTTATTAAATCAAATGCTGACAAGACTGGCATATGAGACACTTTTAAAAATTGACCCGATAACCTATGAATATATCCCCGGTCTCGCCGATAAATGGTCTATTTCGGAAGATAAAAAAACCTACTTTTTTCATATAAACGAAAAGGCAAAATGGCAGGACGGTGTGCCTGTTAGCGCGTTCGATGTCGTAGCCACTTATGACTTATTGGTCGACGAGGGAATCAGAGACC
>CAZVXD010000169.1:0-3160 GCA_964631335.1 uncultured bacterium
TAACTCCATTAACAAAAAACTTCCTTTTTGGAGTCAACAGATTACCTCCTTTTATAAAAGTTCTAACGCCGATTACTTAATTTCTACTTCTCCGCCTGCTTTCTCAATAGTAGATTTAATGGACTCAGCGTCTTCTTTTGAAGTTCCTTCCTTTAATAATGAAGGAGCCGCCTCTACAAGTTCTTTCGCTTCTTTAAGTCCCAGGGAGAGCAAAGATCTAACTTCTTTAATAACAGCAAGTTTACTATCGCCAAAAGATTTCAGCGTAACGTTAAATTCAGCTTTTTCTTCTCCTTCTTTTGCACCTTCGCCAGCAGCTACTCCGGCTGCCTGAACCACAGGAGCCACAGCCGTAACACCAAATTTCTCTTCCATAGCTTCAACCAGACTGTTCAATTCAAGGATCGTCATATCTCCGATTAAATCAATAACTTTCTCAGCATTTTTGGATAATTTTGTCCCTTCTGCCATTATTCCTCCTTTTGTTTGGCTATCTCAGATAAAACTACCATTAATTTTCTTGTTATCCCCGATAAAATAAAAACAAATTTGTTTAAAGGAGCATTCATAGAAGACAACATTTTTCCATAGAGCTCATCTTTAGGCGGTATTGCTGCTAATTTTCCGAAGGTTTCAAAATCAAAATATTTCCCTTCAATAAAACCGCCGTTAACAACCAGGTTTTCATTTTCTCCTCTGAAATCAGAAATAGTTTTCAGAGGCAAAAGGGGATCTTCGTAACCAAAAACTAAAGCTGTCGGACCTTCCATCAATTTCTCTATGTCCATGTCTTCGTTTTCGTTATCAAAAGCTTTCTTTATCAAAGTGTTTTTAAATACCTTTAACTCAGCGTTTTGTCTCTTCAGGCTTCTCCGAAGATCATTAAGCTGAACCGCTTTCAAACCCGAAAAACCGGTAAAACATAAAGAATTTGATTTTTTATATCTTTCGCTAATTTCTTTTACAATAATCTCGTTTTCTTTTACACCCATATTAACTCCCCGTAATCATTTTACCAGTAAATTTGTGTCGATTTTAACACTCGGACCCATCGTCGTAGATATTGCTACTCCTTTCAAATATTGCCCCCCCGCCGACGAAGGTTTTACACTCCATATTTTATCAATTAACTCTTTAAAGTTCTCATATAATTTATTGTCTTCAAAAGAAGCTTTTCCTATAGGCACATGAAGATTTCCACCCTGGTCGACTTTAAAATTAACCTTTCCTTTCTTAATTTCTTGTACAGCCTGGCCTATATTTTTGGTAACGGTTCCGGTTTTAGGGGTAGGCATTAATCCTCTCGGACCAAGTATCTTACCTAACTTACCAATTTTAGGCATCATTTCGGAAACAGCTACGATAGCGTCGCACTCGAGCCAGCCTTTTTCAATTTTTTCCACAAAATCCTGACCCCCTACCCAATCGGCGCCGGCTTCTTCTGCCTCTACCTGCTGTTCTCCTTCGGCAAAAGCAAGCACTTTCTTTTCTTTTCCCGTCCCGTGAGGAAGAAGAATCGTACCCCTAACCATTTGATCCGCCTTTTTGGGATCTACATTTAATTTTACGGCAACTTCGACTGTCTCGTCGAACTTGGCGGAAGCCATTTTTTTAATCTTAGTGATGGCTTCCTTAATTTCGGACTTTTCTTCCCTGGAACGAGAAGCGCTTATCTCTTTATATCTCTTGCTTCTCTTCATTATTCACTCTCCTCTATCAACATGCCCATAGAATTAGCAGTACCTTCTATAACTTTTACGATAGTATCTATATCATCGGTGTTGAAACTTTCTTTCTTCTTCTCCGCAATTTCTCTTAATTGTTTTCTCTTTATAGACGCGACTTTCTCTCTATTTGGTTCTCCCGAACCCTTAACAATACCCGCGGCTTTTTTCAATAGGAACGAAGTAGGAGGGCTTTTCATTATAAAATCAAAAGAATTATCCCTGTAAACTGTAATTATTACAGGTATTAAATCATTTCCCCGTCCTTTACTTCTTTGATTAAACTGATTGCAAAATTCCATTATATTTACTCCATATTGCCCAAGAGCAGGCCCCACAGGAGGCGCCGGAGTAGCCTGTCCCGCCTGTATCATTAATTTAATCTGTCCCTTTTCTTTTTTTGGTGGCATTTTTACTCTCCTAAATTGGTTCAACCTGATTATAACTTAATTCGACCGGTGTAGATCGGCCGAAAACCGTAACTAAAACAATCAACCTTTCTTTTTCTCTGTTCAACTCTTTAATTGTGCCATTGAAATCAGTAAATGGCCCATCTATTATCCTCACGGTCTGTCCTTCTAAAAATCTTGTATCGCTAACCTCTTCCACAGTATCCATAAGTCCGAGTATTTTCTCCGCCTCTTCATCCGATATCAGCTGTGCGCCTTTTTTCCCCAAAAATCCCATCACTTTTGGCGATTCAGCTATCAGCTGCGTCACAGCATCATCTTCTTTAGCATGTATCAGAATATAACCAGGGTATAATCTTTTCTCTTTCTGTTTAATTTCTCCGCTTTTATCCCTGACTTTAATCATTCTTTCCGGTACAATAATCTGATCGATCAAGTCATCCATCTTCATCTTCTTCCTTTGCTCGGCAAGATATTTGCAGATAACTTTCTCCTGCCCCGTAAACACATGAATTATAAACCACCTGTAGTTATTATTCGAGCTCATAAAAATTATCTAACCAATAAAATAAAGATCCTCGAAAAGAGAAGATCCAGCATCCATATAACTAATGTCAGAATACCCGAAAAGACTATAACGACTCCAGTCGAAGCCCATATTTCCTTTCCCTTCGGCCAGGAAACTTTGAATAATTCCTGTTTTACTTCTTTAAAAAAAGTTACTATCTTCTCTAACATTTCATCTCCTAAATGCAGGCCTGGGAGGACTTGAACCCCCAACCCCCGGATTTGGAGTCCGGTGCTCTAGCCAGTTGAGCCACAGGCCTATTTTTCTTTGTGAAGCGTATGCTTCTTACAACGGGGGCAATACTTCTTCAGCTGCAATTTTCCACCCTGAGTTTTTGCCCTACTCGTCGTATAATTATGATTGCGACATTCACCACAAATTAAACGAACAATTATATTCAATCTTTACTCCTCGATTGCTGTTACCACACCGGCACCGACAGTCCTTCCGCCTTCTCT
>CAZVXD010000170.1:0-2949 GCA_964631335.1 uncultured bacterium
ACAAATAACACAAATTACACAAATAAATTAGCAATACAGAGCCTATACGACTCTATTCAGTAACATTTTGCTGAGTGTTGTAGGATTAAAAAATAACTACAATTTCTATGGGTGCTACATGTTAAAATCGATATATCGCGTTAAATTTTGTGTGTAAGGGGAGTTGGGATGGTATTGACAAACAAATCCAAAATTCTATGATACAAATATGATTTTATTCCTTATAAAAACGAGATTGGTGAGGGCGTTTAAATCCATATTGCAAATAAGGAAATCTAATCTTATTATTTATACTATAGTCTTTACTATTTTTTTAGCGGGAACTTTCCTTTTCTTTTTAAAAATTTTTCTCTTTCTTGCTCCTATAGATGTTATAGGAACGATAATAGCGGATAAGCTCATTTCCTATTCGTTTTTCGTCTTTACCCTGCTTCTATTCATGAGCAACGGGATTACAGCTCTTTCTACTCTTTATCACTCCGATGAACTCGATTACCTTCATTCAACACCTCTTCAGCCTTTTTGTATATTCTCTCTTAAATTATTAGAAAATATTTTTTATTCCTCATGGGCGACACTGATAGGAGGGATTCCCATTATATTTTCATATTTAATCGCTTTTTCCCATTTTAAGTTACAAACCATGTTAATAATTTTTCCCCTTCTGGCTTTTATTCTTATTCCTTCCGGGTTAGGAGTTTCTATCGTAATTATATTGAAGAAAATAAACCCTTACTGGACGGTAAAACAGCTGGCGGCAGTCCTGGGAACTCTTTCGGTGTTTTTTGTCTTTATTTACATACAGACGACGCCCTATAGTTTTAATGTACCCGACACATTAGATCTCGAAGCCATAAATCAATTCGTAAGCAATCTAAAAATTTCGAATCCCTATTTTCCCAACGAATGGTTATACAATTGCGCTTCAGCCCTCACCAGAAATAATTTTGAATTATACACCAGAAATCTCGCTTTATTGTTTTCCGGAAGTCTGATTTCAATATCCATCGCTTTTTTACTTTCAAACGCGTTCTACAGGTTAAGCTGGATGTCGTCTGAAAGTAGTTCTTTTTCTCGCTTAATAAATAAAAAACTTTTGTTTAATAAATTACCTAAATTTTTAAACTTGCTGCAAAAAGACGTAAAAATCTTTCTCCGATCTCCACTCCAGTGGTCTCAACTGATGATAATAGGAGTTTTACTGGTAATATACACTTTTTCTCTTAGAAGGACTCCTTTATACGTAAGAGATCCTTTCTGGTTATCGGTATTCGCTTTAATAAATACGGGTTTTATCGGTTATATAACCGCCACACTTTCCCTGCGTTTTGTATATCCGGGAGTAAGCCTGGAAGGAAGAAGCTGGTGGAGCTTAAGAAGCGCTCCTCTTTCACCTCAACTTATACTGCATTCCAAGGGGATTCTATTCTTGATGATAGATTTAATTATAGCCGAAGCTGTTATAATATTATCGAATACTATTCTTGTTAATTATCGAATAATAGTAGTTTTATCGGCGATTTTATGCGCCATTTTTTCGGCGGTTTCCGTTTATCTCTGTATTTCACTGGGAACGCTTTTCGTAGATTTAAAAGAGACTAATCCGGCTAAAATCGCGTCGGGCGCCGGAGGCCTGCTTACGGCGGCTATTAACCTTCTGTATATAGCCGTATCGATGGTGCTTTTCGCCACGCCGATATCTATTTATATAAGAAGCCGCCTGGAAGGAAGAGCCATTTCGATACACGTCCCATTAATTGTTTCGTCCGTTATATTTTTTGCTATATCTGTACTAATAGTGATTATTCCTCTGCGGCTGGCTAAAAAAAGAATTAAAGAAATTGAATAAAAAAACTTCTAACTGCTTACAGCTCACTGCTCACAGCTATCCCCCCAACTCATCCGATTTTTAGATTTATCTTGATGAAAGCTGATATCAGAATACACTCACCTTAACATATTTTCCCGGGTTTTTTCTGAAATCCACAAGCAGGCTATCCAGGCTGGCTGCGGCGTTTGTCACATTATCATATAATTTCTCGTCATAAATAAGCTTTCCTACAGTTCCTTTCTTGCTGTTTATCTGCTTCAAAGCTAAATCTAATTCCTTTATGGAAGAATCCATATTTTCTATAAGAAGTTCAGCTTTTGCGAGATCTTCACCCCCACTCTCAATTGCTTTTGCAAGCTCGGTTCTGTTTTCCTTTAATATACTTTCAACTTCTTTAAGCGTTGAACCGAGGGTTACAAAGGTTCCTGTTTCCCCGCCCATAGCCTCCCTCAGCAAACTCATCAATTCTTCGATTTGATCTGTAATTCCTCCGATTTCAACGGTAGAAAGGCCTTTATTCGCCTCCCCCTCTAAAATTTTAGAAGCATCGAGAAGTTTATCCGAGGTACCCGGATCTACAACTATGGTTTTTGTGCCGCTGATCATGGCAACATCCTGAATCGACGCTTTCGCGTCCGCTCTTAAAACGACGCTGTTTTCAATCCATGCCTTTACCAGGACTCCGTCTTTATACATTCTCATATCCAGTACTTTACCCTTTTTTATTCCGTAAACCCTTACCGGATCTCCGCTTTTTAAACCGCTAACGTCGTTATAAAAAATACTCAAATTATAACCGCTTTTCCCGACGTTAAAACGCACAAGCCATAGCTGACCAACCACAAAAAATATTAAAACCAGAGTTATAAAAAAACCTACTTTAATAGCTTTTTCCCTTTTAACCATAAAACCTCCTATCCAAATACAAGTCTTCCCACAAAAAAGTCCAGTATTAAAACTAAAATCGTCGAAGATATAACAGCCTTTGTTGTCGATTCTCCGACTCCTTCGGCTCCGCCTTCTGTCCGCAGTCCGTAATAACAACCCATAACTGTCAGAGTAAGACCAAAAGCCATCGCTTTTATCAATCCACCGTAAAGAGTTATGGGATAATAATT
>CAZVXD010000171.1:0-2947 GCA_964631335.1 uncultured bacterium
ACATTTAGTCGAAATTAAGTAAAATTAAAGATTTCTTCCTTCATGACCTATTGTTTAAACAACAAATAGCACAAATTTTATGATATACTTTTTTCTCAATAGCATTACAATCTCGAATAAAACCAGGTATAATATAACCATCATCGGTTGTCGACTGGATTGAATAGGCTGCTTTTCTCCTTTATATCCGAGAGTTCCACCCCAGAGAGTATTTCCCTGAGAATCGGTTTTAATAAGATATATATACACCTGACCGGCACCGCAAGAATGCTTAAGACCTGATATAATATACAAACCATCTGTCGTCTGCTCGACCGCGTAACCAAATCGTTATAATTGCCTCCGATATTGCCCAGCCATTCAACAGTAGCCGGAAGGTTTGATGAGCACTTTAATTTAAAAATCAACAAAAGCTAAACTACAGCAATATTTAATAAATGTCTCCTCGTGAAATTGAATTTCAATATATTAAAACCAACCGATTATTCGAGATAAAAGAGTTCCAATCTTTTACAATTTCCTACTATACTACAATAAGAGAAAGGCGGACAGGAAATTATACTGCTAACTGTAGTTCTTTACAAAAAACACTACAAATAAGCACTTTCAAACTCGAGTTGCAAAAGAAATAATCTCTTTTAGATCATCCTATAACTGATAACAAAATCAGGAAATGAGTCCCTTGATTTATCGCAAAAGCTTTTTAGTTTAAAACGACGCAACTCGCAAACGGTTTGACCTCGAGGACGCACAGAGGCTTGCACTGATAGGCGATATAATTAAACAACATTGTCGGTTCTTTTCGCCTATTAAATTAAAAAAAGCTGCCCGAATTTTTTCGGGCAGTATTTCAAATTACTTGACATTGAAATGAAATTTGTTAATCTATTATCGATAAATAGGGAGAACAAAAAATGTATATTTTAGGATTATGGGATGGTCACGATTCGGGAGTAAGTATATTAAAGGACAATAAAGTTCTTTTTGCCATAAATGAAGAAAGGCTCTCCAGAAGAAAATTGGAAATATCCTTTCCGGAAAAATCCATAGAATATTCTCTAAATTACTTAGGACTCGGAAAAGACGATATAGATATAATAGCGTTTTCCACTTCGGAATTCGCCAAAACTCTATGGCGAATGTTCCCTTCTTTAAAAGAAAATTATTACTTATTACGCAGAAGGAAAAAAGAATATTCAAGTCTCGATTCTTTTAAAAGGGGTTTTAAATATAAAGCGACAGAGCTGCAATTAGATCCGATATCAAAAAACATAAGTAAATTTGTCATAAATAAGCGATTAAAAAACTCGGGTTTTAAGGATTACAAATTACTAATGTACGACCATCATCTATGCCACGCAGTAAGCGCGACGTTTACCAGCGGCTTTAAAGAGGCGCTGGTTATTACAATAGATGGTATCGGAGATACTTTATCGGGCACAATAAATACATTCAAAGATAAAACGTTAGAAAGAATAAAAACCATCTCGGGAAAAAATTCTTTCGGTATTTTCTTTGAACACGTCACCAATTTAATGAATATGCGGGAATTGGAAGACGAAGGAAAAGTTATGGCTCTCGCAAATTACGCTTTAAAAATAGAAGATAAAGACAACCCCATCCTCGATTTCTTTGAAGTCGACGGGTTAGAAGTAAAAGCGAAATACGGAGCTCTAAAAACCTCAAAGGAACTGAAAAAGATTTTCTGGAAATTTCCTTCCGAACAGTTCGCCTATATGGCACAAAGAACCCTGGAAATAAAAATAACGGAGTTGATCGGAAATGCCATCAAAGAAACGCACCTGAACAAAATATGCCTCTCCGGCGGAACCTGTTCGAATATAAAGGTAAACATGCTCATAAAAAACCTGCCCGAGGTAGAAGACGTTTATGTATTTCCTCACATGGGCGACGGAGGTCTGGCTATGGGAAGCGCCATGGCGGCTAACTATGAATTAAACGGCATTCACGAATACGAATTTAATGACGTGTATTTCGGACCGCAATTCTCAGAAAAACAAATAAAAGAATCAATAGAAAAAAATGACCTGAAAAATATACAATACAAATATATTGACGAAATCGAAAAAGAAACTGCAAAAAAAATCCACGAAGGTAACATAGTTTTCTGGTTTCAGGGAAGAATGGAATATGGCCCAAGGGCTCTGGGAAACAGAAGCATACTCGCTCCTCCCCACTCCGAAGAAATCAAAAACGAACTAAATCTCGTACAGAAAAAAAGAGTCTGGTATCAACCATTCTGTCCTACTATGCTTATCGACGACGCGAAGGAACTGTTGGAAGATTTAAAAGGAACACCAAATAAGTTCATGACCATGGGCTACATGGTAAAAAAGGATAAGCAAAAATTGTTAAAAGGAGTAATCAATATCGATGGTTCATGCAGACCACAGATTATAACCGATTATAATTCAAGATACGCGAAGTTACTCTCGGAATACAAAAAATTATCCGGCATAGGAGTCCTGCTGAACACGAGCTTCAATTTGCACGGGGAACCCCTTGTCTGTTCTCCCCAAGACGCTCTAAGCACTTTTTCGAGAACAAAAGCAAAATATATGGTATTGGGGAATTACCTGCTCAGTAAAAAATATGACAGCCGCTAAAATTCAGACATTTTTATCCGGATATTACGTTTATCTCCTCGAATTAAACTTCATCCTTCTGATAATAACCTTTATATTCAGTTTCAAATACATAAAAAAAATCTTCTGTGAAATAAAAAACAAGCATCTGTTTCTGCTCCTGCTTATTTCCCTGCTGAGTGTATGCTCGACAGCGTTTATAACTCCCAGAACTCAGAGAATATTCTACGATGAGGATATTTACAACAGCATAGGACAAAACATAGCGCATCATAAAAAGGCTGTTATGTGCAACGAAGGATACTATGAGAACAACGAACTGGTGGTCGTAGCGGAAGAAT
>CAZVXD010000172.1:0-2940 GCA_964631335.1 uncultured bacterium
GCAAAAATAGATGGCAAATATGGATATATCGACACAACCGGTAACTGGGTAATAGAACCTCATTTTTTTAATGCCTGGGATTTTTCGGAAGGCCTGGCAAGGGTAAAGATATCAGAGTGGAAAAACGGTATTTTTGTATATATAGATAAAACAGGTAAAAGAGTAATCAGAGCCCGTTTCAGGGACGCAGGAGACTTTTCAGAAGGCTTGGCAAAGGTGATGGGTCCTATATGGAAAAGAAGTAAATACGGATACATAGATAAGACCGGAAAATGGATAATAAAACCTCAATTCGACGGAGCATGGGATTTCTCTGAAGGAGTTGCCAAGGTAAAAATTGGCCAACAATACGGGTACTTCTTTAAAAACGGAATGTGGGTATGTAAGCCCAAATTTCTGGAAGGTAAAGATTTTTCCGAAGGATTAGCGGCAGTGGAGATATTGTATTAAGTTTTAAAAACAGAGAACACTTCATCAATTCTGAATTTTGAGTGCTGAATTCATAATTACTATTTATATTCCTGGAACCTGAAACCGTATAATTAATACCTTTAGCTACGTAACAAATAAATCATTCAACCATTCAACGAATTAAATACTTAACTTAGATTCGAAGAATCTAACGTTTAATCGGTACAAAAATCCACATAAGGATATAAATTATTATACCTGCACCACCATTGATCAATAATGCGATTAAAATCATTCGAAAAATTATCGGATCGATATCAAAATACTCACCCAATCCCCCGCAAACACCCGCAATCAGACGATGATCTCTCGAACGATATAATTTTTTCATTTCATGACCTCCTTTACTAAATATATCAAATAATTTACTTTTTATTCACTAATCTGCCATGAAGAAACAGAAAAAAGATTGGTATTAGAAGCAGTACCTGGGAAAAATTCATAAATTACAGATTAAGTGGTAAGTGTTTTTAATTCATCATTCATCATTCAAAATTATCAATCACCGCTTCTCTTCCTGCTTTTTTAAAACTCTGATTATCTCCCCCAAATACATTCTGTGGTAATCTTTTTCCGGATAGTTATCCTCGATAGAATTATCCAGGAAATTTTCAGGATTTAAGTCCTGGAAATATATTTTTCTAGCTTCGATAATAAGTCGCGCCTCATCGAAAAACGGAACCCCTTTAATTCCCTTTACAGGGGTGAGTCCGGTTTTTTTTATTTTGTCTACATCTCTACCCGACCTGGTACCGCAAAAATCAAGAGCGTCTCTGTATTCTTCTTCAAAAAAGGAAAGTGTAAAATAATCCGATTTTTCCATAAATTTATAGGTGTATCTTGTAGGTCTTACCACACAAAAGCAGACTTTTTTATTCCACAATATTCCCATACCACCCCAGCTCGCGGTCATCGTATTAAAAGAATCCATGCCGCCCGCCGTTATCAGCATCCAATCCATACCTATTAGTTGGAATACATTATCTATCATTTCAAAAGGATCTATTATTTCAAAATCGTCAACCATCTAATAACCTCTAAACTAAATTATATAATGAAAGTATGTTGTCAAGGATTGCTGATCGATAAAATATCATACGGTTTATACGTGTTGGGTTTGTCCTAAAAAAAACAGCGATTTATTAACTCGCGCATAACTTATACCCCTAAATTTCTAATAATTTTGCGCTTTCTCGATTTCCTATTTAGAGGTTGAGATGATCCGACTCGTATCCTCTGTTTTTTATCAAGGCATAACGTTGAATAAACAGATAAAGATCCCGCTATTCTCTGTGGTTAATTTTAGATTTGAATTACGATAAATTTTTTGCCAGAAAAACAAGAAACGGTTTCAGTATTTGAAGGAACCTAATGGTAAACGGATTTTTCTGCAACATCAAATCAAAAGCTTTAGCTGAATAAAACATCGGATACATACTTCTTTCTATCATATCCTGATAAACCTTAAGAGGTTTTGACCTTCTTAAATTCAAATCTATTGCATTTGAAGCAAGGTAAGCGGATTGAACGGCGTTGTATATTCCGCCGCCTGTGGCGGGATTAACCAGAGAAGCCGCGTCTCCTATTAAAAGAGTATTTTTCCATACCAATAATTCGGGAAAAGAAAACAACGGATAAGTCCATTTGTAAATATTTTCCGGTTCAGGAAATCCGTAATCTTTTAACATCCTCTTCAATATAACTTCACCATTTCTAAAAGCGCCGGGCTGCGTTCCGAATCCTATATGCGTCATATTGCCTTTCGGAAATAACCAGGCATAACCGCCTTTTGTATAAGAGAAATCGAAACCTAATTTCTTATCAAAACGGACGGGGACTTCCGCGCTTATGGTCTTCATCATGCTTTTAAATTTCCTATACCTGCCGAATCTTCTCAACACGCCATTTACTCCGTCAGCTCCCACTATTATTCTTCCTCTGAATTTACCCAGCGTAGAATAAACCGTTTCTCCCCTGACTTTCATAACTCTGCATTTTTCTAAAAACTCAGCTCCCGAAGCAATAGCTTTCCGAAGTAGAAAATAGTCGAACTTTTTTCTATTCACCGTATAAGCTATGGGAGTTCCGATCTCGATACTAAAACTCTGTCCGTTTTTGGCAAAATAAAAACCCGTGGCCTTATCTTCCGCGATCGGTTCAAGAGAAAAAGGGAAAAAATTACTTAAAGAAACTTGAAAAGCTCCCGCGCAGGGTTTAACTCTGGGAAATTTAGCTTTATCCAGAAGCAAAACATCGAATCCTCTACGGGATAAAAAATAAGCGAGAGAAGAACCGGCAGGTCCCGCCCCGCAGATAATGACATCTCTTTTATTCACCATCAAACCTCAAACAAAAAATAAAAAGAAAGAATCCAATGTCAAGACTGAAACAAAGCTATCGGCTATCGGCTGAGACTGTGCCAAAATTCAAATATTTTTGTGTAGGGCGAACCTTTAGGTTTGCAAAATA
>CAZVXD010000173.1:0-2933 GCA_964631335.1 uncultured bacterium
GAGATTTCAAGGAAGCCATTATTGAAGAGGTAATTTGCCATAGCATTCCTGACTTGAGTTTTTACAACAAGCATCTCCCTGATCGTGGGATCCCGGAACCTCTCGTAGTATTTCTTTGCCAGCATTGCCTCTCTAACTTCTTCTTTTTCTTCTTTAGCCATAATAGCCTCCTTTATGAATTGTTATTCTCTTTTATTGCATAATTATTCAAGTAAATTTCGGAGATAATATAACCGTTTATCTTTTTTTGTCAAGGGGTTAAAATATTTTTTTTTAATTTGGTAAGTATTCTTTATTGAATTTTAATTCGATTTTCACTTTTTTTGGCTTTGTCTTGAGAAGCTATAATTTAATGTACCTAATTGTTTCGTATTAAACCCAAAAGTTGCTGGAAGTTTCTTCTTGATTTCTGCTTAATTTTATGCCGATGTGCAATTGTTTTAAGCGCGCATTAACGTTTTTTCATGTTTTTGTGTTTCTTTTGTTTGTTCACTGTCTTTTGCTTTTTGTGAAGTTTTGTTGCGGCCGTTAAATTCTTCGCACTGGTTTACGGGAAATTTGCGAGGAAAATCGCAATTTTCATCATCTGCGCATGTTGAGCATAATCCTTTTTTCTTCATTTTTTTTGCCCTCCTTTATTTTTGGCCACCAAGACACCAAGGCGCTAAGGTTGACCTTTTTTTATTTTTTCTTAAGCAATAATATAAAAACCATATTTTGCTTTGTATCTTCGTGTTTTAGTGGCTAAGTTAACCGATTGCAATGTTGCCGCGTTCGCCTGTTCTGATTCTGACGCATTCGGCGAGTTCATGTACAAATATCTTGCCGTCTCCGATTTTACCGGTTTGGGCTCCTTTGATTATTGCCTTGATTGTGGGCTCTGCAGAGTCCTCTTCTACAGCTATTTCAACTCTTAGTTTTTTGCGCAGATTTACTTCTTTGATATTGCCCAGATAATTTTCCGAATATCCTTTTTGGCTGCCGCTTCCTACTGCATTTACCACAGTCATTTTAAAAACTCCAGCATCGTAAAGAGCTTCTTTGACATCGGGTAATTTGTGAGGTTGTATTATAGCTACTATCAACTTCACTGGTTCCTCCGTTTTTAAAGGTGGGGGCAGTTTTTTGGGGAGTAGGTAATATCTATGGAAGAGTTTCTCTTTCTACCCACCACCTTTCAATTTTGCTTTGTGCTTATGAAACTAATATCTCCCTGGCTTTTTTGTCGGCTATGTCTGTCATAAAAGGTATGCCTGTTTCTTTTTCGGTTTCTCTGTTCGCCGAAAAAATGTCCTCCCGGGATATTTTCTTTACGCTGAATTTTCTTACTCCCGCGAGAAGTTGCTGCAGTCCGGCTCCTAATTTATCTGCCAGGGTCCAGACAGCTATTGCGCCGAAAGGGATATTTTTCATTTCATCTTTACCAAGTTTCTTTTCCAGGTCGTAATATCCCGCAAAGATCTCATCGGGATTTTCGCCGAAGACTGAAACGGTTTTAGGCAATTTATCCCAATTTCCGTTTAATCGCTCTTTTTTGTCGGATTTTAATACACCTTCTATGTTGGATCCCAGAAATCCCGGTATCATAAGTGCTCTTCCCATGCAAACCAATTTTACGTAGGGGCTTCCTAACGCCAATGCTTTAAATATTTGATCTTCTTTGGCTATTCCGCCCGCAAAAGCCATATCTACGACATTTTTCCCTTTTTCGGCCAGTATAGATGCGTATTCATAGGCTTTTGAGTGCAGAAATATCGAGGGTACTCCCCAGCTTTCCATCATGTTCCAGGGGCTCATTCCTGTTCCCCCGCCGGATCCATCGATAGTTAATAGATCGAGATTGGCTTCTGATGCGTATTTAATTGCCATGGATAAAGCTTCCATTCCATATGAACCTGTTTTTAAGGATATGCGTTTATATCCGAGTTTTCGAAGATATTCTACTTCATTCATAAAGTCTTCTTTCACCTGTGAGGTTGAAACTTTATCCGTATATCCCAGCCTGCTGTGTCTGGCGATAGATTGTATTGCGCCATGTTTCAGAGCTTCTTTTACCTCAGGTTTGGAGGGGTCCGGATCGACTATATATCCGCGTTTTTGCAGGAACAAAGCGTAGTCGAGGCTGTTTACCTGGATTTCTCCGCCTATAACTTTTGCCCCCTGACCCCATTTAAGTTCGATAATTACTTTGTCTCCGTATTTGTCTATAAGGAATTCAGCTACTCCGTTACGCGTGTCCTCAACATTCATCTGAACTATGATAGCTCCGTATTCTTCAAAATATCTTAAATAGGTATCGATTCGTCTTTCCAGTTCCGGAGCTTTTTTTATTTTTCCGCCTTCTATAACGGCGTCTCTGTCTACACCTACGACGTTTTCTCCTACAACAATCGGGAATCCTACCAGTGCCGCACCTATTGCGAAAGAATCCCAGTATTTTTCCGCGATAAAAGTAGAACCTAAGGCTCCTGTCATTATAGGTATTTTAGATTTTGTTTTGACTTTCTCTCCGAATTCTGTTTCGAGGCTGACATTAGGAAAAACACAGTTATCCGGGTCATTAGTTACCCCTTCCGGTAATTCCTCGGCTCCGTATAAATAACCCTGTATCCTTAGCGAATTATAGGAAACTCCTATCGGACATGTGTTACCGCTTCCGGCAGTTATATTGCTAAAATCTCGCGGATAAAGCATATTACGTCCTCTTAAGCTGGAAAGCCATGTTTCGCATTTGCCCATACAGTCTGATCTGCACAACGTACACAATCCCGATTCGGCAGGATTACCCCTGTTTGTAGTGCCGAGCGCATCATTTGATTTTTGCCAATTAACCAT
Source organism: uncultured bacterium (assembly GCA_964631335.1). GTDB lineage: Bacteria > Hydrothermota > UBA3072 > UBA3072 > UBA3072 > JAFGHJ01. The sequence goes on from CAZVXD010000173.1 coordinate 2,836, forward strand.
ATTCATCTCCTCCTTTTGTTAAAATTACTACATTATGCATATTTTTTTGAATAAATATTCGTCTTTTATGAATATTTACTCTGCCTGCTCCAGGTGTA
>CAZVXD010000174.1:0-2884 GCA_964631335.1 uncultured bacterium
CATTTTTCTGTCTTTTTATTTTTTCTTCTGCTGTAATGCCTCCACCACACTCCCCACACTTCATCAGTCCCGTAAAGGCGAAAATATGGCTTTTAGGGCGTGGTCTACCCTTCCGACCGAGTAAAACCTGTATTTTATCGTATTCTTCGGACGTCATTAGTGGTCTATGTATACCTTTATACCAAATCCCGCTTTTCTTCGGATATTCAAACATTCCGTAGTAAACGGGGTTGGTAAAAATGCTATAGATGGTGCTTCGGCCCAACTTTTTGCCACTCGGCATTCTAAATCCCCATTTCTCATTGGCGATTTCTCTAATCTTTAACGGGACATAGTTTTCCGTAAGCAGCAGATCAACCATTTTTCTAACCAAATCAAATCTTTCCGGATCTGGCAGAATCTTTTTATTGCCCCTTTCTGCGTATTTTTCGTTTATATATCCGGTAGGGGCGGGAGCAGGGAATATACCTTTTTCTGCCTTTGCTCTTAATCCTCGTTTAACGTCTTCGCTTTTATTGTCGTTTTCCAGCTTTGCTTGGCTGCAAAAAAGGTTAAGCAAAAATTTATCATTGGGAGTATTGCGGAATGCTTGGCTTGGCGTTCTAACTTCCAGCAATTTTCCCTCATCGAATAAGTAAATAATTCTTCCTGTATCTATTGAATTTCTTGAAATTCTGCTTGCATTCCACACAAGAAGGCCGTTGCCGGTTCCTTTTTCAACTTTCTCAATCAAGCTATTAAAGACGGGGCGTCCCGGCTCCTTTGCCGAGTGGGATTCTTCTAATATCTCAATGACTTCCAAACTCTCTTTCTTAACAATATCTTCCAATTCTTTCCGCTGGGATTCAATAGACAAAACCTGCCTATCTTCTTGCTCAGAAGATTTGCGGCAGTAAATCAGATATTTAATTTTTTCTTGGTTTATTTGATTCATTTCACCAATATTTGTTTATTGTTTAAAAGCCATTTTTCAATAGAAAGTATGTCGCTACCCAGAAATGAAGTCAAGTCGGATTTGGAACTATCATTTTTTATTATTTCCTTTCGCCTCTTTTAATAGTTGTCTTGCCGTTTCTATATCAATAAATTGTTTAACTTCTTTCTTTCCTTCCTCAAAATCAACATTTCTTATAATTTCTATTTGTTTGTCCGTTTCAAACCTCCCATACCCGTTAATACCGAAAGTTGTCCCCGTGTATTTGTGCCCGAAATTCTGGCTAAAAGCTCTTTTCTGCTCCTCTGTAAGCCGCAGTTTTGAGATTTGCCTAACTAACAAATGCCTGAAAGAGTGCGGATGATAATATATAACGCCTGCATTCTTAAATCTTTTTTCAAAGATTTTTCTTAACGCTGTCTGTGCTTTCAGAAATTCTGTGCTAACTTTTCCTGTATTGTAATAACTTATATTTTCTTTGCCGTTTTCAATTTTGGTAGCGGGGAATATAGGATTTTCTGGCGTAAATCCTCTTTGCTTTTCTAAATAATCATACCATCGCAAAAAATAGGTTAATGTTTCTTTGTAGAAAAAGGGGATTAAAACAGAAGTGATATTTGTTGAATTTTTAGTTTTTATGCCTAAACTTGTGTCTTGATATAAAATTTGTTTTTCTCGGTCAAAACTTTTCATTGGGAGCGTCATAATAGCCTCAATTCTCGCCCCTGTCATAACCGCTAATGAGAGCAGGGCTTTATCCCTCATTTCAATTTCCATCTCTCCCTTGATATTCTCAATTACTTTTTTAACATCTTCTAAGTCGGGGCATTTTATATCTTTCGGCTGTGTGGCTTCCTGCGTCTCTTTTTTTGTAAGGTGCAGATAATCAACGGCATTGCTGTCTATTTTTTTATAGCCCTTTTGCTTGGATAGCCAGTCAAAAAACAGCTTTATAAACCGCAAAGTATGATAGCAATAAGTTAAGCTAACATTCTCTTTGGAGTGAGCTTTTTTCTTATTTCTTAACCAGTCCGTAAATTTAACCGCCATTGTTTCGTTGAAACTCCCGAAGTCTTTGTAATCGGTAAAATCCTCCCACAGCCAAACTGCATTCTCGTAGCGGTTAATGGTTTTGGGAGAAAATTGTTTATAGTTTCTAAGCCAGCCGTAAAATTTTCTTTTTATCTGCTCGTTTTTATAAGTTGTTTTCATATTTTTATTGTTTTTTCGCTTAATAGTTTAAATAGGACATTTACGAGAAATAATAAATAACTATTTAGTCTCGTTGGTATACCTTCAAAAATCTATTTAGTATAGTTCCGCAAACCTCGCAAACACCCGTTTTTTTAAACTGCTCCAGATTAGCTTTTCCTATTCTTTTTCCAGTTTTAATTATCATTTTGCTTCCTTTCTTTGCCTTTACAGCTTTGCGACATTTTATACAGAAAAATTCATCTTCCCTTAGAATAACTTTATTTTTTAGTCTTTTCCTTTTAAGAAAATCGATTAAATCCGCTCCCATTACCAACAAAGGTCTTACATTTTCTTCAATAACCCTTAAACCATCATTTTTTAGCCAGCGACGACAAGTCTTTTTGTTTATACCAAAAAGAGAGCATATTTCACCAATGGAATAACTTCTTCTTGCTTTGATCAGGCGGTGGTTGTAATTAGGCATAATGCAATACCTTTTTCGCTATCTTTCACCTTCAGGCCCTTTATTTTTATCATTTTCGACCCGGCCAAAAGAAGCGTTGCCGTAGATAGTCCTGTAAAGTGAGACCAAATTATTGGCCCGGCGTGAGGCTTCCTCATCTGTCAGTTCTATCCCATAAACCTTTTTGTATATTTTCTTGAATTCTTGGATTGCTTCTTTTGGTAACATACTCTAACGATAGCAATCTTGAGTCGTAGCCGAACATAATTCATAGATGAGTTTCCAAAACAAAA
>CAZVXD010000175.1:0-2872 GCA_964631335.1 uncultured bacterium
TTTGCCAGTCACGCGTATGAATTGATAAAAACTTCACCTACCAGGCCTCTAATGGTAGGTCTTCACGGAGAAGAAGTTTCAACCATGGATCTCGAACAGTCCATTAACGGACACAAAGAAATAGATTACGAGAGATACAGAATCCATAGGCTTTTATCCAATATATACTAATTTGCAAATAAGTCCAAAGTCACAAGTCTAAGAAAAATTAGATACTATAACAGTTTATTGATCAGGAGGAAAAATGCTATCAATTTCACGTTCGACTTTCTCAGCTTCTTTTTGCATTTCTCTTTCTCTGTAATTTTTCAATAGTGTATCGTACAACATTCTGTTTGTAGGGTATAATTTTATAGCCTGCAGGAGAAACAATGCGGTTTTATAAGCAGCATCCTCATTTTTTATCGTTTTTTTATGCCGTTTATAGAACTCATATTTTTTAAAAGGTAATTTCCAGTCCATAGGATTGCTTTCCATGGCTTTCGAATGTAAATAGAAAGCGAAAGAAAGATATCCTACCAGTCCTGTTTCATAGAAGAGCTGTTCGTTTACGGTAGCTAGAGATGTCGAATATTCCGGCAGAGGCCATAATGATTCTGCCAGAGAAAAGCAGTATATCGCTTTTGCGTATTTTTGATTGTTGTACTCTTTTTCCCCTTTCTTTTCTAAAATATAAGCCGATAAGGGAATGATGTAAAGAAAAGATAATAAAACGAAAATTACCTTACCCGGTAAGGAAAAGTTTATCTTATGCTCTTCTGTAGAGCGGTCTGCCGTGAAAAGTAAAATAGTGAAAATAAGAAAATTCGCGGGCAGATATAAAACGTTATCGAAGAGAGAATGTATGAAAACCGCCAAAATTAAAACTCTTTCGAATCTGCCGATTTTTTTAAAATTGATAAAAAACACAATAAACAGATATAAATAAGCCAGCGATAGAATTATTCCGCCTTCGGCAAAATAGTGGAGAAATTCGTTATGCGTGATTTTTGCCTTTCTTGAATAATTTCCTTCAACAGGAAAGTTATGCCTGAGAGAAGCTTTCTCGAAACTTCTTAAACCCCAGCCGGTGAGAGGTCTGTCCAGACCTGTTTTTATTGCCTGTTTCCAAATATTGGGTCGCTGTAGGGAGTAAATCTCGACTTTACCTATTACCCTTTTCTTAACCGGATTCGGTAACAGAAGGACCAGACCCAAAAGAACAGGCGCGATAAACGCGAAGACTTTGCGTTTAAAAAGAAAGAAGGGTAAAACAAGAATAAAAACGAGTACGATTCTCGAGCCGGTAAGAATGGAAAAGACAAAGAACAACGTAATTAAAGAGTATTTTAATAATTTATTTTTAATCTTTAAGCTGTATATGAAACCGAATACAAGGGGGAAAACAAAGAAATTCGCGTATTCGTAAGTGCCGCTAACACGGGCTGAACCTATTTGAAAAAAGCAAACCGCAAGTTCGATTAAACAAAAAACAAATACGCTGAACAGCAGTAATTTCTTATCCGGTTTGATTAGAAGCAGAGAGAGAAAAAAAATTAGATAGGCAAAATATTCTAAAAACCCTTCCATAGAGGTTAAAAGAGCGGGAGAAAATAATGCCGCGATAAGCGAAGCGCCGGTAAAAGCCGTTATAGGCAGAAGAAATTTATTTTTTTCGATACGGCTTTCTTTCTCGATAAAGAAAAAAACGGAAAGAAGAATAACCATGTAAAGACCCATTAAATATATGGCTAATCGATCCGCCCCTCCTTTGTAAAAGCCAATAAATAATATTGGTATCGAACACGCGAAAACTCTAAACAGGTCTTTTCTCTCTATATCTGTTTTTTCGAAAGGGAATAAGTCCATTTATTTTTTAGCCTACAAATTCAATTTTGAAATTTCCGGTTTTTTTGAAGGTTTTACCGCATTTGCTGCAGATAGATTCTTTCTTGTTAAAAACTAATTTGTTGCCGCATTCACAAACCCAACCTTTTATTTGCGCCGGAACTCCATAGACTATCGCGTGGTCGGGTACATCTCTGGTAACCACAGAGCCCGCTCCCACCAGGCAGTGTTTCCCCAGGGTTATGCCGCAGACTATGGTGGCATTTGCCCCTATCGTAGAGCCTTTTTTTACAAGTGTTTTCTTATATTCATTTCTTTGTTTTGGATGCGCCGATCTGGGAATATACACGTTGGTAAAAACCATGGAGGGTCCGCAAAAAACGTTGTCCTCTAAAGTTACTCCTTCATATATGGAAACGTTATTCTGTATTTTTACATTATTTCCGATTGTAACATTCGGACCAATACAAGCATTTTGACCGATGACGCATTTTTCGCCGATGCTTACGTTAGGTAAGACATGAGAGAAATGCCAGATTTTAGACCCTTTTCCTATTGAAACGTTATCATCCACAAATGACGATTTATGTATGAAATAGTCCATTTATTTTTTCCTATCGAGAGATTCCTGTGCTTTCTTCAAAACCTTTAACACTTCGAGTCCGTTTTTCCCGTCGCTTTTGGGTTTTTTGCCGTTTTCGACGCAACCTATAAAATGTTCACAGGTGGTCTTCAAAGGTTCCTGCAGAGGAATACTTGGTAAATTGATGTCTCCGTAACGGACGCTAATCCCGCCTTTCTCCGTCCACTCGATGCCCTTGTCGAAAATCGACAATTTGTTTCTCGGTTCCATGTCGTCGAAGACAGCCATTTTCTTATCCCCCACAATGGTTATTCTTCGTGTTTTATGAGGGTCGAGCCAGCTCAGGTGAGCGTTGGCGTCGATGCCGGAGGAAAATTTTAAGTGAAGAAAAACCGCGTCTTCGATTTTTTTGTTTTCCTGAAGGTACACTCCACCCGAGGCTTCAACATGGACGGGTGTATT
>CAZVXD010000176.1:0-2862 GCA_964631335.1 uncultured bacterium
TTCCCAATCGGAATCTTCTACATACTTAAATAAAATATTCTTTACTCTCTCTCTACAATCGGAACTGTCTTTCTCCACTGCCTTTGCGGCGATCAGAAATAACTCCCCCGCGAAATCCTTTTTTACTTTTTTCTCCATATAAGGAACTATAAGTGTATCAAATTTAGCAAGAGACTGTATAGCCGCAGATTTTACTGTAACGGATTCACTGTTAATCAAAGGAAACAAATCATCTATTGTATTAACATCGTTAATTTCCCCTAAAGCTTTTATTGAAACAAGCTTCAAAGGCTCGTCTTCCTTCAAAAAAGAAATAATTTTGTTTAAAGCTCTTTTTTCCCTAAGCTTACCCATCGCGTAAACTATAGCTCTTCTAAAGGGTTCTGTTCCTTCTTTCTCCAGAATCGAAACGAGTGAATCGGCAAGAGATTTAATTTCAAGTTCTCCTATAAGTACAAAAATGTTCTTTCTTGCCCGCTCGCTAGGATGATTAATATTCTCGCTTAAATACTTTTCAACTAATAGAGAGTCTTCAATTCCTTTAAGAGTTTTTTCAATGGCTCTAAATTCCAAACCTTTTTTTGTATTAATTTTATTTTCAAATATATAACCAAGAGCTTCTTCTTCTCTTTTCGAAAGCTCCTCCCTCGCGGCAGTTACTCTGTCCTTATTATCGCCCACTCCCCACTCAGCCGCGATTTCAAAGACTTCGTCTATTAGCATATTAGAAAAATCAGGCACGGGTTTTTGTTTTAGTTCCGCCTCTCCCTCATCACTATTTTTATCGATCCCGATACCAAAATCTTTATTAATCCATAAACCGTCTTCATAGCCTCTGGAATACGGATAATAATCTTTTCCCGCGAGGTCGAGGAATATACCGATCCCGGAAAAACCTCTCGCGTAATTGGCGTCCCCTATACCGAGTTCTTCCGTAATATTATAAACATCGCTTCCTGAAAGATCCGCGAATAAGCCAAAAGAGTTGGCAAGACCAACACCAAGCCCGCCCGAGACCGAATAAGAATCGTTGCCCGAAGAATCGATTAAAATCCCGCAGGCAAGATCATGCCCTTCACCCATAGAGGGACCCGACCTTGAGAAATAATGGTCGTCTCCTTTTAAATCGCACAGGTATCCGTATGAAAGATGAATTCCCGCTCCCTGAGCGTACTCTGTGGCGATGTACCTATCCTGACCTTTTTCATCCACAAGGAAACCAGCTGAACACCAGTAGCTCGAGCCCTGGGCGTAAACATCGGCGTTATAAAAATCGTTGCCGCCTCCGTCATAAAGAAATCCTATCCCTCCGCCGTAATCGGGTCTTATTCCCATCGCGAACCCCTGCGACATGGAGTTGTAAGAATCCGGATTTAAAGGAGCATCAAAATATTGTCCTCCGGCATAATATATATCGGAGCCTTCCATATCGGCTAAAAGTCCGAATCCCTTAGTACTTCCAAAACCTTCCCCATAGCAACTCGTATTATAGAAATCTTTACCTTTAGAATCGACGAGAATTCCGATTCCGAAATTGCCCGCGCCGAGAGAAAAAATACCGCCTCCGTAAACATCATCCCCTTCAAAATCTTTCAAATATCCGAAACCGAGATAACCGCAGCCAATTGAATAATGACTCGAACGATATACGTCGTCTCCTTTGAAATCGAATACCAGACCAACTCCGAAAAGACCTGAAGCAATGGACACGATTTCATCCGCGTCATACGAATCATCGCCCGCCAGATCGATTACAAAACTTATACTCTTCGACGCATCTATTAAACCCGTAGTCCCTCCGCAATTTATATATTTATCATCTCCGCCGGGATCGATTATAAAAGGAATATTTTCATATTTATCGTCACCCTCAGTACCTATAACCAATGTTCCAAATTCGGTTTCAAACTCTATCGGAAGATTTTTATCGGTTATAGAATCCATCGATTCCGGAATTTTAACGGATAACTGAGCCAACAACAAACCCGACTTTATTAATTTTTCATAATTAACCTTTTCGATTATATTCATAATAGTATCTTCATCGATGCCCGTTGTATCAAAAGGAATCTTGTATTTATCCAGTAAAATTGTATTCAACCAATCATCCTCCTGAAAATTTTCCATTTCCCATCTTCCGGGGAGACTCGCGAGCAATATAAGCTCTTCCCTATCGCTTAAATCGGAAAAAGCTTCCCGGCTCAATCTGCCCGCTCTATTTATAACAGAAATCAAACTATCAACCGATAAAATATTTAATTGAGGAACTTCAACAGAAATTCCAATATCTTCCGCGAGAGTTTTCATTAAGACGGTATCGGATTTATTCAGCGCTTTTTTTATTTTTTCAGCGTACTGTTCACCGCTTAAAGGGTTACGCATCAAATCACTAACAACAGGCAAAACATGTGAGGTCTCAGTCCATTCCAATCTCATAAACTCGATAGCTTTTCTCTCAAGATTTAAATACGCCAGAGCGCTGTCTATCTCCGCGTATGGTATGTAGAAAAGCGTTAATAATATAATCATATATTTTTCTTCCGCCACAAAGGCTCTAAGATTCGAAGAACAACATAATTGATTTTTATTTTTAAATCATAAATAAAGAAAACAACCCTCATATCGAATTTTATAATAAGTTATTCTCCGATTTTAGTCAAGCCCAGACTCCACTCCTGGCTTATTGCTAACAGCTTAAAAGAATTTTTAGTTTTCAATTTTGAGTTTTTAATTCAACATTCAAAATTAATATCCTACTCTCTAACGCTCTAACTCTCTAACAATTTTATGTCTTCGTGGCTATTTCAAAAAACAAAAGAGGGCGGAAATCTCCGCCCTCTTTCTATTCTCCTGAAAGGGGTT
>CAZVXD010000177.1:0-2804 GCA_964631335.1 uncultured bacterium
CCAACGCTACTGGAAAAAGAGCAAGGAGTGCTGTCAGAAAAAGCGTCTCGGAGACTGAGCGGGCACGGTTTTTTCAACCCCAAAAGTTCAGGTATACCTTTCATAAAAAATGTCTCGGAAGCCGAGTGGGCAAGGATTTTTTACGAAGTAAAAAAGAACGAGACTGAGAGCAAGCAGCAGTTTCCTCGCCGGGGAAATCGATTTCGGTTTTTTAGAGCGGTATCCCCGAACGAAATCAGGGGGTATTGGTAATTTCTATATCTTAATCCAGGTGCCTTTTTTGTGGCTTTCGACGATTTTATCTATGACTTTCATATTGGCGACTCCGTCTTCGATGGGAGTCGGAACCTCAGAATCGTTCAGTATTGCTTGAGAAAATAAATCACCCTGGATTGTATACTGGTTGCACTTTTTAAAAACAATATCCTTGGTTTGCGGACCAGACTGATGCTTTATTTTGGTTTTACTTTCGGGAGAAGGAACAAACGGGGTTTCCATTTCTATTTTTCCGTTGGTTCCGCATATTTCCACGCGACTGTGCGCTGTCATTTGAGTCGAACATGTGAATGTGGAAGTGCCCTGTTCGAATTCTAATATGGCGGAGACCAGACGATCTATCTTCATTTTGGGATCGTATTCGATGGTAGCGCAAACACGAATAGGTTCGCTTTCGAACAGAAAGCGCGATGCGGATATGCAGTAGCAGCCTATATCTGATAAGCCTCCTCCTCCGGTTTTGAGCTGATTGCGAATATCTTCCGGGTTATCGTTATAATATGAAAAGGTTGAATGTATATTTTTTAACTCGCCAATCTTTCCCTCGTCTAACAATTTTTTTACCGTCTGCCATTGGGGATGAAAACGATACATAAATGCTTCCATTACCTTTAAATCAGGAAATTTTTCCGTTTCCTGTTTTAAATGTTCAGCCTGCCTAAAATTCATTGAGATTGGTTTTTCGCATAAAACGTGCTTGCCCATTTCTAAACATCTAACCGCCCATTCTACATGTAGGTGATTGGGAAGTGGTATGTATACAGCTTCGATCTCGGGGTCTTCGAGTATTTTTTCGTACGAGCCGTAAGCTTTGGGAATTCCGAGTTGCCGCGCGACATTTTCAGCCTGCTCTATATTGCGAGATGAAATAGCGCTAATCCGGGAATATTTTCCCTTTTGCGTCGCGGGGATTACTTTTTCGACGCCAATTTTTGCCGTACCTAATACTCCCCAGGATACTTTTTTAATTTTATTCATTTTTTATCTGTATTTAAATTACGCGTTAATGTGAGTTTTTCCTGCGGGGCCGCCAGCCGGCAAGATATTTCTTCTTTTTAGCATTTTCATTAACTCGAAGATTCCCAGGTACGCGGCAGCTGCTCCGAGCACGTAAATCCAGTCTAAGAGTGAGATACTCGCGAATGCCAGAAATTCGTGAATAACCGGTCCGTATACGCCCAAAAAAACCATACCGATAGAACCGACTATGGACCACAGAAGTATTTTGTTTGTCCAGAAATTCTTGCTGAATATCGAATCCTGCTCGAATCTTCGGGAAAGAATATTCGCGAATTGGCAGTATGCTATGGTTAGATAACTTATGGTGGTGGCTTTCGCGTAAAGAAGTGTTTTTTCCATACCTACGTTCAAAGTTATTTCGTTTCTGAACATAAAAAGAGCGAAGTTTATAAATGCCAGAGCACCTATTATAATTCCCAGTAATCCGACTTCGAGAGCCGTGAATCTATTTATTATGTAGTCTTTCTGGTTTCTCGGACGGGTATTCATTATACCCTCGGGAGGCGGGTCGTAGGTAAGAAAGGTAAGGGGCATTATTTCCGCTAAGAGGTCGATTGCCAGTATTTGAATAGCGAGAATGGGAATAGCCCAATTTTTCAGAGCTACCGCGGTGAGTCCCAACAAAACGATAGCGAGTTCCGCCCCGTTGGTAGTCATGGATGCGAGAACGGTTTTTCTGAGGTTGTTGTATATGGTTCTTCCCTCTCTTACCGCGGAAACGAGGGTGGGAAAACTGTCGTCGAGGAGCACCAATTGTGCCGCTTCCTTTGCCACATCGGTTCCTGTTTTTCCCATTGCTACACCGATATGGGCGCTCTTTAAAGCGGGGGCGTCGTTTACACCGTCGCCTGTTACGGCAACAATCTGTTTCTCCTCTTCCAGCAGCTTTACAACTCTCAATTTATCTTCCGGGTTTACTCTCGAGAAAATAATCGATTCATTCTTTTTTAATATTCCCGATAATTCTTTATCGTTCATGTCTTCGAGTTCCGTTCCGGTTACAACCAGGGGCTCTTCTTCGCCCGAAAGCTCGATCTCTTTTCCCACGGCTTTCGCGGTTATGGCGTGGTCGCCGGTAATGATGAAGGTTCTTATTCTCGCCGAGTGACAATCCCTGATAGCCTCCTTCACTCCCTCTTTAGGTGGGTCTATCATTCCCATAAGCCCCAGAAAAATGACGTCTTTTTCGATTTCTTCCATAACATAATCACTGCCATCGGTTTCCAGAGGGCGGTAGGCTATAGCGAGAACTCTTAAGGCGCGGCTTGAATATTTTTCATTTAATTTTCTTATATTCTCTTTATCCTTCTCGGTTATAGTTTCTTTCTTTCCGTTTTTATATATGTATTTACTTACAGAGAGTACGCTGTCGGTTCCGCCTTTCATTTTCAGAACCTGGCTGTCTTCGAATTGTCTTACCGAACTCATTCGTTTTCTGTCCGAGTCGAATGAAAATTCGTGTAATTCGGGATTTTCTTCATCTTCTTTCGGGGACCGGGTTCCTAATT
>CAZVXD010000178.1:0-2758 GCA_964631335.1 uncultured bacterium
ACGCTTTTCTTTCCTTATCGTGAATTCGTATCCTTTTTGCTCTTTCTCATCCGCTATCATTTCAAGCTCTATAGCCGCCTGCCCCTGATATGTTATAAAATCGCGCACTCCGATTATCGACGAAACCGCGTCGAACAGTCTTCCCACTGAAGAGACCTCGGGAGAATTAACCTTCCTTTCAATCATATTTTTTATAACCGCCCATTTTTTTCTGTCCATTTTCTTTACAAAATCTACGTCGAGATTCAAAAAATCCTCCCCGAAAGCTTTATAAAGATATGTCGCTCCAATTCTCCATGGCTCCTTTACCGCCGCGTCTCCACCGGGAAGGGGGACATAAAGCAAATGGGCTTTCCTTTCATACTCTTCCAAATCTGCTATCAAAAATTCCCCACCCCAAATTTTACCGTCCGCCCCATAACCTGTGCCATCCCACGCTATTCCTATAACTTTTTCGTCCAGCCGATTATCAACAAGACAGGATGCTACATGAGCGTGATGATGCTGGACTTCTATTAGAGGTTTATTGTTGTCTCTCGCCCATTTTTTCCCGAACTTGGTCGCCTCATATTCGGGATGCAGGTCGACAACAGCTACTTCGGGAGGAATATCGAAGAAATTTATAAAGTGTTCGATTCCTCTTTCAAACGCTTTTATTGTCTCAAGATTATCTGTCTCGCCTATATAATGGCTTACAAAAATCTCATCTCCCCTTGAAATGGAAAATGTATTATGTTTATGAGCTCCGAACCCTATGATCTTTTTCCTGTTTTCCGCGGGACTTCGCAGCGGCTCCGGAGCATATCCCCTGCTTCGTCTTAATAAAAGGGTTTCTCCATCAGAAACTCTGGCAATAGAATCATCCGCCTGAATCCATATATCCCGGTCATGAACAAGAAAAAAATCGGCTATATGCCCTAACCTTTTAACTGCATCTTTGTTATCAAAAGCTATAGGCTCATCTATTTTATTTCCGGAAGTCATCACCAGCACTTCTAAACCCTTAAATAAAAGTAAGTGAAGGGGAGTATACGGCAGCATAAAACCTAAAAATTTATTGTTCGGAGCTACACCTTCAGGAATAACGCTTTTCTTCTTTTTTTTGAGCAGAACTATTGGTGCTCTGGGGCTCAATAACAATTTTTTTTCTTCGCCGGACAAAAGCGCAAACTTCCCGATAACCGAAACATCTTTCCCCATAAGCGCAAACGGTTTAAATGGTCTTTTTTTTCTTTCCCGTAAAGTATCGACAGCTTCTGTATTTTTCGCGTCGCAGGCGAGGTGAAATCCTCCCAGACCTTTTACCGCCACTATCTTACCTTCTTTCAGAAATAGAACCGCATTATCTATCGGGTTCCCTTTGATTTTCTTGCCTTTTCGGTCAAAAAGTTCAAGATGAGGTCCGCAGTCATCGCAGGCGTTGGGCTGAGCGTGAAACCTCCGATTATTGGGATCTTCATACTCAGACTTACATTTTTCACACATTTTGAATTCTTTCATGGTAGTATTTTTTCTGTCATACGGGAGTTCCTTTGTTATGGTAAAGCGCGGTCCGCAATTTGTGCAGTTTATAAAAGGATATAGATATCTTCTATCATTTTTATCCAACATTTCATGCTTGCAGTCCTCACAGGTCGCTATATCCGGAGAGACAAGAGTTGTTTTCTCTTCGCCTTTTTCACTTTGAATTATTTCAAATCCAATGAAATTTTTTACTTTGAGTTTTTTGGAGGTGATTTTCTCTATATTCGCAAGAGGCGGCGGATTTTTTTTAAGCTCTTTTAAAAAACCGGCAATGTTTTGTTTAGCCCCTTCTATATCCAATGTTACACCCTTGCTGTCATTAACAACCGAACCTTTTAAGCTGTATTTCTTCGCGAGGCGATATACCGTGGGACGAAAACCCACTCCCTGAACAATTCCTTTTATCTCTATCTTTCTTCTTTGTTTTCTCATTATTTGTAAAGATAGACTCAATACTTACTAAGTCAAGAAGCACCCCAACCATTCCCCAAGAAATCTTCTCACGCAGAGAATCCAGAGAGCACAAAGCTTTTTTGTTGTTTAAAACCCTTCCCAACCCAAATATTCACATGTAGAACATGTAGAAAATGTAGTTGTTTTTAAACTCGGTACTCGGCACACGGCACTCCGCACTTCATTAAAATCAACCCTCTAACGCATCTACGCACTAACGCACCAACTTTGCATGTAGAACATTTAGTAATTGTAGTTCTTTTACTCGAAACTTTAAATCCGAAACACGAAACCCCAATTCATACAAATAGCACGAATGGTTTTTTTATCAAGAAACTCAAATATTAAAGTTCTTGATTTAAAAGCTTAATTATGTAAATTAAAAAAATGAAAAAAAGTATACAAATTCGTTCCTACAATCCTGCTTCGGATTTCAGCAAACTATTAAAGTTAAATTCCGAATTAAATCCGGATGAAAATGAAACCATCTTTCGTAACGACATCGATAATCCTAAAGTCAGAGTTTTAATGGCAGAAAAAGAGGATAAAATTCTGGGATTTGTTTCAGCCTCTTTACCCTATTGGGATAGAGTCGCGATTATTCGACATCTGATTGTAAAAAAAGAACACAGAGGTCATGGTATCGGGACCTCTCTGTTGAAAAAAATGATCAGTTTGTGTAAATCGGAAAAGATGAAAATAGTTACGGTTCAGACCGCTCTATGGCACCGGAAGGCAATCCAACTGTATAAAAAACTCGGATTTACTTGTGTTGCGGTAT
>CAZVXD010000179.1:0-2730 GCA_964631335.1 uncultured bacterium
AAACCAGCTGAAAAACAAATTAATACCGCTTATCTGGTTCCTGACTTTCTGGGGGTCGGTTCTTTTATTTTACGCGGGGAGTTATCGGTTCGGCGATAATTTAAGCATCCGTTTTTCTCTATTGACTTATGCTCCGCTGGCGATTCTCGCCGGATTGGGTATTTCGTCAATCTCTACCCTTTTAGAAAATAAATTGAAACCAATCAGAACAATTCTAATATTTCTTATCATATTCAACTTTACCTGGTTTCTGCCTTTTATAAGATCTAAAAACGGAGGAGAAACCGAACTATGCAGAATGGACCGTAAATACGCCATGAAATTCGTAGATTTACTACCTCGAAATTCAATTATCTATACTCACAACCCCAATATGTTTTTAATAAATAAACAAAGCGCCATTCAGACCTCGGCCGAAACTTACAGACCGGGAATAATACAGCAGCATCTAAACCGTTTTAAAGGCGGCGTGTATATACATTATAATTACTGGTCGGATGTTCCCTACAGTGATTTACAAAGATCTTTCACAACTAATATTTTGGAAAAATACGATTACAACATAATCAAGGAAGTTTATTATAAAAATCATAAATATGGACTCTATAAAATAGCTGATCCGAAAGAGAAATGAGCTTAACGGGAAAAATAAAAAGTTATTCAATTTTTTCAAAAAATATATTATTATCTTCCGCTGGTAGATTAAACCACCCTTATAAATTAACTTTTGCTATTACAAACAAATGCAATCTCCGATGTAAAACCTGTCATATCTGGAAAAAAAAACCCGTAGACGAGTTATCCACCGAAGAAATTGATAAATTTTTTAGATTAAACAATTTCTTCAACTGGATAGACCTGACCGGGGGAGAGATTTTTCTAAGAAAAGATTTGTTGGATATAACTAAAAGCATAAAAAACAACATAAAAAATTTAGTACTTCTTCATTACCCCACCAACGGATTTTTAACCGAACGAATCGTGGAATTCACGGAAGAAATATCTTCTCTGGACTTTAACAATTTGGTTTTAACTGTGAGTCTGGACGGAAAAAAAGATATTCACAATGAAATAAGAGGCAACAATAAAGCTTTCGATAGATGTATTGAAACTTATAAAGAACTAAAGAAAAACAAATACGTAAAAGTATATTTAGGATGCACTTTATCTCCGTTTAATATCAATTTTTTTGAAAACTTCTTCACTGAACTAAAAGATTATATTCCTGATTTAAAATACTCGGATATACATTTAAACATTTATCATTATTCGGAAAATCTATACTCAAATGAACCCATGCTTTTCGACAAACAGAAGATTATTAAACTTATCGATGATTTTATCAGGAAAAAAGGACTTTCCTTTTTAAACCCGATATCTCTATTGGAATATACCTATATGAAAAACATCAAAAATTATTTATCGAGCGACAAAACCCCTTTTAATTGCAAATCCGGCAGAATATCATGTTTCATCGAACCTACGGGAAACGTCTATCCCTGCACGGGATTCAATATTATTCTGGGAAATCTAAGAAAAAACAACTTTGACCTTTTGAAGATACTGGCAAACGAAAAATCCACAATTTTGAGTAAACAAATAAGAAACGGTAAATGCCCTCAATGCTGGACACCCTGCGAAGCTTACCAAAATATCTTAAGCAACTTATTTATAAAGGAGAAAACATAATGGCTTCAATTAAAAATTTGTGTGTTATAATACCCGCAAAAGATGAAGAAAAATCCATCGGTGAAATAATAGAAGGCTGTCTAAAATACGCAAAAAGAGTTCTTGTTATCGATGGGCATTCAAAAGATAAAACAAGAGAGATTGCGGAAAATTTGGGTGCGGAAGTTGTCCTGCAAAAAGGAAAAGGAAAAGGTGCAGCCATAAGAACTTCCGCGGAACACGTGTCAGACGATGAAATTGTTGTTTTCATCGACGCGGATGGTTCTCACGATCCTGAAGACATACCCAAACTGATAAAACCCATTCAGGAGGGAAAAGCGGACCATGTCACCGGTTCAAGATTATTCGGAGGTTCCAGCGAACTTCACGGAGGATTCGACGAATTTATGAGACTTACAGGAAGCTCGTTTATAACCTTTTGCATCAACAATAAATTCAATGTAAGATTAAGCGATAGTCAGAACGGTTTCAGAGCAATTCGAGGAGCGGTATTAAAAGATCTGGATCTCAGAGAGAATATAACTACAATTGAACAGGAAATGATTATAAAAACACTTAAGAAAGGATACAAAATGGATGAAGTTCCCGCTCATGAATATAGAAGGAAATACGGAGAATCCCATATCGAAATGCACAGAGTGTTTTTCAGATACGTTTACAGCTTTATAAAATACCTTTATTTTTAGAATCGGGAGTTTTGTTAAAATATGACAGCCGCTAAAATTCAGACATTTTTATCCGGATATTACGTTTATCTCCTCGAATTAAACTTCATCCTTTTAATAATAGCCTTTATATTCAGTTTTAAATACATAAAAAAAATCTTAGCGGAAATAAAAAACAAGCATCTGTTTCTGCTCCTGCTTATTTCCCTGCTGGGTGTATGCTCGACAGCGTTTATAGCCCCCAGAACTCAGAGAATTTTCTTCGATGAGGACATCTATAATGGTATAGCCCAGAATATAGCTCATAATAAAAAAGCTACGATGTGCAACGAAGGATACTATGAGAACAACGAACTGGTGGTCGTAGCGGAAGAAT
>CAZVXD010000180.1:0-2661 GCA_964631335.1 uncultured bacterium
TTTTATGGAGATTTTTTACCAGTTACCTGGGAATGATAGTGGGCGGAATAGCTCTGTCCCGCTACCTGGTTAAAATACATCCGGAAGCGGAGATGAAGGAAAAGAAAGAAGAGAAGAAATAGTCTATAGTAAATCTCTGTTAGAGCGTTGGGAGAGTGCGGCGTGCCGAGTACTGAAACAAAAAACTACGATCTCTACGCGTTTTACATGTGGAGTGTTATGGCTTTTTTCTTTTTCTATACTTCTTTTCGTCTACAATGAATAGAGTAGACTCGAAGTCTTTTTCTCTATTTAATAAATTTTTAAGGACTTTATGGCATCCCTTCATTGAGGATTTGTTTCTTACTTTTAAAAGTATTATTCCCTTATGAGCAGATGGGGGATATTTGATTATATTACCAAATCCTTTATCATAAGTTACAAGAACATAGCCTTCTGTTTTAGTCAATTTTAATATTCTGTCATCAGAAGCGCCTGAGAGTTTATGATCTTTTACGTTTACAGTTTTATATTTTAAGTTTTTTAGAAATTTTTCTGTTTGAATTGAAACACACTCATCAATAAAGAAAACAGGCATCAATCAGTTTTTTACGTAATGAATCTCTTCTTCTTCAAGAATTTGAGTGAGATATTTAATACAAGAAAGAATATCTGCTTTTTTGAGAATAGGATAATGGTTTTTAATTATTTCTTCAGGTGTTAAGCCTTCGCTTAATAATGACAAAATTAATTTGACGGGGACGCGGGTTCCTTTTATGTATGGTTCTCCGTGGAGTATATTTTCATCTACTTCTATTCTCTTAAAAACTTTCATTCTTATTTACCTCTTTTTCATAATAATAACTTTTTTGGACTTAAATGTCAAGTTTGATAATTATACATATTGTCGCTTGAGATTGCTTCGCTCGGGTCGGGCAGGAAGCCGAACTCGCAATGACATTTTGGTTTGTTGGGTTTGGCGGAAAGCCGAAAGCAGTAAGCAGATAGCCGATGTTTTCTGTGTCTTAGTGCCTATTTTTAAGGTATAGTTAAGAGGGTTTAGGGTATAGAAAAAATTAAAAACTTAGCATTCAAAATTCAAAATTAATACGGCGTTCTTTGTGGTTCAATTTTTAATTTATTCGTGTAATTCGTGTTATTTGTTGTTTCTCTTTGTTTTAAATTTAAAATTTATAACTTGCAATTTTCAATTTACAATTAAACACCAAAATGTTCCTTTGTGATCTTTATGGGCTTTGTGGTTCAATATTTTTCTGGAGTTGTGGGGTTGGGTTTAGCAGAAAGCTGTAAGCCGTGAGCCGATAGTGTTTTTAAGTTTCTTCCCCGGCTATGGCTGTCAGGACTGAAGCCACATCGAAATCTATTTCATTGGGCGATAATGCCCTTACAATAGTTGTTTCTTTAGGCGCGCTTTTTGAAATTTTGCCTTTTTTAATCACCGCGACTTCATTCTCCGAAACCATAACCCCTTTTAAATTTCCTTTTAATAGAACTATGGTTCCGGGAGGATATATTCCCATTATATCCAGAAATATCTTAACCAGAGCAGGATCGTAAATGTCGGTACTTTTTACGATATACTTAAGCGCTTCGAAAGGGCTTCTTACGTTCTGGTAAATTCTCGGTGTGGTCATAGCGTCGTAAGAATCCACGATTCTTATGATGCGGGCAAAAAGAGTCGGTTTTTTTGTACTTATTTCAGGGTAACCACTGCCGGAGAAATCTATGTGATGTTCGAGAATACCTCGAAGAGCAAAAACAGGCACTTCATCGATTCCTTTCAGGAAAATAATTCTTTCGGCTGAAAGATAAGGATGCTGTTTGATTTTTTCGTATTCGATATTTGTGAGTGTATCCGGTTTGTTTAAAATATCGCCGGGAATGTCTATTTTTCCCAGATCGTGGAATAATGCCGCTATCCCCAGCTCCAGTAAATCTTTTCTGGAAATCCCTAATTCTATACCCATAGCAATCGAGAGTATGCAGACATTCGCGGAATGATTAAAAGTGTATGAACCGATGTCTTTAATTATGGTTAAAGCGATTAAATAGCTTCTTTCCTTGAACAGAAGATCCGTGAATTTTCTTACAATCCGTTTGGCTTCGAAGATATTCGCTTCTTCTTCGATGGTTACTTTTTTTAAATAGCCGATTGAGTCGAGAAGACTTGAGAGAGCTTCTTTTCTTATGGAACGCAAGATGCCATCTCTTTGATTGGAGTCTTCTATCCTGCTTATTTTTATGGATTTCACTCCGTCTTTTTTTAAATCGTCGGCGACTGTCTCGAAAGAGTGTTTCATTTTAGCTAAATTCATTCCCAGACAACACAGGAAGGAAACAAGTTCTTCGAGTTCGGGTAATTCTTCGAATAAAATCGAGCCTATGGATAGGGTTTTTAAATCGTGAATTAGTGATCTGTATCTTCCCATTATCCCTACTTCCACCGTAGCTCTTTCATCGTTGAAAAATAGGTGATTGTCGGATATCGATAATTCTATTTTTTTCAGTTCTTTAAATAAATCCGTTAGAAACCGATGCATTTTTTCCGCGTGTTGATAGAGGGTCTGGCTCTTGGTCTGGAAGACTCTTGCTATATGTATGGAAGAAGAAAAATAAAGTATAAGATTTCTTATATCACTCTGTTTCATATTGCTTTAAAAT
>CAZVXD010000181.1:0-2659 GCA_964631335.1 uncultured bacterium
TTCTGCCGTTTTTAATAACACTTCTGATCTACAGATACTCTTTTCCTTCGAAAAAAGAGAAGAATTACGTATAATAAACGTAAATAAAACTGCTGTCGAAACCGCAAAAAAAATGGGTTTCGACGCGTCAAAGGAAAACTTTCTGGACAAAACCGTTAAAGAAATAGTTGAAAATTTCCTTAAACCAAACCAGAGAAAACCGGGAGAGACAAGGGAAATCTTCCTGAAGGCAGCTAAAACGGGAACAACGGTGTTTTATGAAGAAGATTATGCTTTCGGCAATAAGATTTTCAGCGCGGAAGTAACAATAGTTCCCATAATGAATAAAAAAGGGGCGTGTTTGTATGTTCTCTGGATAGCTCATGATATCACGCAGCGAAAAAAAGCGCTTGAAGAATTAAAAGAAAGTGAAGAGAGATTTCAGACAGTTATCGAGCATTTACCGCTCGGGGTTTGCCTTCACGATCTAAACGGAAACATGACACTTGTCAATAAAGCTTTATGTGAATTAACGGGTTATTCGGAAGAAGAACTCCTTACCATGAATGTTCAGGAAGTAGACCACCTGAGCGCTTCCAGAGACGACAGGCAAAACCTCTGGCTGAAATTAAATAAGGGAGGTCACGACTATTTGGAATCGACTCTACACCGTAAAGACGGTTCTACTTTTCCAGCGGTAATTTATCTAAACGCGATTAATTTAAAAGATGAACCCATGATACTGGCAATGACCCAGGACGTTACCGAGCGTAGAAATGCCATAGAAAAATTAAAGGAAAGCGAAGAAAGATTCCAAACGGTTATTGAAAATGTTCCGCACGGAGTCTGTGTACATGACCTCGACGGGCGTATTAGACTTGTCAATAAAGCAACGTATGATCTAACAGGCTATAGACGGGAAGAAATGCTAAACCTAAACATCTCGGACATCGAACCGGGAATCCGGGACAGAATATACATGCAAAAACTCTGGCGAAAAATAAAAAAAGAGGGTTACGCCCGAATAGAAGCCATACACCATCGTAAAAACGGCTCTTCCTTTCCCGTGGAAATATACACCAGCGCCATAAGGTTAAAAGGTGAGCCAATGATACTGGCGATAGTTAACGACATCACGCAACGTAAGAAGGCACTTGAAGAATTAAAAGAAAGCGAAGAGAGATTTCAGATGGTTATCGAGAATCTTCCGCTGGGAGTGTCCGTCCACGGCACGGATGGAAAGATTTTACTCGTAAATAAAACAATGTGCGACTTAACCGGTTACACAAAAGAAGAACTGCTTAGCCTAAACGTAGGCGACATCGACCGCCAGAGCATTACCAGAAACGACAGGGAAAATCTTTGGAAAAAACTTAAAAAAAGCGATTCCGTGGGATTTGAATCCGTTCATTATCGGAAAGACGGATCTACTTATCCCGCGGAAATATACTTAAGCGCCATAACCATCAAGGGTAGACCGATGCTGGTGGGTATAGTTCACGACGTTACACAACGAAAAGAAGCCATAAAAAATTTACAAAAAAGCGAAGAGAAATATAGGAATCTGCACGAGAGCATGACAGACGCTTTTGTCCACGTCGAAATGAAAGGAAAAATAGTCGAATTTAACAAACACTTTTTAGATATACTCGGTTATACCGAAAAAGAAATAAAAAAATTAAAATACACCGATATCACTCCGAAAAAGTGGTATAAAATGGAAGAAAACATAATAAAGGAACAAATTCTAAAAAAAGGATATTCGGAAGTCTACGAGAAAGAATATATCAAAAAAGACGGAACCATAATCCCGGTAGAGCTACGGACCTTTTTACTCAAAAACTCTGAAAATAAACCTGAAGGCATGTGGGCGATTGTACGTGACATCTCAGAAAGGAAAAAAGCAGAAGAAGAATTACGAAAAATAGAACGCCTCGAATCTCTGGGGATTCTTGCGGGCGGTATCGCTCATGACTTCAATAATCTTCTAACCGGAATACTCGGAAACATTTCTCTCGTTCAGGCAGAAAAAACTAAAGATTTTAATGAAATATTAGAAGAAGTCAAACAGGCTTCTCTCCAGGCTAAAAATCTGACCCAACAGCTTCTTACGTTTTCAAAGGGCGGAGAACCTATCAGAGGAATAGTGGACATAAAGGATTTAGTAAGAAAATCGACAGAATTCACCCTTCACGGTTCGAATGTCATACCTGAGTATCATTTCGCGCCTGACCTATGGAAAGCGGAAGTAGACAGGGGTCAAATAACACAGGTAATAGACAACCTGGTTATAAACGCAAATCAGGCGATGCCTCAGGGAGGAAAATTACATATTGAAGCCGAAAATACAGTCCTGGAGAAAGATGATCCATTACCACTCCCAGCCAGCAAATATATAAAGCTGATCTTTCGAGATGAAGGAATAGGAATACCGGAAGAATATCTGCAGAAAATATTCGATCCGTATTTCTCGACCAAACAGGAAGGAAGCGGTCTAGGCCTGGCCACAGTATATTCCGTAATTCAAAAACACGGAGGCTATATTACAGTCGAATCTCAAGCGGGAAAAGGAACATCCTTTTTCATATATCTCCTGGCGATTGAAGAAAAAAAAGGGGGAAAAGAAAAAGAGGAAAAACCAAAAAAGCCGTTAAGCGGAGCCGGTAAAATACTGATAATG
>CAZVXD010000182.1:0-2611 GCA_964631335.1 uncultured bacterium
ATAATGTTTTCCCATCCTCATCACCCCAATTACAATTCGACGGATTCGACGGAACGAGAATCGTATCGATACAAACACCATCCGGAGATATAACCCACACGCCCGTAGGTCCGGTACAATAAAGATTCCCCTCCTCGTCCACTTTCATTCCATCTGCATAGTGCACATAATCTATACCGGGTATCGTGAAAAAGACTCTTCTATTTGCGATTGTTGAATCATCGACAACATCCCAAACATAGATTATTCGTAGAGGTGATTCATTTACATATAATTTTGATTCATCGGGGGAAAAACAAATACCGTTTGGTTTGTCGAACGTCGTACTGTCCAATACCTGGATATTGCCATTTTTGCCTATTCTGAAAACACCTTGAAAATCCAATTCTTTAGGCTCACCAATTGGGGTGTTAAAATCCGGATCGGTAAAAAAAATAGAGCCGTCGGATTTAACGACTAAATCGTTCGGGCTATTGAATCTTTTTCCGTCGTAAGTTTCGGCAAGCGGAGTTATCGAGCCGTCTGATTCTCTGCGTGAAACGCGTCTCTTTGCCATCTGGGTCAAAATAAGATTGCTGTCTAAATCGAATGTCAGACCGTTTGAACTGTCCGATGGATTCATATACTCGGTAACCGAACTATCATACGGCGACCAGCAATATATCTTATTTGCCCTGATATCGCTGAATAAAAGACCGGCCCCACTTTTCCAGACAGGACCCTCAGGCTGCAGGAATCCAGTCGCCAATTCTTCTACTTGAGCATTTAACGGATTAACGAAACAGAATAAAAACAAAAAAACGCAATACTTTATTTTTTCAATCATCTAACATCTTCCTTTTTAATTAACGTTTCACTTCTCGTTTCATCAAATCTTACTTAATTTTCAAATAAAACCAAAGGTAAATAAATATTAGGTTTAGGCCTTAAGTTAGAAATCACTTTCGCATGACCTCAGAAAACTCATTCATGTTATTCGTATAATTTGTTGTTTCTTTGTGGCTAATCATTCGGAACGCCCAGAAGACCTTCAACCGGCTCCCCGGTATCATCCCACACATTCCCATAAGCTGTGATTTCCGCCGTATCGACATCGTTCGAATGGATACCGAAGTTGTAATCTCTCCCGAAATGATTACCGATAATAGCTAAACCTTCAAAAGTTCGCCCTTCTCTTATTCTTGTGTAAACGGTGTAGCCCGCGCCGTTTAAAAGATTGTTCTCGATTGTGACGTTCTGTAAATTTCCCCAATTACATTCAAATAAAAGACATGAGGTTTGATCGGTTGGAACCTGTATATTATTGTGCAATATTAAAGCTTCTCTTATCTGTCCTAAGAATTCCATACCATCACCTTTATGGTCATCGATGGTTTCGACGTTGTCGTCTCCGTCCGTTTCTCTTATATCAGTAATGTAACAATCCTGAACTGTAATTTTGCATTTCGGCGCGGGATCACCGCCGTTCGACCCTCCGAATATTCCATCCCCGACATGATGAATATAACATCTTTGTATCGTCACTTCGGTGCTGTCTGCGCTTCTTATCAAAATACCTTTAGAACTATTTACATAATCCCTGCCTATTTCGCAATGTTCGATTAAAATTCCCTTATAACCTGATTCAATCACGATACCGTAATAAGCTCCAAGCCAAACTCTACAATTCCTGACCGTCACATTGTCAGCCTGGATGTTCAATGTTCCCCTCACATCCAGATTCTCGACGATCGCATCAGAGGTGCCAATGGTTGTATCATTATTTACTATGGTAAGGTTATCAGGGTCGGTAAGACCGGTATTGGAAGAAGACGGCCAATCGCCGTAATCCGGCTCGACAGGATCACTGTTACAGGAACTTACCAACAGGAAAAGCATCGATACAAAAATGTAGTGTTTTTTCATATTGCAATATTAATGAGATAAATCGATTTGTAAAGGAGTCCAAAGCTGACTACTGAGGACCAAAAGGTATTGGGCATTTGATTTAAGGTTTTAGCTAAAACAACAAAAAAACGTCACTGTTTCTTCTTCAGGAATCTTTCTCAATAAGTGAATGTCATTTCCATCCTCGAGAAGTCGATTGTCCATATAATAAATAGTCTTAATTAATATCTGTCGTCTTTCTCTGGACTTGACAAACGCTATAGTTATAAGCTATAATGCAAAGGAAATTTAAGACTTAAACAGGAGGTAATATGGATTACGAGTATATGACCGCGCCCTGCGGTTTAGCGTGTTTCGAATGTATAGTGTATCTGGCAAAAGAGAATGAAGAGTTACGAGAAATGCTTTCTAAGCAGTTTGGTATGCCGCCGGAAGAAATAGGATGTGACGGATGCCGCGCGATAAAAGGAAAAGTCCCCGGCGTGCCAAACGGATGCAGAGTTTTTAATTGCGCTGAAGAGAAAGGAGTAAAATTTTGCTGCGACTGTCCGGACTTCCCCTGCGACTTACTTCACCCTTACGCGGATAAAGCAACTGAAGTACCTCACAACACAAAAGTTTTCAATCTGTGCCTGATAAAAAAAATGGGTCTGGAATCCTGGGCAAAGAATAAAGCGAAAGAAGTTATACAAACTTATTTTCATGGTGAGTGGAAATTATAGAA
>CAZVXD010000183.1:0-2569 GCA_964631335.1 uncultured bacterium
TGTAGACGGCAAAAAACCAGGCAGGGTAATTTAGTATTGTTCGATACTTTTAAAGAGCAAGTATGGCCTATTAAAGATACAGGTTTTGCCGGGTATTCTTCTTTAAATCTTTTTCTAAAAAAACTGGGATACAGAACCGCAGAAAACCATAAGCCCTATAAGGAAATTCTTCCGTATCTCGATACAAAGAGAACGCTTTTTGTGGTCGGCGTAGCTCAGGAAGCACGGTTTACAGAAGAAGAAGTAAAGAATATACTCGATTTTGTCGGACGCGGAGGAAAGTTACTGGTCATAGCAGAACATGATAACCAGTTTGGATCCGCGGATTTTTTAAGACCTCTTATAAATGCCGCCGGGTGGGAAATAGACAACGGCAGGGTTGTGGTTGAAAGTGATACTTTTCCGGCTACCGAAGGCAGGTGGTTCTGGACGGCTATACCTTCGGTGGGAGAAGGCCCTGCCTTGCTATGTGCCGCGGATTTAAGACCGATCAGGGAGGAAGATTGTAAGCCTATTCTTACTACTGTGGATGGTAAACATATCGTTGCCGGACTGGGCAAATTCGGAAAAGGACGGATAGCGATAGTTACCGATTCAGAGTTTTTATGGAATGCTAATCCTGATTACAAATGGGAAGATCTTTATCCGTTGGCTTTTTCCGATCCTAAAACCAGATTGTTTGTAAAACATCTAATTTTCAGTATTTTCCCGCTTGAGGATGAGTCTCTGCCGGAAGAATCGCCTTTTACCCTGGAATCGAGAGGCTTGAAAAGAATTTTTGTATACGGGAACGGAGGTGATTTTGAAAATTATTCAAAATTTATAGCGGCTTTGAGAAACAAAAATTTTGAGGTTTTTGAATATGCGGAAGGTGCTGAAATAAATTCTGAAGATGGAGTAATTATTATTACCCCTCTGAGTAAAATACCCCAAACGGTTATAGACGAGCTCTCAAAATCCTGGAAAGCTGTTATTTTCGGAGATATGTATTCGAGTCTTAAAAGTTATACTAAGTCCTGGAATCTTTTTTTTAAACCCCGAAAAATATACCCGGTACCCTATCCTTTAAACTCGATCGCCGAAAAATACGGTGTCAGATTTCTTCCAGCCTGTGGTGTGAATTTTAAGGATAATGAATATGATAATATGTTATATGTTCCCGTGTATTTTAAAGAAAGACGTTTATATCTCCACAGAGCTTGCGCTATCGAAATATTCAGGGGTAACAGAAACAAGGAAATATATTTTAAAAATTCTGAAGAAACATTCGCGTGCGGAGCGGGATTGGGCCTGGGTCAACCTGTTAGGTTTAAAGACCCTAAAGATATAAAAAGTCCCGACTTTCTGATTGCCACAGATAATGTATTGGCAGTTGGAGACAGTGATATTATTTCAGATGATTTTTTTACCATAGCCGAGCGAGTTGGTTTTCTTGAAATGATAATCAATTTTTTAAAATCATAAGGAAAAAGTTAGTCCGAAACCCGCTGTACACTCTTAGATTTTTATCTTATAAACCTAATAATAATTTATTTTAAGTATATATCTACAAAAGTGGTCATCAGGAAAGAAATAATCCAATTGCTGATAAAGAAATCAGGAAAGACGCATATTGACTTTATAGCGAAAAAACCCGAAATATTATATGTAAAATTTGGTTACCTAATAAATATGTGAATTTTGAGTTTGAGAGGGAATTTAGGGAAGTTGTTTTTTATTGATTACGGGATGAAGTCTTAAGGATTAAAGTAAGTAATCACCTTGGGTCGAAATTCAAAAGAGGGAGGTTAAAGGCTAAATAAAGTCGTGTATTAATGATTATTAATGATGTGAGAACGGATTCAAATGTCTCAAAAATCCCTATAGCAGATAAAAACAAATTTGTTTAATTTATCCTTCCTTTCTACTGTTTTTTCAGGAAGTGGAATCTTTAAAAAAAGGAAAGGAAAAGAAAGGAAGGGGGGTAGAAAAAAGTTTGGTTTAGTATGAAGTATTAACAATAACTAAGATAAGAGTAAGGAGTGGATATGAATTTTAAATATTTCGGAGTAATTATTGTTTTGATAGCCGTTATAGCTTTTTCCTGGGGATGCCAAAATCAACCGACCAGTCCGGAATCAGGGGAAAGTTTCGACGGCGTTCCATCTAAAACCAGGGTTAACACTAATCCTTCGTGGAGAGTACAAGCAAGATGTTTCCAGGACGGACCATCAGGCTCATTTGATGATATAGCCGTTAAAGATCCAAGTATTGTGTATTCAGGTGGTAGATACCACATCTTTTATACCGGGCGCGACAATAACGACTGGCGGATGGGTTATGCTTCCGCGTCTTCTATATCCGGGTTAAGCAGCGCGAACCATACCTATATGAGTACGCTAAATGTAGGCTCCTATTTTTGTGCCCCGCAGGTGTTCTATTGCGAAGCAAAAGGTCAATGGTATTTAGTCTATCAAAGTGGCCAGGGTGCTACCTATTCTACCAATTCCGATGTCGGTAACCCGAATGGGTGGAGTGCCGGACGATCCATGTTTTCCGGCAGTTACCTTGATTATTGGATTATTCGTGA
>CAZVXD010000184.1:0-2534 GCA_964631335.1 uncultured bacterium
GAGGTTTTCTATATATAAAGAAACTGTTATATCCTTTGGTTTTGCTATCTCTCCCTTTATTTTTCCCGAAAAATCCGCTTTACCTTTTCCTTCAGGGAGGAAAGCATTTAAACTAAAATTTTTCATACTAAAATCAAAGAAAAAAGGGGCTGGTTTTTCCATTTGAAATTCCCCTTTACCTTCAATCAAACCCGCGGTTATTAATATTGCTTTACCTTCTTTGAAATCGGATAGAATATTTAAACCTCCAATTTCCTCAGAACGAAAAAATATCCTTTCAACATTTAAATTTACTTTTCCTTCAACAGATTTTTTGTTTGTTCTGAGATCGAAATTACTCGCAATTCGTTTTAAAGAAACATCTTTGTTTATAGAAATATACGGTACTGAAAAATTTCCATTCAGATGTTCGGAAATATAGCTTAAGGACATATTTATTGGGGATTTCTTATACTTCCCTTCGAGTGTAAGATTGATTGTGTCTCCCAAAGTGCTTTCCAGCGTAGCGTTAATCTCTTTTCCTCTTAAATCGACCACCACGTTTTTATTGTCTAATTTTCCGTGAATATTAAATTTTTTATTCGAGGCAGTTCCAGAAAGCGCGAAATCACCTGCATTTTTTCTAAAATTGAATATGGCGTTTCCCGCAAGAGAAATTTTTTCATCGATAATGTTTATATCCCGGATATATAGCATGCTGTCTCCGAGTTCATAACGCAATGACCCCCGATCGAGATAATCGGAAGAAAAGGATAAATTTCCCGACCCAATCGGGTTCTTACCTGTCCCCTTCAATTTTCCTTCTGATGATACTCTGCCTTCTATTTTCGTTAGC
Organism: uncultured bacterium; assembly: GCA_964631335.1. Classification (GTDB taxonomy): domain Bacteria; phylum Hydrothermota; class UBA3072; order UBA3072; family UBA3072; genus JAFGHJ01. Next base: position 836 of record CAZVXD010000184.1, read on the forward strand.
TCCGCCAGATCCAGATTAAATTTATAAAAAAAATCCAATTCCCCGTCCAATTTGTAATCCCCGGTAAAAAAGAAATCTGAACCGGGATAATTCAGGGAAAATTTTTTGAGCTCGACACTGTTTTCTCTTATTTTCATAAAAAGAGAAAAAGGCAAACTAAAATCCTTATACTTAGCATTGCTTGAGTCTATAACAAAAGAATCTACAATGATAAGACCGCTTTTTCCCTGTCCCCCCAGATCCAACTTCAAAGCTTCTTCGATATTTACGTATGGTTTTTTTATATAGATAGTCCCTATTTTTTTATTAATAATCAAATTAAAAATATTATATCTAATATCAAATTCTGGTATTTCGGCAATTTTACTAATTCTAACGTCCGTAAAATTTAGATGATAGAAAAGATTCCCTTTAACATCATCAAACATCAGCTGAATACCCTGTTCTTTTTCAAAAGACTTCACAAAGAAATTTAGAACAACTTTTTGAAAAGGTTTAATGAAAGCGACAATATATAATAGAAAAAATATTAAAGAAAAAGCTACCAATGCTTTCTTTAAGAACCTTTTCATAAAAATACCGAAATTAGCTATCATGAGAAATTTTTCTTAAAGCCTCCAACGGACCATACACTATTAATCTATCTCCCTCTTTTACTTTTTCTTCTTTACCGGGAATCGAAAGCCAGTGTTTCCCCCTCTCGATTCCCAACACAAGTATTTTTTTTGTGTTGAAGTTGAGACTTGAAATGGTTTTACCCTTAAAAGAAGAACCTTCTGATATTATTACTTTAACAAGCCCATAACCCTCTAAAAGATGAAGCAGGTCTTCGGTAATCCCTTCTTCAAGAAATGAATATTTGATAAATTTTTTTTCAATAAATCTTTCCCAATTCCGTATAATACTTTTACGTCCCGCAACAAAAATGATAAGAAATATCCCGGTCAGAAGGATTAGAATATTTATCGGTAAAATATAACTCTTGGTGAATATAAAAGATGAAGTGGTGGTGATAATAACCGTTACTATTCCGGCATTTCCCAATATCATAAGCCAGCTGACCACCCGTCTTCTCATAGGATGATTCATAGCCATTTCGGCTTCTTTTGTCGTAAAGCCTGTACCGGTGAAGGCGGAAAGAGCCTGGAATAAAGCTTTCTTCTTTTCCATTCCCGTCATCATCAAAATAATCGCGGCAGTTCTAACAATGAGAAAAGAAATAAGAATTACAAGCAATGTAGGTAATAAAAAATATAATCCTTTCATATCGCCTTCCAATATATTAATATAAACAGATAATGCTCCTTGTCAAAGGTTTCAATTAAAATACGCATATGAATTTTTTCTTTTTCTGTGGTTATATTTTTCGTTTTCTTATATCTTTCAGACGTTAACTTCTGAAAAAGCCCGGGATTTTTATTGTTTTCCGCCATTGAATGAAATCGTTTTCAGTCAGTACCTTTTAATCCAAAATAAAGGTTAAAATAAAGAAAAGAAATCAGAGTTTATGTCTGCTGAACTTGCTCAATGAGCCCAACCCCATTTTAATGGGTACGAAGACATATATGGGTAAAAAACGATACATTGAAATGCCTTATTTATTATCGAATTAAAATAGAATATCTTCCTTGAGTTTAAAAATTCTATTTTACCTTATAAAGCTTGCCGTCTACATTTATAAAATACAGATTTCCCTTCG
>CAZVXD010000185.1:0-2519 GCA_964631335.1 uncultured bacterium
ATAATATAACATTCTACATGGAATTAATGAAAGAAACGAGAAAAAACATCGAAGAAGGAACTTTTTTCAAATGGCGGAAAAATTTTTTAAGCAAATTCAAAGGAGGTCTTGATGATTAATTTTGTTAATTTTTTGATAGCTCAGGGGTGCGATCTGGCATCCGGAGCAGCGGGAGGAGAAGGGGCTCCGGGAGCATGCGGAGGAGAGGGCGGTTTTTCGCCTATAATATTCATGGTGCTTATATTTGCGGTTTTTTACTTTCTTTTAATAAGGCCGTCACAGGTACAGCAAAAAAAGCATAAAGAGATGCTGGGATCTCTGCAAAAAGGTGATAGAGTAATAAGTTCAGGCGGTATTCACGGCAAAATAACCCAGATTAAAGATACAACCGTAAAGTTCAAAGTTGATGAAAAAACGGAATTGGAAATAGAAAAGGGAATGATAAGGAAGGTCTTGCGGAAAGAAGACCAATGAAAATTGTTTTTTTCGGTAGTTCCGGGCTTTCCTCAATCGTTCTCGATTCTCTTTTATCCGCGGGTATAGAAATTCCGCTTGTTATCACAAAAGCACCCAAAAGGAAAGGCAGGGGGAAAAGCGAATCGCCCACTCCTCTCGGAGAAAAGGCAAGAGGACTCGCCCTTAATCTGATAGAAACGGACGATCCAAACTCCGATTATACAGAGGAAAGAATAAATGAAACCGGAGTCGATACTTTTGTCCTGGCTTCTTACGGAGCGATACTTAAAGAGAATATTCTGGAAATCGCGAGGTATCCCTTAAACATACATCCTTCTGTTCTGCCAAAATACAGAGGCCCTAGTCCGGTAGCGCGGGCTTTAATGAACGGAGAGAAAAAAACCGGTATTACTATTTTTTTGATGGGTAAAGGTGTAGACACAGGTGATATTGTACGCATAAAAGAAATTCCTATTCTGCCTTACGAAGTAAGGACAGAACTGGAAAAACGACTGTTCAAAGAAGCTGCCGAACCTATTCTTTCTGTACTGACCGATATTAAAGAAGGGGAAAAACCTGAAAGACTATCTCAGGATGACAGCAAATCAAGCTACGCGCCTAAAATAAAAAAGGAAGAATGTAAAATAGAATGGGGGGAAACCGCTTCCCGGATAGAAGGCAAAATAAGAGGTCTCTCCTATCATCCGGGAGCATTCTGCATCTTCAGAGGGAAAAAACTAAAGATATTCAGAGCGGTAAAACTCACGGAAATTAACGCGATGAAGTCACCCGGAGAAATTTTAAACACAGGCGAGAATATTACCGTAAAATGCGGCGAAGGAGCCATTGAAATAAAAGAAGTTCAGCTTCAAAGCAGAAGTACAATAAATTCTAAATCATTTATAAATGGATACCATTTAAAACCGGGAGAAAAACTGAAGTAAATTTCAGATTATGACGATATTTTTTTTTCTTTTATGGGTATTTAACACGACTTATTCCGACCTCACCATCGATTCGAAAAATCGAATAATACTTCTGTCTTCAAGAGATAGAATGGCAGGGGGTGTCGATGGAACAGTTTCTTTTTCTCTCGATTCTATGTTCGCTCCTCAATCTATATCTTCTTCCTTTTTCTCTATCTGGGTAACTTCCTCCTCTGAATTTAAAACGCAAAAATATTCTCTCTGGGGAGAATTTCTCGGAAAAATAAAAGCAGGGGGGAACGATGTAGATGCCGACGAAAAAGGAGTTCTGATAGCGGGAGAACAGTCATACCTTATTCAAATCTCTTCCGGAGCAAGGATAACCGTAGCGAAGAGTAAAAAAGAACGATGTATTCTCTCGAAGGATTCTCTGTATTTATACGGTAACGATACACTAAGTATTTTTAAAAGAGAAGGTAAATTTATAAGAAAAAAATTAGTTCCCGGAGTTAAAGACTTATGTTTATTTAAAAAAAACCTTTGTCTTTTATTCAGTGATTCCCTTGTTTCGAGAGACACTACACTTTATATCACAGGAGGAAAAAGAGTCGAAAGCAATGATAAGTTTATTGCTGTCTTAACCGATTCCGGGATCGTGTATTATCCCAAACCCAACAACCCCCTAAGCTATTAGCCTTTTGCCTTTAACATTAAAATCGACCCCACAACCATCCAAACTCAAGATTTAACAGAAAAAAAGAGCGCAAAAAGTTCTCTAATTTTTCAAGCCAACAGCAAAAAGCAAAAAGCGAAGTAATTTAACAATTCCGCACAATCGAGTACCCGGATCTTTTGCCCTGATAAAACCATAATAAGGAAACAGCCGCAACCAACACAGAAAAAATACTCACACTAATAATATAGTAATTTGAAGAAACAGCAGGGCTTATTTCAAACGATACGGAACGCGCTTTATCTAAAAAACCATATTCCATGAACGTTTCCTTAAATACGATAAAATAATACCATAATCCCGCGATAATGATTGAAAACACTATAGAAGGACGAAGTAACACGGACCAGACAGTCCTTCTCTCTTTCTGTATTGCGATTTCAGCCTTCCATTTATCAATCAAA
>CAZVXD010000186.1:0-2482 GCA_964631335.1 uncultured bacterium
CGGCTTGACAGAGTTTACAGGCATCTTCGAGAATTATATTTAAAAGTTTGTCCAGATCTTTTTCCGCCGATAATTTGATACCTATTTCTATTAATGTATCGTACGTCCTCATATATTTATAATAATGAAATGTGGGGGAGATGTCAATATATATCTCACAAAGAGAAAATTAGTCCAAAGTCCAATGTCCATAGTCCAAAGTCCAAGGTCAACACCAATTCAAATGTAGAAACCGAGGCTTTTGTTTTTTACCAGCGACCAGCGACCAATGACTAATGCCTAAATCATTCATACTGTTAGACACGTATTTTTTTGCTTGTTCTAACTCAAAAAACTCAAAAAACTCAGTACTCGGCACTCGTCACTCCGCACTCTTTTCTTCGCTCTAACGCTTCTACGCATATACACACTAACAATGTTATAAAAACCCAGGACCCAAGACCTATTTCTCACATGTAGAACATGTAGGGATTGTAGTTTTTTTTATCCCAGGACCTAGGACCCAGTACCTTGTACCTCCTAACGCTCTAACGCTTCTACGCATTTACGCGCTAACAAAATTATATCTAAATCCTAAATAACTCCTAAATCCGGATATATATAAAAAAAGGACATAGTTACAAGCGATATTAATAATATCGATGAACTATGTCCCAGTGTTTTAAAGCTTTAACTTAGTTGTTAAACTTTTAATTCGACCATGGAGTACGGCTTCCGCCGCGTCCATTTCTTGAATTTTCCGTACGTGGGCGAGCTTTATTTACTTTAAGTTCTTTGCCCTTAAGTTCTTTACCGTTTAAACCGGCAATCGCTGCCTCTGCTTCTTCGTCTTTCGGCATTTCTACAAATCCGAATCCTCTGTTCTCGCCTGTGAATTTATCTTTAATCAGTCTGACAGAAGTTAGCTCACCGTAAGATGAAAATTCTTTATTCATTTCCTCTTCGGTCAATTGTGATGAAATGTTACCTACATATATATTCATTTTACCTCCTTTTAGGTTTGAATATTTACATGTTTTCGTAAATGTAATTAAGTGCGAATACAATCCTGCAGAAAAGTATTTAGATGTACAACCGGCAAAACCAGATAGGAGATAAAAAAGTATTAACAATTATATTCCGAACGATCTTGGAGGTTCCATAACCTACATTTACTGTGTCTATAATACTTTGTTTTTAAGAAAAGTCAAGGGGGGGATGTGCTTCGCACGGGAAAATGGTTAATTGGGTGATTGGTGAATTGGTATTTTTAACTGGAAATTGCGACAAGGACGCAATAGGAATTTTGAATTTTGAGTTTTGAATTTTAAATTTTTTACTAACACCTAAAACCCAGGACCTGATTTTGCCGGGAGCTCTTTTAAATGCCTTGACTAAGAAAATCAAATTATTATATTTTTTATATAAATAAAAGGAGATATTCTCATGTTCTTAAAAAAAGTTACGATTTTATTTGTTCTTAGCGTATTGATTATTGTGCTGCAGTCTTGTAAGCTAAATTCCGGTTCGGCACCTGTTATTTTAGCTGCGAGTACCGCTCTTTCGGATGTTCAGGCAGCGGTAGATTCTGCTGAAAGCGGTGGTGTTGTGTCTATTCCCAGAGGCAGCAGTACCTGGGATGCCGCGCTGCAGATTCCGGATAATAAGAAAATAATGTTATGCGGCAGCGGGGAAGATGCGACAATTATTTCATCTGATACAGCCGGACCCGGCAGTTTAATTAATATTGGTGCTTCCGGTTCACGTATTAGCAATATTGGATTTCGGATAGCGTGCGAAGACGGAAACGGTATTGTAGTTAGAGGGGAAGACTGGAGGGTAGATTACTGCCGGTTCGATAACGTTAGTTCCGATTACGGTAACGCGGGTGTCTACGCGCGCGGACTTTCAACCGACGATGGAAGTCCCGTAGGTTTAGTAGACCATTGTGAGTTTAATGATATGAGAGTGCTGGTGTGCGGAGACGCAAGCCTTATGGCGAATAGTATCTGGGCTGAGCCTCTCGGACTCGGAACTAATAACGCCCTTTTCGTCGAAGACTGCGTTTTTAATTTTGAGAATTTCGGCAATTGTATAGACGTGAATTATGGAGGCAGATACGTATTTCGCTACAATATTGTCAATGATGCTTATATCGAAGCTCATTCTCTTCAGGGAACGCACAGGGCGACACGAAGCTGGGAGATTTACGGTAATACTATTAATCAGGTTGAAAGAGGCATGTGGACGCCGTTTTTTCTGCGCGGCGGAACCGGTGTCGTTTTTGATAACGTCTTGACCGGAAGCTGGTCATCCGGACCCACAATCATTGTGGATAACGTGCGAACTTTTGAGGCGAGAGGCGAGGGAGGTCTTGCTGATGGGACTTCACCCTGGGACGGAAATGAAGATTCGACAGGATATCCCGCTCGCGACCAGATAGGACGCTCGACAGACCAGTGGTTATGGACAGATGGAAATCCTTATCCGCCGCAGGAACATG
>CAZVXD010000187.1:0-2446 GCA_964631335.1 uncultured bacterium
TTTGATCTCATTTGAAATTTGCGCTGAAGCATCGAAATACGAGGGAGATTGGATAGGTACAGGCTGGGGATGGGAAGTAAGATTTAAACAAACTTCAGGGGAATTTGCTTCCCAGTTCATGGGAAGAAGAGACGAGCTTCCATTTGGAAATGAAAAAATAATAATGACTCTTCTGGTTGAACATTCTACAGTTTTTCATATTTACGTGGACGAGAATAACAACGTTACAGGGGAAGGGACTATAACTTACGGTTTAATCCCTAATCTTGCCGGAGTCGCGGCTCTTACAAAACAGGTAAACGATGCTATCAATTTGATGGATAAAGTCGTTTTTGTTTTTAAACTGGCAGGCGATATAGGAAAACAGGCTGTTCAGTCTATGAACAGAGTTTACCTCGAAAGTGAAGCTAAATTAGCTCAAAACATGAACGCTTTCTCAAAGATATCCGCGGCGGATCTACTAAGAGAAGGTGAGAATAAGGTTATGATTACCAATTTAATGCAGTCGGGAGGACAGGCGGACGCGATCGAACTGGCAAAAGCGGTTTTATGGAACAGGTCTTTTTCGGGAGGTTATAATCTCGCTAACGGTGTAGACGCTTCTTTGTTTGTGGAAATTCCCGGCGCGGTCGATTATAAAAGTTTAGGAGACTTTGCTCTCGACCAGGTAAGAGGCAAAGTCCTGGATGAAATAGCTAAAACAGAAGTAGCTGTTCTTGAAAGGCTACTGGGAAAGTCAAAAAGAGAAGAACAATTATGCTTGTACGCGGCAGGAATTCCTTCAATCGCCGCCGGAACACAGATAGGACCATCGACTGTCGAGCAACTCTTAACTGAATTTGGACCGGAAATAGCAAAAGCCGCGTTTTTTGACATTTTAGTAGGTAGATCGATGCCCACCGGTTTAATTCTTTCTATACCGGGAGTCACACAGGTCCAATACCACTATAAGGGATTAAAAGACGGACCTGAAAGCAGGCGATTTAAAATAAAGGGAAAAATAGTCGACAGCAAATTATATTTAGATATGGACGGGGATGTTGCTGGTGATAAAAGTTTATACGTTCAATATACTGTCAATTATCAGAAAAGCACGCATTCCTTCCCAACATGGTCTCCGTTTATGGAGGAAGGCGCGGATGTTCATGATGGAGGTGAATGCACTGTTTATGACAGAGAAACCAATATAGAAGTAAAACAGTATTATGACAAAAAAGAAAAGAAGTATAAAAAAATAGAATTCGAAAGAGACAGATCTATTCCAAAGGAAATGAATTTTGAAACCCCCTTCGCTACTTTTCACAAAAAAGGAAAACAAAGAAACGATGTTAAGGTATGGCACGAATACGAGTATAACTGGAGAGTATTTAAACTAACAGAACCAAAACAGTAAACTTCTATATTAGCATTAAAAAACCTTTAGCAAATGTTTGTGATCCCGGTTGGCATGTCTATCTATGTAAGGAATAAAAAAGGGTAGAACTTATTAGTATCAAAGGAAGTTTTATAAACCATCCTACCGTTAATTGTTTTTTGACGTGAAGTTTCATCGAATCCGACGTTAATTCCTTTCCCAATTTTAAAAAGCCGGGCCTCCATTTCGTCAGAACTAAAATATCTATTACAAAGGCATCATAAAAATCCAGCAGCAACATCAATAATAGATTCATCGATAAAACCCATATATATTTTATCTGATCTGTGTTTCTGAATATAAAAAAATCAAAAGCCATAAAAAATGTTAATATAAGCATCAACATAATTAAAAATAACAAAACTCCGGCAAAGGGGATTTTTTTCTTTAATGTACCATCCTGTTTCCTGCTCTTGTACACAACACCGGTTCTAAAAACCGCCAGAACGACTATATTTAATAAAAAAGCTCCGATTAAAAACCAAATTGTTGTATTTGTAATAATACTCATCTATTATCTTCTTATTTTCTTCAATTTTTCTTTATTTTTCTTTTGCATATAAAAACTACCAGACACCCGGAATAATTCTATAGTGGGTCTTTTGCATATATTCATCATATCCATCCAATTCCCTTTTAAGCACTTTTTCTTCATTCAAGATTCTCGCTATGATAACAGGTATTATAAAGAACATAGGAATCATCGCCCAATAGGAACCCAGAGCCAGGGGCGAAAAGATATACATCAGTAAGACAACCGAATACATGGGGTGACGGACAATCGCGTACGGTCCGCTTGTAATCACTCTCTGCTCAGACTCGACTTCAACAACGCGCGAAGCATAGGGATTTTCTTTAAGTACCAGAAAAAATACTCCGTAGCTTATCAAAACCAGGATATCCGCGATAATTACCACTACCCCGGGCACATTTGACCATCCGAACCGTTTATCAAAACCCGGAAGCAGGAATGCGATTAAAAAAGGAATGTAGGAAAGTTTAATAATAAGTTTTTGCTCTTTTTCTTTTTCC
>CAZVXD010000188.1:0-2429 GCA_964631335.1 uncultured bacterium
TATGTCACTATCTTATGGGAAAATTTTTGCGTACGTTTATAATAAAAAATGGACCGATTTTATAGAAAAAGTTGGACCTTTTATCTTAGATTTTTATTCCAATAAACCAATCGGCAAAAAAAATAAAAAAGTACTCGACATATGCTGCGGAACTGGTCAGTTAGCTTCGCTTTTCCTGGAAAATGGTTATAGTGTAACGGGTATCGATCTCTCGGGAGATATGCTTCACTACGCAAAAGAAAATAATAAGAATTATATCGAAAAATCACAAGCGGAATTTATTAAGGGCAACGCGGCCGATTTTTCTTTAAAAAAGAAATTCGGTCTTGTTGTTTCAACCTACGATTCGCTTAATCATCTCGAAAATGAGAAAAGTTTAACAAAATGCTTTCAAGCAGTTTATAAAGTACTGGCAAAAAATGGATATCTTATATTTGATTTGAATACCCGTGCAGGACTTAAAAAGAATTGGAGAAAGAAATCCTTCATCGATGATGAAGAAATGGTAATAAAAATCCAGGGGTCATTCAACATAAAGGAGAACAAAGGGTCTACAAGTATATCGGGGTTCATACGGAAGAAGGACGGCTCTTACGAAAAATTCAGTGAAGTTATCTTTAATAAATGCTTCGATATGGATAAAGTAAAAAAACTTTTAAATAAAGCGGAATTTAAAGATATATATTTCGCTAAAATAGAAGATTTATCAAATCCAATCGATAATCCGGAAAAAGAAAACAGGGTATTTATAATTGCGAAGAAATAAAATACCAAACGAAGAAAGAAGAATAATTGAAGTTGTTCCTCATGACCCAGAATGGGAACAAAAATTTAAAGAAGAAGCGAAAAAAATTAAAAAGATATTTGAAGAAATATTTGTAGACATACATCATATAGGAAGCACCGCAATCCCAAGTATTAAAGCCAAACCAATAATAGATATTATGGTAGAAGTCGAAGATATAAACAAAGTGGACAGCTATAATAAACAAATGGAGAAATCAGGATACGAGGCGTTGGGTGAATACGGTATACCGAAAAGACGTTTTTTTCAGAAAGGAGGAAAGAACCGGACTCATCATGTTCATGTATTTGAGAAAGAAAGTCCGCAGATTAAAAGACATATCGATTTTAGAGATTACTTAATCTTACATCCGAAAATCGCCGAAGAGTATTCACACCTTAAAGAAAAACTGGCAAAAAAATACCGTTACGATATCGATAAATACCAGGAAGGGAAAGATAGTTTTATAAAAAAAATCGACGAGTTATTAGGTAACTAAAAAACATATTAAACCACAGAGAGCACGACAGCAATTATGAATGTTGGATTTTAAATGTTGAATTAAAAACTCAAAATTAAAAATTTAAAATTCTTATAACTACTCTTTATAAACGCCTTGTTTTTATTCTCTTAAACCATATAATATAAACCTTATGCGAACATATAGCGCTAATATCCGGAAAATTTATACTTATAAGTTTTTATACATGATGATGTTTATCTCCGGTGTACTGGTACCCTTCTATCTCGACTGGGGCAAAATAAGTTATACTCAGATGATGATACTACAGTCATTCTACGTGATTATCGTACTACTAATGGAAATTCCCACAGGAGCAATTGCGGACCATTTCGGAAGAAAAACCTCTCTTATTCTAGCCGGCATCTCCTCCTCGATAGCAGTTCTCGTTTATACTTCCTTTCCTAACTTCTACATCTTTCTTGCGGGAGAATTTTTCTGGGCACTGGGTTTTGCTCTGCTATCAGGCTGTGATGAAGCTATACTTTACGATTCTCTAAAGGAAATCAACATGGAAACTCAATCAAAGAAGATCATCGGAAGACTGAGAAGTTTCGAAATGGCAGCTATTATGATATCGGCTCCCATAGGTAGTCTTATAGCCTCTAAAATAGGATTAAGATACGCGATGATGTTCGTATTTTTTCCTTTCTTCAGCACCTTCTTAGTCGCTTTAACCTTCAGGGAACCACACCTTAAAAGCGAAAAAGAGGAAAAAGGAAAATACTTAGACACTCTGAAAAGCGGAATTATATATTTCAAAGGGCATAAAATCCTCAAAATACTCGCCTTTGATTCAATATCAATAAGCGCTCTCGCCTTCCTTATAATATGGATGTATCAACCACTCCTGGGTAAACTTGGCGTTCCTATAATATATTTCGGACTCGTTCACGCTCTTCTGTCGGGTATTCAAATCCCTGTTATGAACGGATTTGAGAAATTAGAAAAAATATTCGGTTCAAAAAAACGTTATTTATTTTTCAGCGCCATTTTTCCGGGCATCTGCTTTATACTGCTGGGTATAAATAATAATAATTTCCTGGCAATAACCATTATATGTCTTGTGTCAGGATTCGGGCTTTCAAGAAACGTTTTATTCCAGAGCTACATGAATAAATATAT
>CAZVXD010000189.1:0-2405 GCA_964631335.1 uncultured bacterium
TTTGCTAAAACCTAATACCCAAAAATCAGAACCTAATTACTCACACAGATCACACTGAAAACACGGAGGAAAAATATATGTTGTTTAAAACCCATCCCCACCCAAATATTCACATGTAGGACATGTAGGAAATGTAGTGTTTTGTTTTTGCTATTTAACTATTCACCCATTTAACCATTCGACTGAATTATTCTTTTCGAATAATTTCAATCCCATCACCTTTCCCCACAATAACAATATCCACAACATCCAGAAATAAGCCGTTTTCGACGACACCGGGAATCATGTTCAATTCTATTTCCAATTTATAAGCATCCTTTATTACGCCTAAGCCGGCGTCTATTATATTATTACCGCTGTCTGTAAGATACTTGTTACCGTCTTTCATCCTGATTTTTGGATTATACCCTCGTGCTTCGAGTTTCTTAAAGACGTTACCAAGAGCGTAAGGGACCACTTCGATAGGCAGTGGAAAAGCGCCCAATTTATCCACCATTTTCGCGGCATTAACTACCCAGAGATTTTTACCGGAAGATTTCGCCACCACTTTCTCGAACAATAACGCTCCCCCACCCCCTTTTATTCCATTGAAATCGGTGTCGACCTCGTCCGCGCCATCGATGGTTAAATCGATTTTATCCACATCATCGATGGATAAAACTGGAATATTCAATTCTTGCGCCAATTTATCTGTAGATGATGAAGTGGAAACGGCTTTTATCTTCAAGCCATTTTTTACCATCTCTCCGATTTTTTTTATCGCGTAATAGAATGTCGAACCCGTACCTAGACCTAAAATCATTCCGTCTTCAATAAATTCCGAAACAGCCGAACCCGCCAATTCTTTTTCTTTATCGATCATTTAATAACTCCTCTTCTTAAGATTCATATTATAAAAAACCGCCTCTAAAAACTATAAATATTTTCCCTTGATGCAAGATATCGAATTTTATTTTATATTTCATAGCTAATAATTGTACATCAGTTTTATCATAATATTTCTTATATATGTTAAATCTCCTTCCATCATTCAATTCACGTTCCTGTATACCTAACTTATCACGAACTTTACTTCTTTCTTCATTCCATGCAGAATCCAAAAACCACATTTCACCGTCAATTTTAAGCATCTTCTTCATTTTATCGAAGAATAATTTTTCTTGTTCATCATTACAATGACTCAAAAAAAATCCAATCAAACCCATATCAAATTTCTTTTCTTCAAATCCACAATTAAAAAAATCATCACATATTAACTTACATTTTTTATTAATTCCAAGACCCTCAATCTTTTTTTTACATTCATTAAGCATTTTTTGCGATTGATCAATAAGTGTAATTTCCTGACAATTTGGGGCATAATAAGGTAACCAATATCCGGTTCCGCAAGCAATATCAACGATTTTTCCTTTAATAAATTTATTGAGTAGCTTAGATATAATTTTCGCCTCACTTTTATAGGCTTCGGGATCAGAAATAGAAGCCGGAGTTCCTCCATACTTATATAATTCTTCATACTCTTTCGCCCTTCCGCTATAATATTCGTTTATCCCGACTTTTAATTTCTTCTTCATAAGTAAAAACCTCAAACAAATATAACTTACGCTCATCGCATGTCAAGCAAGATATTGTAACAACACCACATTATATTAAGAATCAAACATCAAAATGTAGAATTACAAATCAAAATTCAAAAATCAACAAAAAAACAATAAAAAAACCTTTGTAAACCTGCAAAATTTGCGTACATCGTTTTTAATTTCTACATTTTAACCTGTCATTTTGCTTTTTAAATTTTAATTTTTGATTTCCGAAGTAAACGAAATTCATATCAGATACTTGCTTTTACAAGAAACAAATATTTTACTGCTAACACAAAATTAATACTTGACTTAAGAGAGTGATTTCATTATACTTGAATACAAATTAGGATTAAGGAGGAAGAAATGAAAAAAAGAAGTGCTATAATTTTAATAATCCTGGCTTTCATAGCAGGTGTCATTCTTGGTCACCTTTTATCTCCATACATTTCAGTAGTAGGAGAATCTTATGAACAGGTTACCGAAGCGATAACAATCGTATCTGTAAAAGAGAATATGAAAACGATAGAAAAAACCGCAAAGAAATTTGCCTGGGAGAAAGGACATTACCCGAAAAACAGTTCCGTTTCATGGATAAAAGAAGCACTGGGAATAGCTTTCGAAAATCCTATAACCTATAAAACAGGCGAAGGCAAAGCATATATGTCCGGAGAAGCCGACAAACCCGGTATTATCGGATATAAAAGCGATTCAACCGGACAATTCTGTATAATAACAGGTTACGGAGCCGAAGAACCGATTAAACTTTTTCTACCCGAAAAAGAAGGAAAGAAAACCGCAGGTGAAGTAAAAGAAGAAAAATTT
>CAZVXD010000190.1:0-2376 GCA_964631335.1 uncultured bacterium
TTTTGCTATGGATAGGGAGGTGTCTCTCTTGAACTCGTCAGGAGTGACATTTAGCCTTAGCGTTCCGAAGGAAAATGTCACGCTTGACGAGTATTTACTGCACTGTGTTGGAGCATGAGCCCTTTATATGATTATCAAGTCTCTGTTTGAGAGCGTCATTCTTTTGACAATAGGTACTTGACGGGCCTATGCTGAGGGCGTTTCCGCAAGGTTCTGTTTCTTGATCTTCTCCACCAGGGTTGTTCTGTTGATGTGGAGAAGTCTTGCAGCCTTTGCCTTAACCCAATTGGTCTTCTCTAAGGCCTCAAGGATGAGCCTCTTTTCATAGTCTTGAACAGCCTCATCAAGGGTTAGATCTTCTTCAAGAATATCCTCTTGAGCTCCTTGAATGTGCGTCTTGATGATCTTCACTACCTTCTCGATGGATGTTAATGATGTGGCTTTCTTTCTTGCAGGCGCTTTCTTCTTAGATGTTGCCGCAATCCCTACATTTGATGCGGGAGAATCCGTTGGAGGTCACAACAGCCCAGATATCGCTGAATGAGCTGGCTATATGAGGCCTGAAAAGGCCATACTGCCATTCAGGCCGTTTTTCATAGATACCTCTACAACTATGCTTTGTTCATTTGTCCAGCGATTTTTTCAACAGATTCCACGACTTCACCCATGATGTCGGTTACGTCTTTTTCGTGAAGGCCCACAAATTCCATGGCCTTATCGTCCATCTTATACGACAAACCATCCATACCGAGCCCCAGGCCGGTCATCATGGCTATTAAATCCGCCGTATGAACAATGTATGCTAGTTTGCTCCCTTGCGACTGAGATGGATAGTGGTGATATCTTATGGCAATGCTTAGAGTCTCAGGGACACGCCAGCTCTTGCACGCCTCAGATGCTATCTCTGAATGGTCAAATCCCAGAATCTGTTTTTCAGCGGCAAGAAAACTCTGTTGACCGTCCACCATGAATTCCTTAAACGCCTCCTGCCTTTCGAGGACATGCTGGTCAAGAATGAGTTTGCCCACGTCATGAATGAGCCCTGCTGCAAAGGCATCATTCGCTAATACAGGGTTTTTTTTGGCGGCAATAATCTTCGAGCCAAAGGCAACCCCCAGCGAATGCCGCCACAGATCTCCTGCCTCCAGCCCATATCCCTTTAGCCTGTTACCCAACAGGCCTGAGATACCTGCCATGGTCATAAGTTCCCCTAAGGTCTTGTGCCCAAGCACAACAGAGGCATGTTGAATTGAGGAAACCTTCCCGCTTAGGCCATAATAGGCAGAGTTGGCTATCTTCAGAACCCTGGTGGCCATTGCCTGATCGGTTTCAAGTATTTCCGCAAGCTGTTTAAAGCTTGAACCGGGATCTGCTATGATCTCGCGAACCTTGAAGACTGTTTGAGGCATGGGAGGCAAGTCGCTCACAGATCGCAAGATTATTTCTTTTAGGGCTTGGCCACTTGGTTGTTTTTCGGTAGAAGGTGTTGAAGAGGAGGGGGGAGTACTATCCTGCGACGCCTTCGCTCTGAGATCGAATTCAATAGGCCCCTTGCAGCCCGGACACGGAAAGACAATCTCCTTTCCGGTTGGTAGGCGTTTGTCGGGGATATCAAATACCTTATGGCAATTTGGACATTTTACTCTCATCGTATACCTCCCACATAAACGTGATAAATTCTCGGAAACCCTACACAAGCAACCATGAAATGGGTTAGTTTAGCATATGTTTCTTCTATTAGCTTATCGTCAACCCGGACAGGGCCTGAGTAGCCACTGTAGAAAGGTAGAGGCTTTTTTATTGATTTTACTATGGCACCAATATCCATCATAGTATATTATAGTTCTGGCCAGAAATCTTCACAGATACTTCCCCTGTGGCAATGCTCAGCCGCATCTTTCTGCTCACGCTACCCCCGACGTCTTGAGCGCTAATAAAGACATTGTTGCGAAAAAGGATCTTTCCGAGGGCTGCATAGTTGCGCTTTCCAATCATGAATTGCTCGGCTGCATCCAAGACCTGAGAGCCACCTGCAGCCTTCACAACCATCTGACGCTTGGCAAACATGAAAGGCTTACTCTTCGCCCTTTCGGGGGTCGTGAACTCAGGAAGCATATAATGAAGCATGCCCCCCGGCCCGAGGGTCATACACAGCCAGACCTATACATGAGCCCAATGAGTGTATAACCAGGATCGCTTCTGGGTCATCACTTATCTTCATATCCGCTATTCCCACAAAGATATCCACTACTCTGTTTCCTTTATCGTCGTGGCGAATCTAATAAGAACCTCAGGCATATTGTTTCTTCCACCTGTTGGGGTTTTCTAACGGCCCTATTAGATTATTCCAGCATTAACCATGCCAAAGTGGTGCTT
>CAZVXD010000191.1:0-2371 GCA_964631335.1 uncultured bacterium
AATGTGACATTTATTTTTGAAAATAAAATAGGACATTTATTTATGATAATAACAAAAGAAAAAAAACCCTTGACATAGGCTTTTATTTCATTATATTGTTTATCAGAATAAGTAGAACCAAAAAAACCAAAAATGGGGGTGCAAATATGGATTTAAGTGTGAAACTCAAGATTGGTAGGTAAGGCCTTTTCTTCTATTAACGGAAGATAAGGAGAAAAGGCCTAAACATTTAATGAAGATCACCCATCGTAAAATTAAGAATAGTTTTTAGTTTAAGATTAATATAATAATAAGGTAATGTAAGGAGGTTAAGAAGTGAAAAGACTTCCAATTTTAGTAAAAGTGTCATTGTTACTTATTTGTTTTAGTGTTGTGCTGTCTGCCTACAATCAGTGCAGCATGGTTAATGGTGTACTTATAATCCCCTACGTAGATATGGCGCCTGTTGTCGACGGATCACTTGACGCGGAATGGGATTTCGCGCAAATTGGAATGCGCGCATATACAACCAATAACGACCCCGTTCTTCCTGCCGGCGGAGCCGCTGATCTATCCGCATGGTATATGGCAGCCTGGAATGAAGACGGTTTTTATTTCTATGGAGAGTGTATAGATGATTCCGTTATGGTAGCTCCCGTAGAAGACGAGCACGTAAGCGACAGCTGGGAAATATTCTTTGACGGTGATAACAGCAAAGGCGCTTCATATGACGATAACGACGTTCAGTTCAGATGGATTTACGACTATGATTACGAAACAAAATACGGAATCGTGGGCGAAGAAGTTGTATGGGCGGAAACCGGCAACGGTTATGCCTTAGAATTATCGATCCCCACTGCCTCCCTGGCAGATTCTTTTGAGGTTACCTTAGCAGCCGATCAGGAAATCGGCTTTGAAGTCCAAACCAATGATAGAGAATCGGAAGAAGGTGCACGTCAAAACCAGGTAAGATGGTGGAGCGACGACGACAGAGCCTGGCAGGCATCGAGTTACTTCGGAACAGCCAAGCTTGCCGCTTCAGGAAGCAGCAACATTCTTCAGATACCGAAAGTCACTATGTCTCCTATTGTCGATGGAAGTTTAGACGATGAGTGGACTTCAGGCTTAGTTCCTAAAATTTACATGCCTGTAGCCACGACAAATAATGATCCCAGTTTCGCGGATGGCGGAGACGATGACTTATCCGCTTGGTATTGCGCAGCCTGGAACGACGACGGTCTCTATTTCTATGGAGAATGCACAGATGATTCAGTAGTAGTAGCTCCCGAAGAAGACGAGCACGTTAGCGACAGTTGGGAAATATTCTTTGACGGTGATAACAGCAAAGGCGCTTCATATGACGATAACGACGTTCAGTTCAGATGGATTTACGACTATGATTACGAAACAAAATACGGAATCGATGGCGAAGAAGTTGTATGGGCGGAAACCGCCAACGGTTACGCTTTAGAAATGTCTCTTCCCGCTGCATCTCTCGCGGATTCTTTCGCTATCAATATAGAAGCAGATAACGTAATCGGCTGGGACGTACAGATCAATGATATAGAAGTTGAAGGCACAAGACAGAATCAGATAACCTGGTGGCATGCCGACGATAGAGCCTGGCAGGCGCCGAGTTATTTCGGAACCGCAATATTCTTCGACGGTTTAAATGAAGATAAGATAGCAGAAGAAACTGCCAGCATCAGTCTTGCCGTCGCGCCGGTTATATCAGCCAGCGCTATTGTTTCAGTAGATGTACCCGCTGGTGTAGACGCGAGTGTAAGCCTCTACAATGTATCCGGACAGAAAGTTCAGGATCTGGCTGTTGAGGGTGGCAAGGCTTCCCTGAACGCCGCGGGTCTCGCGAATGGCGTATATCTTTGCGTACTCGAAGCAGGCGACGAAATAGTCAGCAAAAAGGTATCCGTAATTAAGTAAACATTTCTTTAATGTTTATATAAATAAAACGGCGGTATTTTTACCGCCGTTTTATTTTTTTATAAGTTAAAACTTTTTATCAGATATTTACTTTTTCACAAAGTTTGTTTAAGGGACAAACGTCACAATCGGGATTCCTGGGAAAACAGATATTTTGACCCAGAGTAACCAGAAAATCGTTGTACACAATCCACCATTTTTGAGGTAACTTTTCCCTTAGAACAAATTCGGTTTCTTCGGGATTTTTTGTTTTAACATAACCGAATCTGTTCGATATGCGGTGTACGTGCGTGTCCACACAAATACCCGGCTTACCGAAACCCACGGTTAAAACCAGATTGGCGGTTTTTCTTCCCACCCCCGGAAGTTCGAGTAATTCTTCCAGAGTATCGGGGACCCTCCCCTCATATTTATCGATCAAAATGCGGGCAAGCTCGGGAAGCCTTTTTGC
>CAZVXD010000192.1:0-2357 GCA_964631335.1 uncultured bacterium
ATTTTCTATTCATAACATCCTCCGTTATTAATACTGATTTTATGGAATGATATGAAAGAAAGGAAAAAATGTCAAGGATTGATTGAACAACAAAGTACATAAAGAAAAAACAAAATTTTATAACTTAATATTTAATAATAATAAAATTTGAAGGTAGCCGCTGTCCAGTTTACCTTCATTTTCAAAAAAAATCTTTCCGTTTCAATCAACCGGTTTTTCGATTATGATTACCTCTGTCTCGATATTTCCGTGTTTGTAATTGCGCCTTGAGTCAAAAAAACAATAACAGAAAGCAGTAAACTGATAGCAGATAATCTTTTAGTCCTTGTGACTATTGACTTTTTCAGAAAAATCTACAATTTAAAAAATAAAATACTGAAAAAAGGTATGATCGAATTATGAGTTTATTTAAAAGATATAAAAGCTTTATCATTACAATTATAGTTATGACGGGTCTTATATTTAATTCTTTAGTAATTAAAGCATGTACCGGTTTTGCTGTTTATGTGGATTCGGAGAATATCTTCTATGGAATGAATTTCGATTACAGTGATGCAGATATGATATTTACCATCAGAGATAGCGATAGTTTAAGGGTCTTTGAAATGGGATTCAGATCAGGCGCTTACTGGTCATATACTGTTGGAATGAATAGTTTGGGACTTTTTTGTTCGGACCAGGAACAGCATCCTATAATCCATAATTATAATGAACAAGGCCCAAACGAAATATATATATGGGATCTGCAAAATTACGCGTTAGCAAATCTTAGCAGTGTCGACCAGATCGAAAATTATCTTTCGGGAAAAAGATTGATCCATCATAGTTCATGGACATCTTGCCACCTTTTAACTGCGGACTTAAATGCAAATGCCTGCATTTTTGAAGTTGGTGATATCGATGATGAAATTATACCCATGAGTGGAAAGTATATGGTTATGACAAATTTCAGGAATGCTGATTTTGTGGACGTTCCATATGATGAAGTTTATGGGGTTGGGGCGGACAGGTATAAAGCGGCTTGTGAATATATAGAGGAAAATTTGACAAATTTCGATTTTGATGACGGGATCGAATTACTTAACCAGACGGCCCAGAGTATAACCCAATGTTCTATGTTGTTTTTACCTTTGGAGAATAATGTTTATATTAAATTGAGCGGTGATCCCGGAAAAATCTGGAGATTGTCGATATCCGAACAGTTTATAGAAACATTCCAGGGGTTTGATCGATATATCAGGTTACCTGTAGGATCTTCAGGTATTACAGCCTCACAACTGCAAAATTATTCTCAATTAGATGACTTTGAAATGGAAACAACGTTAAAAAATATTCATCCAAATCCTTTCAGTAGTAGTACAACGATCGAATATTATTTAAGCAGGCCGAGCGAGGTAAAAATAAGTGTATTTAATCTTTTAGGGCAAGAATTAGAAACTTTGGTCGATGAAACTATATCTGGTGGGAAACATTCTGAAAGCTGGACGTCGAAAGGTTTGCCTGATGGCATTTATTTTTTGCGTTTAAAAGCAGGTGAGGTTGAGGATACCAAAAAGTTTATTATTTTAAAATAAATCGAAATTTTTGTCTACTAAACGTGTATTCGGTATCTTTATAGCTACATACATAGATTCTTCGAAATTAAGCAGAATGGGATAAATAGTAAAATAGTTCTACTTTACCGATTTCCCTGTAGTTGGTTCGCGGTCAGCCGACTCCTTCCTTATCTCAACAGAATCATCTTCCTTGTATCGACGTAGTCTTTATTACTCTTTAATTGATAGAGATACACTCCGCTTTCCACCTTATATCCGGCCGAGTTTGTGCCGCTCCATTCTACCGAATATTCACCCGGTGTTTGCACTCCGTCTACCAATGTTACAATTTCACACCCGAGTAAATCGTAGACTCTTAAAGTAACATCGACATCTGTACTCATAGACGGAACCGTATATGTAATTTGTGCTGATGAACTGAACGGATTAGGATAATTCTGATTTAATTCAAACGATCCGGAAGGAATGGACCCCGGATCTTTTATAGAACCCTGTTCCAAACGAATTCGATATAAGCTCGAGCCCGCGGTTATGTATAATGTTTTCCCATCCTCATCACCCCAATTACAATTCGACGGATTCGACGGAACTAGAATCGTATCGATACAAACACCATCCGGAGATATAACCCACACGCCCCCGGGTCCGGTACAATAAAGATTGCCCTCCATGTCCACTTTCATTCCATCGGCATAATCTATATAATCCCTGCCCGGTATCGTAAAAAAAACTCTTCTATTTGTGATTATCGAATCATCGACAACATCCCAGACATAGATTATCCTTCTGGGTGATTCATTT
>CAZVXD010000193.1:0-2351 GCA_964631335.1 uncultured bacterium
GGGGACTAATTAAGCTTAAGATAAATAATCGCTCTTGACAGTTATTACAATGCACGTAAAATTATAAAAAAAGGGGAAAATTATTATGTTATTTCTGAAGAGATTTTTTTTATTTTATTTAGTTTTAACTTTATTCTTACCCGTTAAAATATTCGCTGAGGCGGCAACAGACATAAGCACGGGTAATCTGGAGGGTAAAAGGGCCGCAATGGAAGATGTTAATAAAGTTTGCTGGTTGGGCGCCGGGGCGACGATAATTGGCTTTGGAGTCGCTATGATATGGCAATCCTCAGAACCTGATCCGGCTGAATTTGTGGGGAAATCTCCGGAATATATCCGAGCATATACTGAATCTTATAATTCCAGAGTAAAGAAAGAGCAAATCATTTATAGCTCTCTTGGATGCGCGGGGACTCTTTTAGTTGTCGGTATGATAGTACTTATAAGCAATGCTGCGAGTGATGTAGAATCGGATTGTATGAGAATCGATAATTGTTTTGACGGATGTTTTGAAAGCACCGAAGAGACCGAGGGTTGTCTTAATAGTGGAGGAGGCTGCAGTGACGGTAGTGGTTCTTCCTGCGCTGATGGTAGTTAAGGAGGATGGTTTAAATTAGCTTTAATTCAGGAATCTTAAGGGTTAAATTTCTTTTTTTTCTGTTATTTACATTTGGCAGCATCTCATCTCATGCTCAGATCATTCGCAACGCTGCTGTCGAGTTTACGCGAAGCTTGAAAAAGGGACAAGCAGAAGAGAAAATAGACGGTGTGCTTTACTGCAAAATCCCGGAAGAGATTATCGTATATATTGACGAACCGGTACGCCAGTGGTTATCTTTTGATAATAACTCGATTAAAATATATTATCCTGAAGATTCTATCGCGTTTAAACTTATTTCCGGTTATCCTGTATCATTTTCCTTTTTTAATACTTTTTCAAATGTCATGAAAGAGGATTTCGGGCTATGCGGCAGGGGATATACATTATCAGGGCACAAAATAAATGAAGATACCTTAATAACTTTTTGGAAGCCATCGGAAAGGTTATCAAAAACCATTGAAAATTTAAAATTAGTATATATAAGTAATAAAATAATTTCATGTGAGGTAAAAAAAACAGACGGAGAATTTATGTTGAAATCTTTTTACAAAAAACATTTTCATTACGGAGAATATTATTTTCCTATGGAAATAAGTACGACAATATTTATGAATAAAGACACGATATTTGAGGAAATTTTTTATAAAAAACCTATTTTTAACGACACATTCCCGGAAGAAGTTAGAAATTTTAAAATTCCGGAAGACATAGAAATAGAGGAAATAAAATGGTAAATTTAATAACCTGTTTTTTATCTTTTAATATTTTCTCTTACGGAGAAATTAAAAATCAAATGGATTTTATCTATGAGGTCAATCCGGTTATAACTGAAGAAACCGATGAAAGGTATAAGTCCTTTTTTAATTTAAAAGAAACTTCAGAAGTAAGGCTCGCTTTTACAGGTATTATAAGGCTTTACCAGGTATTTCTTTCTTCCCAGGATGCCCCCGCCTGCAATTTTACCCTCACCTGTTCTCGTTTTACTACAAAGGCGATTCAAAAATACGGGGCAATACACGGTATACTTATGGGTGGAGATAGACTTCAGCGGTGTTTCGGTCTTTCAAGGAAATATTATCCGCTCGATCCCAGAACCGGTTACGCGATAGATTATCCTGTTGAAGTTTATTATATAGGGAATGGGGGGAATGAATCTTTTTTGTATGAGTTTTTGCTTTCCAATCAGGAAAATAACCGGAGACTTAACAGGTGAAACACTTAAGATTAATTCTACTGTTATTTTTAAGCTTGAGCTTTTATCTGCGGGCGGATAATTCCGGTTTTGAATATTTTAAGCCGGAGAATATTTACTCTTTCGCGGGGTACTTATTTGATGAAGGTCAATATGAACGCGCGGCGGGTGAGTATCAGCGTTTTCTTTTCGCGTCGGATTCATTTCCTCGAGACGCGGATTCGGGTTTTTTTAAAATAGCTTTATGTTACCGCTTTGCCGGAAAGTATAAAGAATCGATTGGGTATTTTCAGAAAATTATCAATGAATATTCGCGGAGTAATCTTGTAGATAAAGCTTATTTCGAAATGGGTTTAAATTATTCCTTTGTTGATAGTTTTAAACAATCTAACGAAATTTTAAGAGCTCACTTTTTAAATGATTCGTTGATGAATATGGATAAGAAGGTTAAACAATTGATTGCTCTAAATCATATACAGCAGGAAGAATGGGATAAGGCAAGGGAGGTTTTACACACTACGGATATTTTACAGGGACAATTATTAACCTTTATAGAAA
>CAZVXD010000194.1:0-2307 GCA_964631335.1 uncultured bacterium
AAAGATAACAGTCGGAACGCCAGCTTGTCGGCCAGAATTTGAATCCGCCGTCGGAATTCTGCATGAGGAGTATTTTTTTTATATTAGCGTCTATTACCTTATCCACCGGTTTCACAGCTTCGAGTTCAAATCCGTATTTATCGGATAGGAATTTAAGCTGCACGAGCGCCAGGAGTCTGCTCGATGTTTGTTCAAGGCATCCGTAAGGATATTCTACAAGGTATTTCGCGCCTTCTCCGATATTTGCAAGAGCTGTACTGGAAAGTGTAACCTGTAAACCTCCCATGTCTTTCCTTACGTCATCGCCGACTTTTATCGCCTGCTCCGCTTTTTCTTTTGTTTCTCCTACCGCTACGACAGTTTCGGTGGCAAGCGGTTCTTTGACCATTAGTTTAGTCTGAACAGCGTCGGATTCTCTTATTTCTTTTCCGCCGAAAGTTCCGGTAAAGTATGCCGTAAATTTTAGAGTTGATTCGCCTTTACGAACAGCTTCTAAAGGGAATAAAATCGTTTTCGACTGTCCCGATTTGATGGTGGTTTCCTTTGTTTCTGCTGAATTTTTATCGAGTATTATCGACTCACCCGATAATGCGGCTGTTACCTTTATAGTTCCTTCTCCTTCTGTAGCATTGGTTATTGCGACTCCCGAATTGAACTTATCGCCTATTCTGGCAAATCTGGGAAGAACGGGTCGAAGAACGAAAGGTTGAGTAACCACGACCTTTTCGTCCTTATAACCGAATAAATCGTTTTCTCCCACTGAAACTACCATTATTCTCCATGTCGTAAGGTTGTCGGGTAGCTTAAAACTGAAATTAGCCTTCCCGTTTTTATCTGTTACGAGGTGCGGATCATAGTAAGCCAATTTCAAAAACTTTTTTCTTACCATCGGGGCGCCTACCATTCTTTCAGCTCCACCTCCGTAACCGTAACCCTTCTGCAGCAATTCTTCTTTTGTGATTATAAAGGGACGATTATCGGTGAGTCTCGCGGAAAGCCCTCTGTGCGCGTATACAATTTTTACGAGGTCGGGAGGAGTGTATCCGGTTAAGGAAAGCACCGCCTCATCGACTATCATAACCGTCAATTCACTTCTATGTCCTTTTTTATCAGTTCTTGTTACTTTGATATTCACGTCTAACTCTTCTGCCGGTCTGAGCTTTTTGCTGGAAGGATTGATTTCCACCTGCAGGTATTTATCCGATACAGAGACTTTAAATCCCTGAAAGCCGATCTTTTCCATGTGTTTTCCCGTTTCTTCTTCTACGGGAACGATGGGGTCCCCCAGCCTGTAAAGTACGGCTCCCACGTAAGCGTTCGGAAGCATTTCTTCGGTTATCACAAAATCGTATGTGAATCCGCCTCCTTTTATGTTTTTTGAATCTTTAAGAAATATTTTTTCTCTGCAGGCGGTTATAAAAAGTTCCGCTTTGGGGAAAGGCGATTTAATGAAAGCCTTTGCGGTATCTCCGACTTTGTATTCTTCCTTGTCCATTATGATTTCTAATTTATCTTCTCCCGTTTCCTCCCATGGAACATAACTTTCTCCGGCGACCCATACCGAAGTCGCGGCAGAGGTACCGCTGTTTGGATTGTTTGTTAGCTCGGCAAGAACAGAATATGAACCCGCTTTTTCGGGAAAGAAGCTAATTTCTTTTGGTACGCTTGCGCTCAATATTTCTTTTGTGTTGACCACCTTTTTTACCATTGTATTTTCTACTCTAAATTTTCCTTCGGGTGTTTTTGTTTTGACGGAATGGTACTCTCTTTTTATTAATTTAACCGTTACCGGAATTCCTGTTAAGGCTTCTCCCTCCGGTGAGGATACGATAACAGACGCTTTTAGATTATCTTTTGCCGCGATTATCCAGTCATCGAGATTTACGCCTATAAGTTTTTTGTCGGGAAGCACTGTAATACTTTTGTTCGCGGATGAGGTTTGTCTTGATACGTCTGTTACTTCCACATCGCAGAGATAAGTCATGCTATAGGGGACGTCGTCCCTCCTAAGGGTTATGGTTTTAGAAGCTTTACCGGTTTCATCCAGTTCGATAGTTTCGCGCAGGTAACTGCCGCTTATCGAAGATTTTTCTTCCTGCAGATAGGATGGAACACCAAAGGAAAATCCTTCCCATCCTTCCGGTCTGAAATAACTTCTTCTGCGAGTTATATTGAGGGACGAAGAAGCTTTCGACATTGGCGCGCCGAAGTAATAATTTCCTTCCCAGAAAATTTTAAACGGTTCTCCCTGTGTTACTATTTTTTTATCGATATCCATTTTGACTTCGAATTCAGGAACCCGGAATT
>CAZVXD010000195.1:0-2299 GCA_964631335.1 uncultured bacterium
TACGCGAAAGCGATAACGGATAAAATAGGAAGATGTACTTATTTGAATGTTTTGACCGATATAACTCCTCACTGTGATTGTTACGGTTATACAAAGGATTTTGTGGTAGAAGACATCGGGTTCTTATATTCCAAAGATATTGTTTCGATCGACGCGGCTTCCACGGATCTGGTGGACAGAGCGGAACCGCGAAATGGAGTTAATTGGAAGAGAAAGGAATTTGCTACCAGAGATAAAGTAAAAGCTCTATTCGATACAGATATGGATATGGATGAGTTTTTTAAAATCGCCGAAGATATCGGTCTCGGGAGTAAGGGATATAATCTTAAAAGACTTTAATCCAATTTAAAATAGTTTTTGAGCCGGAATTCTATTTTTTTTCTATTAGTTTGTTAACCAACAGCTTGTCACACAAGTTTTTAACACTTTTTAAACTTAAAGGGTCATAATTTGTCGTAGGCCAGTTTGTATTATACCAGATTGCTTCTTTTATATTCGCGTCGATTAAAAGAAGATCCAGGGTTAATCCTTCTGTTTGAGTAAATCTTCCGGGGTTAAATAAAGCTGTAAGAACCGCGTCTTTGACCTTACCACCTTCGGATGTCCCATAAGCGATGCCGCGACTGAACAATAAATAATCTACGTCTGCCGAATCGGCAAAAACATCTACTTCCGGATTCATTTTATAAGTTTCTTTTTTTGTTTCTGATTTACCCACGGAATCGCATATTATATGGAATCTTTTTATAGACCTGGTAAAAGACATAGCTAAATCCTCATTGGTCGCAAGGATACTATCGTTTAAGCCGGTGGGTTTGACAATAAAACCTTTTTCTTCTAATACTTCCGTAAGGGCAGTATGAACATTGTTCGATACTTCAAGGTTATGTTCGGGTTCCGGTTCGGTAGAACCAGCATTTCTTTTATAGTATTCAACCTGAGTTGGCATAACAGAGATAGTTTCTATATTATCTTTTATATTATCGAAATCTCTGTGTACCCATACCGAATTTGTGCAGGAAGTCAATAAAATTACAAATAATAAGCATGTATTGATTTTAATAATACGCATATTTCCTCCTTAAATTATAATAAAATAATTTTAACAGCATAAAACACTTAGTCAAGGGTTTTTATGTTCCGGATTAGTCGGATAGTCAAATTGTGAAATGGTAAAAACTCTTTATGTTCTCTGTATTACCGTGCGAAAATCTGTTTGAAAAACTTGTGAAAATCAGTGTAATCGTGTGGTTAATTTTTTGGCGGTGGATTTACACTTGACATTGCTTCACGTGGGTCGAGCAAGAAGCAAAACTTGTAATGACAAATCTTTCGTGTGTTTCATATATTTCGTGGTTTATTTATTCCTTTTTTTTCTCCGTATCAAAGTATTCCTTGACAATTTTGCTTTTTTTCGATATCATTAAAATAATGAAAAAGGAGGTTTAATTATGAAAATTTTTACTGTAAAAACAGTTACCTGCTGTTTATCACTTATTTTGATTATGTCGTGCATGCCTGTTTA
The DNA here is from genome assembly GCA_964631335.1 of uncultured bacterium. Lineage (GTDB taxonomy): Bacteria > Hydrothermota > UBA3072 > UBA3072 > UBA3072 > JAFGHJ01. The sequence goes on from CAZVXD010000195.1 coordinate 1,526, forward strand.
CATGAATGTTCCCCCGGAAATAAAGGTTGAAGGGGTATACGAACATAAGCATTTACCTATAAGTTTTCCTGACAGTATTTCTGAATTTAAAAGGATAAGAATTACAGAATATTCAGATGATGAAACAAACGTTTCGGTTGGATATAATCTCAGAACTGATAGTAAAAATATTGCTTTCACAATTTATTTGACTGCTGATTCTTTACTAAAATTATATTCGGGGGATACTCTGAAACAAGTTGTTATTGAGAATAAGGCCAGCATAGAATATTTTTTCGAAAGAGTTGAAGTAATTTCAGATGAAGAGTCTAAATTTAAAGATGTATATCCCGGAAGAAAGATAATATTTAGATTAAAAGACCCTCAACAATCGTATATGTCTAATTCGGAACTTCATGTATTTAAGGTGGATGATTGGATAATAAAATATAGAATTTCTTATCCGGAAATTCAGAAATTACTTGTACAACAAGATATTGCGGATATTATTGGAGAAATTGAAAGCTATTATACAATGTTATAACAATCATGATAAATGAACAAAAAATCATAAAAGAGTTAAAAAAATGGTTAAAGAAAAAAGAAGAAAGTTTTGAACAGGCGGAAGCATGGAACCGTTCCCGCTTATTCTGTCAGGAAGTCCTGGATAAAATCGAGGAATTAGAGAAAAAATTCCCCCGCATAAAAGATTGAACCACAGATTCCACTAATTATCACAAGATTTTTAAATAAATTCTCACACGGAGGCACAGAGAAAAGTATTTGGTCCAATGT
>CAZVXD010000196.1:0-2297 GCA_964631335.1 uncultured bacterium
AAAGTCCAAAAGACCATACTTCATGTTTTTCACTGCTGAGCAGGTCGGTATTAATATACTCGCTAAACGAGCCGTAACCCACAAATTTACCTCTACCCAATCCGGCGCTTACTTCTATTAATCTGTTTACTTTCTTACTCGCCACCCCGTAAAAAGACCACGCTTCGGGAGCTCTTTCCGCGTATTCATCGTCATTAAAAGTTTCATCGACTCCGGCGGTAGAAATGTATTTATCTAAGGAGATTTCACCGATACCAAAAGCGAATGAAGGCGCGCTTCCTCTTCCCTTCGATACTTGACAAGAGAGATCCAGAACAAAGTCGTTATCGTCATACCATTTTAGAGCCGCCCCAAACCTATCATAAGTAAAATCTATTCCCGCGTTCGGGTCGAATTTTACATCATCCACATCTCTAATCGGATAACCGGAATTTACGCTAACATAAAGCCCCTGTTCAAAATTAGCCGTGGGGATATCTATATAGGCTTCCCTTTTCATCTGAAAAGCGCTTACCGTTACAGAGATTATAAACAAAAACAGCAAAAAACGACAAATCGACCAATCCGAAAGATTCATATTCTATTTTTTCATTCTGTAAAAAATAAATTCGACTCTTCTGTTTTCCCTTCTGCCTTCTTCCGTGCTGCTGTCGGCGGCGGGTTTCTTTTCTCCGTAACCCTTCGCGGTAATTTTATCGGCGGGAACACCTCTATCTACGAGGTATTCTTTAACTTTTTCAGCTCTCTTTTCCGATAACAACAGATTCTCTTTATCGTTCCCTTCACGGCAGGAGTGTCCAGCAATAAGCAATTGGATATTTTCGTTGCCGCTCATAATATCTATTATCTTTTTCAGCGTGCTTAAAGCTCCCAGATCAAAATAATCTTCTTTGAAAGGATACGTTATACTTATATTATCTTTTACATCTTCTATATCCCCCAGACCATCCTTTCTTTTTACAGAGCTTTCACTTTTTACCGTTTTTCCGTTTTTATCTAATTTACTCAATTCCACGACAAAGAGATTTCTGTCCATTCCTCCCCTGACCGTCAGCGCGAATCTCTTGTCTTCATATCCGTCCGCGGATATAGATACGGCGTAAATCCCCGGTTCAAGTACAAAAGAATGCGAACTCTTCGAATTCAAAGCTTTAACCGTGTCTCCTTTCCTGTCGACGGTTACCGTCCTGCCATTTACAGGAATTCCGCTTTCTTTGTCCAGAAGCCCTATTACAACATGTCTTTTTTCTTTCTCTAATTTGCTCTGCGACGGTTCCATTATTTTGTAGGAGAAATTTAAGCCTATACGGGAAGACATCTCCAACTGATCGGCAATATGCTCGATTTTACCTAAAACCAGATTTGCTTTAATCGATTCGTTTTGATATCCCCATCCGACATTGGCGTCACGCCCGTCTGTCTCCGCTATGAAAAATATATTAGGAGATAAATCTATTTTAACCCCGCCGAAAATACCAAACGCCCAGTTTCCGTGTTTTTCGTCCGAGAACGCGTCTATATTCAGGGATTTACTTACCGGTCCGTAACCGACGAACTTCCCTCTCCCTATTCCAGCAGTCATTTCAAAATTGTCGGTTAATTTCTTTGTCCCCACAAAATAAGCCGAAGCGATTTCCGGAGGTCTGTCCGGATAATTCTCATCTCTAAAAACATCCTCGCCCGCGGCAGATATAAATTTACTGTTAGACAACTCGCTTATTCCTATTGCCAGAGCGGGGAAATTTCCGCTTTCCTCGAAAATTTTGTAAGATAAATCCAGGGCAAAATCAGCCCCATCGTACCATTTTAAACCTATTCCAAAGTTATTATAAGAAAAATCTATTCCCACATTGGGGTCGAACTTCACATCATCCACATCCCTGATCGGATAACTTAAATCCGCGTTAACATAAAGCCCCTGTTCAAAATTAGCCGTGGGAATATCTATATACGCTTCCCTTTTCATCTGGAAAGCGTTCGCGGCGGACGAAATTACAAAAAAACAAACAACAAAAAATCGCTTCACGAGAATTCAACCTCCAAATTTTTGTTTTTTCAATTCAAAATCCAACATTCAAAATTATAAATTTAAGATTAACTATTTTTAAAATCAAATTACAACCAGAAATAAGCATTAAAGAATACTCCACGGGACGGCGACTATTTTATCTCCGAATTTTTTAACTTCTCTTCCGGCGTGAATAAGAACAGCGCTTTTAGTATCCGGATATTCTTCCATAAAATATCTAAGCCCTTTCGTGTCTTTATAATGCGGAGAAACGGTTAACTTCACTTCC
>CAZVXD010000197.1:0-2264 GCA_964631335.1 uncultured bacterium
TAAGTGTTACGAGCAAAAGAGTTGCCCGGTGTATTCCGGGCAACTCTTTACTTTTAAGAAATTTTGAGTATTATGGAGGAAAAGGAGTTTGGAAATGAGTAAAAGAATCTGGATTTACGCCGCGGTTATAGTTTTAGTAATGGTTGTCGTAGTAATCACGTTATCCCTAACAAATGTGTTTGAATCGAATCCCGCAATCTTACCTGTGGAAGAGGTCGATGGTTTTGTATTAGTCGAAGGTCGGCTAAATTTTCTAAATTCTCTGCTGCTTGTTTTATAGGATTGCGTTAAGTAAAAAATGGTTAGAAAATCGATATATTTATTAAAACATTCTTTTTTTAAGTTCGCGGTCGTGGGTTTGCTGGGAACAATCAGCAATCTTTCTATTTTCTATATTTTTGTGGATATATTTGGATTGTGGGCGAATGTGTTCGCTATCGTAAGTTTTATGGTAGCCGGCGCGCAGAATTATATTTTACATCACAAATGGACTTTCGGAAAGATAATGAAAGATGAGAAGCTTTCTTTTCTCGGTTACGTTAAATTTATTATAACAACAGCGTTTGGTCTGGTGATAAACCTAATCGTATTGAATTTGATCCTTTACTTTTTCGATGTTCCCTATAAAGTTATAGCCCAGGGATGTGGAGTGGCTTTCGGAACTGTTTTTAATTATTTCGGATCGAAACGTTTCGTCTTCAAGAAAGGCGAAATCTCTGAAAATATCTGAAGTTATAAGGTTCTGAGCGATTGCTTAATCTAATGTAATAGTGGAACGATTAAGAAGAGTTTTTTATTCCATAGAGCGAACCTGAGCAGAGCAAAGAAGAGGAATCCGCGATTACGATTTTACCGTAAGATTGTTTGGCGCAACTTCTTTATCTTTCTGGCTATTCGTCCGGGTTAAATGAATAAACATATGATATGGTAACTTCCGGTTGTTCTTCGATATTAGTTTTTAAGGTGATCGTTTCTCTGTTTTCTCCTTTTTTATGAGGAGAATGAAGTCTTATATGAATTATATATTCCCTTCCTTCCACAGCGGGTTCAGCCCAGACTTCCGTTTTTTTATCCGGGGGAGTTATATCTGTAATAAAAAGGGGTTTTTCAAAAAAATTTTTTACTCTGACGCTGCAATCCCGGATAGAGTCTGTGGTTTCTAATCTGCCGAAATCTAAAGGGTGAGGCACCACCTTGATAGTATCGGCTTTCTCTTCTCCTTTTAAATTACCTTTAAACATTATAGCAATTCTATCTCCGTTAGGAATATTGGTGTTGATGAAAATTTTTTGATGGACAGGTCGTGTGGAACCTTTTGCTTCATAGGTTACCCGTATTTTTCCTTTTTTACCCGGAGCTATGATTTCATCATATTCCTCGACAATTGTACACGACGGGCAAGTTGGAAGAATTTTTGTAAGTATTAACGTATCGGATCCGGGATTAAAATATGAAAATGTGTGGGACACCGTTCCTCCGTTTTTTACTTCTCCAAAGTTATATACTGCTTTTACGTCTCCAAAGTCGGAAACTTCATTCTCGAAACGGATGGCGGGTCCTTCTATTTTTTCTTTCCCGCAGGTTAACGCAAGTAAAGTTAGAAAAAACAATGATAAGCCTTTATTAATTATGTGTTTAACCATTAGTCCTCCTCGTGGTTTGTTATTTTATATAAGGCGTATTTAAAATCTCTGTAATGATATTCTTTTATTGTTTTATAATCATATTTGTTGAGTATATTTTCCGTGAGACTTCTCTGGTTGGGGTCGTTCACATTGGACCAGTAATTATAATGAACATAAACGCCGCCTTTGAATCTATTAAGAAGTCGATCTACAGTTCCTGGATTATAAGTTTCGGCTGAGCTTTGTATAGCGCTTTTTTTATTCAACAAAAACACATTTGGAGTGTGAGTAAAAACAATCGAATTGATTGGTAGTAATTGCGCGAACTCTATAGCATATCTGTGACCGTTTCTTGCCGCCCAGGCTTCCTCGCCTTCCGCTTTTACAGTCGGCAAAAACCAGGTGAAATTGAATATGATTAAAAAGGTCATAAGCGCTTTTATAGATTTTATTTTGTTTTTTAAACGGGTTGCCAAATAGCTTAATCCCAATCCGGAAAAAAGAGAAAGTGCCGGGTATGATAAAATGGAGTAACGCACATCCTGCCCGAATCTATAGCTCCCAGCGTAAAAGAATAGGAACACCCCCCAGAAAGTCAGGAACCAGATAAGCGGTATTAATTTGTTTTTCAGCTGGTTT
>CAZVXD010000198.1:0-2176 GCA_964631335.1 uncultured bacterium
TTGGAATTGGAATTCCTGTAAGCGTACAAATAGATGAGTTTTATTTTAAATGGTGGTTGACCGACAATATTACCATCGAACCTTTATTTGGTTTTGGTATGGTTTCCGTAAATGAGAATAAGGGATACAATTGGGAACTCGGTCTCGAAGTCGCGCCTCGCTGGGGAAATGAGAAACTGGTAAAATTTATAGGCGTCGGTTACGCTATGAATATACTGAAAAGCGGGAGTGAAACCTATACCGATAAATTATTGGGAATAGAGTTCGGTTTGGAATATTTTGTCAAGGAAAAGTTAAGTGTTGTAGGTATAGTTGGCGGAAATTTTGTGTTCGCGGATGATGGTTATTCCCCTTATGGATCGATACCCGGTTCGACTACTTTTAATACGGCGTCGTCTTTAATTGTGTATTTGTATTTTTGATTCTTGTGAAGGGATTATAAAAATGTAAGAATACAGGGAATTTGTTTTTCTTTGTGTCTCCGCGTAAAAAAAGTTACGAGTGAAGAGTGCCGAGTACCGAGTTAAAAAACAACTACATTTACTACAGGTTCTACATGTGAATATTTAGGGTTGGGAGGTTTTTTTAATCTTTGGTTTCTTCTTTTATCCAGGAAAGGTAATCTTTTGAGCCTTCTTTAATTTCGTAGGAAACGATTGCCGGTGTTTCATAAGGATGAATTTTTTTCAATCTTATTTCTACTTTCTTGTACAGCTCTTTTCTCGTTTTCATAATAAGGACGTATTCTTTATCTTCGATCGGTTTATTTTTCCATCTGTATATAGATTCGACGGGGAAAAAATTGGCGCAGGCGATTAACTTTTTATCGACCAGTTTTTTAGCTATCTTTTTAGTTATAGCCTTATCGGGAAGAGTGGTATAAATCATTATAAATTTCAATTTATTCTTCATTAAGAAATCAAGGTACACAAAAAAACCTTTAATGGATTTTTTTGCGTACCTTAAATTTTGGTATTTTTTGATTTAAATACTAAGCTTTATTCCGCCCCTTAAGGGAATATGAGTGTAATTATCTTCACCGGCGAATATCATACCGTAACCGGTTTCGGCAAATACCGCGAAAAGTCCCAGGCTCAGATTTAAACCGCCGTAAACGAGAAACCCGCTGTCGGTTATAGAACCGTCGGCACCGAGATATTCGCTGTAATCGGTACCGATCGTAGATATTTCATAACCGCCTCCTAAATAAAGAGATAGGGGGATAACAGGAGGAGAAATAGAATATTGAACCGCGATTAGAATAAAGACATCGGAAAGTTTAACTTCTCCCACTCCTTCTATTTCAACATCCTTCCACGCGTATTCTATATCTCCGCGTATCCCGATGGGGATAATAGGGGGTGAAAAAGTGGCTGTTAGCCCTATTGCTTTAAGAGATTGGGTTTCTTCTCCTTCAGCGTCGAGTTTCCAGTTTTCTACGCCTCCATGTATTCCGGCTTCTAACCCCATAATTCCGGCGGAAAGCGGAACGCTTAAAAGTAATAGAAAAACGCACAATGCGAATTTTTTCATATAACCTCCCTTTTTGAGTTGAGTTTTCTTTTGAAAAATCATAAGATTTTTAAAAGGAAATGTCAAGGGTTTACTTGACATAAACTTGGGAATACTTATACTTATTGTTAGATCATAAAACCTTTAAAATAGGAGGTTATGTTATGAAATTAAGTTTAATATTTTTATTTGATTTCGCTTTCATTCTTATAGGTCTCGCCTGTTTTGCCGGAGAAAATATTTCGAAAAAAGTTACGGATGAAGCCATCGATGCGCGTATAGCCGAGGTTCGAATGGGAAATATAATAATAAAAACGGAACCGGGAGCGGAGGTTAAGGTCGAACAGGTTCGTCATGAATTTCTATTCGGTACGGCTATTAATAATAACCTGGCTGAAAAATCCGAAGATGCCATGTCGGATAAAGACAGAAAAAAATATCTGGAAATTCTTGAAGATAATTTTAACTACGCTGTCCATGAAAACGCTTTAAAGTGGTATGATACAGAACCGGAATATGAAAAAGTGGACTATTATCGGGCTGATAGGATTTATGAACTCTGCGAAGAACATAACATTTCGATGCGTGGTCACTGTATTTTCTGGGCTAAGGATGAGTTTAATATGGATTGGTTAAAAGAGCTGAATAATGAAGAACTTCGAGC
>CAZVXD010000199.1:0-2155 GCA_964631335.1 uncultured bacterium
CGTGATTAAACAGGCAAGCTTACCCATTCAATTCTCTTATTCAGTCCTTCTACTTTTATTTATTTTCAGCTAATAATGATTCAATCTTCTCCTCGGAAGGATGTGCATGTTTTGGCCCCCAAACTAATAGACCTTTCATGTCAATAAGATAATAAGTCGGCCAGCTAGTTACGGAATAATTATTCGCAGTTTCACCTGTATCGATACAGAACAGGAATGTATAGTTATTGTCACGTAAGAACTCATCTGCTTTCTCTGAGTCGCGAAGAGAGTGAATCCCAATCACTTCCAATCCTTTACTATTGTACTTTTCATATAGTTCTTGTGTATGCGGCAGCTTTCGTCGACACGGCCCACACCAGGCACCCCAGAAATCCAAAAGGACGACCTTACCTCGTAACTGCTCAAGTGTTGTCGGCCGGCCGAACCATTTTAAAATATTTAACGCAGGGGCAATTTCTCCAGTGTATTTTTTCGCAAAATCCTTTTCCCGGATTCTTCTATCGGAGTCCGGCACTTTTTCCAGTAGTTGCCGAACTACCTGATAACTTTGTGATTCCCCAACCAGAGGTGCCGGATATTCTTCGTAATATTCCTTTGCCTTTTGCCAGCATCTCAGGATAGGTCCCGGCCATTGGGATACGTCTTCCGGCAATCCCCCTAAAGTGCTTTTAGTAGTACTATACAGACCATAGATTATACCACGATCGAAAACGTCTATCGCTTCTTGCGTTTGGCCGTCGCGCAGCATTGTAAGGATACCTATTTCCCCGTAAACATTACCGGCATTTACATCTCTGAAATAATTAAGAAGAAAAATCGTTGAATAGCCGGCTCCGACAAAAAATCCCACCGCAAGAATTATAAGAATTCCAACAACAAAAATAACAAACTTAACTTTCTTATTCTTTAACTTTCCCATTCTTTAAGCTCGTATTTTGTAAAAAAGTTACTGTTTTCCCGATCACACAAATGGGCCGTACTTGATAATGAATTTGGTCAGCCAATGCACGGCCCAGACAAGCACAAAACCAGCCGCCCAATAGACGATAATTGTGACCACAAGATCAATGAGATTTTTCCTGATAGCCTCGATATTCGGCGATCCGGGCAAGGTCAGAAGTAGAATGCAATATACGACCGGCCCGAGCGTTAAAGACAGAATCCATACAAAACGTTTGGCCTTGCTGCCCTTAATCATGTCGCACGTTCTCCTTTACATCTTTCATCCGATCCAGAAACCTTAATCCCAGATGTCTCGCTTCAAAGCTCGCCGTTGTTGTTTTACATTATACCCGTTGAAGGAGAATCCGCAAATCAATTGACCCCATGAGATAGGCCAAAGGCCGCCATCTCACGGGGTAAACCGTACCCCCCGTGGTTGATCAAAACTAGTCAAAAAAGCGAGGGTACCTCGGAGCAAAAATGGAAAAAACGAAAAAAATTTTTATTCCATGTCACACAACAACTTACGTCGAAACAGGCGCCTACAATTTTGTAGATTCTAGTCAAAAAAACGTATGTTCGTCCAATAGTAGAGGGGGCTATTAAATTGATTATTGAATATTGACTATTGAATATTAAAGGCAGCTCAACATTTAATTCATTCACACATTCACTCATCGACTCATCCACAAATCCCTGAGGAGGGGAAAATTAAAGTTATCGTTCAGATTCTTGTCCGGCTGGAAAGAGCTTTCATCTGGCCGGTGCTTTTGTACAGGCGGCTGCGATACGGCTATGCGTTCCGGCGGATTCCCATGTCAGGGCCGAAGTATGCAATCGTGGATGCGGCCGATTACAAACGATTGCGAAAATACGATTGGTATTTAAGAAGAAAAAGAAACAGTTTCTATGCACGAAGATTTGTTCCAAAAAGCAAAGGAAAAGAAGAATCAATTGTTTACATACACCAGGAAATTCTCAAAGTACCCAAAGGGATGATGGTCGATCATATCAATCACAATGGGATGGACAATCGCCAAGCAAACCTGCGAGCCGCAACGCGGGCACAAAACTTACATAACAGGAAGAAATCCCCCAGACCAAGCAGCTCTAAATATAAGGGAGTTTGCTGGCATAAGTGTTCCCTCAAATGGCAGGCGGCGATAACATTCGAGAGAAAAAGAATATATCTGGGAATTTTCAAGAACGA
>CAZVXD010000200.1:0-2059 GCA_964631335.1 uncultured bacterium
AAAAAAAGGGGGAGCAGGTAATTCTATGGAAATCACTATCACAAATAATTATGAGGAAATGAGTAAAGTATCAGCCCAAATAATCGCGGAAGAAATTCAGAGAAAACACGATCTCGTTCTGGGACTGGCTACAGGAGACACTCCTATAGGCACTTACCAGGAACTTGTAAGAATACACAAAGAAGAAGGCCTGGATTTTTCCAAAGTAAAATCATTTAATTTAGACGAATATTTGGGGCTCGCGCCGCTGCATAAAAACAGCTATAACTATTTTATGTGGGAAAACCTGGTCAAACATGTCAATATAAACCCGGAAAATGTTTACATTCCGCAGGGAAATATAAAAGACCCGGAAGAATTTTGTCAGTGGTACGAGGAGCAAATTGAAAAAGTGGGAGGTATCGATCTCCAAATATTGGGTATAGGCGCCGACGGACACATCGCGTTTAATGAACCCGGGTCTTCCTTCGCCAGCCGTACACGAATCAAAGCCCTGGATAAACAAACGATAGAAGACAATTCACGCTTTTTCAAAAAAGAAGAAGATGTTCCTCGTTTTGCCATTACAATGGGTGTCGGAACCATTCTTGACGCTAAAAAAATACTTCTTATAGCAAACGGAGAAAAGAAAGCGGATGTCTGCGCGAAATTTATCGAAGGACCCGTCACGAGCCAGATAACAGCTACTGCTTTACAACTGCACAGTTATGTCAATGTTGTTCTCGATAAGGACGCGGCTTCCAAACTCGAAAGAACAGAATATTATGACTGGGTCCGTGATAACAAACATCTGGTTCAAAAAGAAATAGGAAGATAAGATGAGCCTGATAATTTTACTATTAGCGCAAGCTTCATTATATGAAGGAAGTTACCCTGACTTTGAAAACTTCTGGGATTTCTACGGGGACAACAGAATATCTTCGCAAGCCTGCGGTAAGGGTTATACCGGAGTCGCAAACACAGGAGATATATCGAGCACCTTCATAAATCCTGCTTCCCTCTCCTTAAAAAATAAAAAGCAAATTTATTTTGAATATGTTTATAAAGACGAAATAGAATGGATCGCGGATATTAAATATAAAAACCTGGATCCAAATTTCTCACTGGGTTTTGGATTGCCTGTAAACGATTATTTTCAAACCGGTATAGTTTATCGAATCGAAAATTCCAGAAAGACAGATTACGGAGAAATACAGGGTACAGTGGTCTCCGATACAGCTGAAGGAGGCTATATTGAAACGGGTACAGCGAAATTGTATAAGGACACGAAATTCAGTTCTTTCTCCATACCTCTGGCTTTTAACTTTATAAATACACTAAGCATCGGTATCGATTTGAGTTATACTAATTTCTATTCTAAATTTTATTCTGAAACGGAAGACTCTATAATGGAAGCAGTGTTCAATGATTACACTGCTGAATTTAATAAGATAATACCTAAAATCGGTTTTATACTTTTTCCGATTAAGAATCTATCCATGGGGTTTACTTTCTTGCCGGAGGTAAAAGAGAATGTAAGTATTGAGCTAACAGATACCACAATCACTTACGCTGAACCAAACGTCTTTCCTTTAGAGATTGGGATCGGTATCAGCTACAAACTCGATGTCATTCCTTTAACTTTATCCCTGGATTATAATTTTTCTAAAAATTCAGCCGAAGAAAATCTTGGGGACAGAAATGACATTCACTTCGGACTAGAATATGATATAAACTATAATTTCACAATAAGGGGTGGGTTTTTCACACAAAAAGATTATAGAAGCGGTTGGTCTATTATAGGTAACTATGACCAAATATTCACAACCTTCGGAATATCATACAAAATTAGTTCTCTAACTATCAATCTATCTTTAATGGACAGCCATTTGTTATCCACAGGCTCAGTTGAACAGACTTACTTTAATACAGGAATAAGTTACAGATTTTAGGGTCCAAGATTCTTAGAATAAGGACCGAGTCGCTAGCCGTTTGTCACTGTGCACATTTTGGAATTTGGGTTTTAGGGAACTTGACCCCAAAAGTTGTACCAGTAGGTAATGTGGGACTTGAATATCCT
>CAZVXD010000201.1:0-2043 GCA_964631335.1 uncultured bacterium
ATGAGTAAAAGTTATGATAACACCATAGAAATGTTTCTGCCGGAGAAAAAACTTAGAAAGAAAATAATGAAAATCGTCACAAAACCCGTAAGCATCGAAGCGAAAAAGGACCCCGAAGATTGCAATGTCTTCGAACTTTACAAATTATTCGCCACAAAAAAACAGCAGGAAGAACTGGCGGAGAAATATCGTGCCGGCGGAATGGCTTATTCTTACGCCAAGGAAAAACTTTTCGAAGCCATGAACGAATTTTTAAAGCCTATGAGAGAAAAATACGAATATTTCATGAACAATAAAGATGAAATAGAAGAAATTTTAAAAACGGGTGCCGACAAAGCACGGGAAATCGCGAAGAAAAAAATAAAATTCCTGCGAAAAGAAATAGGTATAATTAATATAAGTTAAAGCTCGAAAGGAACAGGAAAAAGTTCCTTTAAAGTTGTATTCTTTTTATCTCCACGACCGTTAACGAGAACAATATCTAAATTTTTTGAAAACTCGGCGAGAAACTGCAAGCAGGCTCCGCAGGGAACAATAAAATTTTCCCCATCGGCAGCGAGCGCTAATTTTTTGAAATCCCTCGAACCATCCAGAATCGCGCTAACCGCGGCTGTCCTCTCCGCGCAAATACTTAAAGAATAAGAAGCGTTTTCAATATTAAATCCCGAGTATATTTTCCCTCCGGCGAGTATAGCGCACCCCACATGAAAATTCGAATAAGGAGCGTAGGCTTTCTCCTTCGCCTCGACCGCCGCTTCTATTAATTTATCTTTCGAAATAATGCTCGACCTCCTTTATTTTATTACCGGCAATATCACTAATCTCATCTGTGACAAAAGCCTCACGCCCAAAAAAACTTACACGCCTCGAAGGAACAAAACGCACGGACGTCTGCCCGCGTTCATTTCTTAAAAACAATTTTCCTTCTACCCTGGGTACATATACGGAACTGTCGGTCACGCTTTCGGGAGCTATTAGCTCGGAAAAAGAAACCTCAAAAGCAGTACCGAGGTTCTTCCAGTCCAGAACCGAGGGCGCGGTTGTGTCCGGAACGCATTCGCTACTGTCATGATTGCAGGAAAATGTTTTGAATCTTTTCTCAAAAACGACCGAACTGTCCTCTCCCATCTTATTCCCCGATGAATCCGCGATTCCTCCGAAAACTTCTAAAACATAAAAACTCTCGGGCTCGAGATTACCGGCGAGTTTAATAAGAGCTCGACCGAAATCCGAGCTGTCGGCGTTATCTGTATAATCGATTTCTTCAATAATTGCTTCTTTCCCCCCTTTTTCTTCGACAATTTTAATATTATCAGGGTTAACTGTAGCAGAATCCACAGCCGAGACTGTTATCGAGGTATCCGAAATATCCCAGGTATAATCGTAGATGCCCAGAGCGATATTCGCGTCGGTCCAGACGTAACCGGTAGATTTTCCTTCGATTAGAAAACTCATAGTCGGAACCACAAAAGGCGGTATTTTATCCTCATCTATCCCCGTCCAATCTCCTTTAGAATTGTCATTTTTGAAAGTAACGAAAGGCAAAACCATTTCATCATCCAGAGCTTCTCTTTCTTTCCCGTCTTCATCTATATCCAGATAAACACCCTTAATTTTCCTCATCTCCTTTCCGGATACTTTAAGTATATATAGCGAATTATAATCGAGTCTCTCGAAGGGTTTCAATACAAGCATAGTCGTTTCTTCCGAAATTTCCCATTCTTTTTCGTATGGGATTTCTTCTCCCGCGGCATCAAAAACCTTAACCCCTCCGGAAGAGCTATCGATTTCACCCTTAAAATGCAAATTAATCCAACTCGATTCGTCGAATTTCTGGACACCGACCGAATCGCTGCTCTTAATAACATTGCCGGTTACTGCTATAACAGGGACCACAGGCCTACCCGGCTCCGAGTAATCCGAACTCAACGGAACGGGAGGAGCTATCTTAGCGCATCCAAGGGCAAACAATAAAATTACTCCACGAAATAAAAATTTCTTTTTAGTAAAATGATCGAGTGTTTCAAAAGCTTTCATTTTAAC
>CAZVXD010000202.1:0-1968 GCA_964631335.1 uncultured bacterium
CCCCTGCGAGGAAATTGCCACTCGGCTCTCGGATTCGCTCCTCTTGAAATGTAATTATTTCAAAAGACCATGCCCGCTCACCCTCCGAGACGCTTTCCTTAACAGCAATCCCTCTGATTTTTATCTGGGGCATTATTGAGAAAAATGGGGGAGATTCAAACACCATGGCGCACTTGACATTAGTGGATAGTAATATAATATACGTCAAAATTAACACACAAGGAGATTGAAAATGGCAAAAGAAAAAGATCTTGAAATCGTAGCTGCAGGTCATACCTGCCTTGATTTAATACCGGCTTTTACAATCGAGGGGACAGTTGATAAGATGACTGATGTCCTTGTGCCGGGTAAGATGATAAATATGGGTAAGTGTGTTGTTGTGGGAGGAGGGCCTGTTACCAATGCGGGAGTATCTATACGGCGTCTCGGGGTTAAGACTGAACTTATAGGAAAGATTGGTGATGATGATTTCGGTAAGCAGATTCTTAGTTGGTATGAAGAAAAAGAAGGCCATTTCGAAGGTATAAAAGTGGCTCCGGGCGAATCGACGTCTTATACCATAGCTATTTGTATACCGGGGATCGATCGTTTTTATCTGCATCATTGCGGAGCTAATAATACATTCGGGTATGATGATATGAATTTTGATATTGTTGAAAGATCGAAACTTATGCTTTTCGGGTATCCGCCATGGATGAAGAAAATTTACGCGAATAAAGGCGCGGAGTTGACAAAGATACTTGAGAAGACCAGAGAATTAAATACAACGATCGCTCTCGATCTTTCTCTTCCCGACGTAGATGGCTACGGTGATGATGTTGATTGGTTTGCTATAGTGGAGAATTGGATTCCTCTTTCCGATATTATGGTTCCGAGTGCGGAGGAAATTTTCTATTTTCTTTATAAAGATAAATTTCTTGAAAAAAGAGCGAATCTAAAGGAAAAAGAAACCGTGCTTGATAATATGACTGTTGAAGAGATTTCTCAAATAGGTAAAGATTTAATTGAGATGGGTTCGGGAGTTGCGTTGGTTAAATGCGGAAACCGGGGTTTATATGTGAGAACCGGCGGTGCTGATAGACTGGAGAAGTTCGGGGCCGCAGGATGTTCGGATATCGATAACTGGGCCAACCGTGAACTCTGGTTCCCTGTGTATGAAGAAGAAAAATTCGTAGGCGCTCTTGGTTCCGGTGATTCAGCGATTGCAGGATTTCTTTCTGCATTTGTTTTTAATAATTCTGTAGAATCCTGTTTGCGTTACGCGAATGCAGCCGGAAGTATGAATGTTACAGTTCCTGATGGGCTTACATGGAATAAAGGTTTTGATGATTTAACAAGACGTATCGAAGCTGGCTGGAAAACAAAAGAAATGCAAATCAATACCGATGGTTGGAAGTATGAAAATAATTTCTGGGTTGGGCCGGATAATAGTGGTAAGTGGGAATCATAAAAATAAAATAATGAGGAGATAGAAATGTCAAAAGAAAGAGATAAGTTTGTAAGTAAACAACTCTCAAAAATGACTTTAGAGGAAAAAGTAGGGCATGTTCTGACATTTACCTGGAGAGGTACTATGTTTACTCCGAGCGGAATCGAACAGGTTACGAAATTGCACTGCGGAGGTCTTTGTCTTGAGCCGTACGCTATTGAGACGTGTAAGAACCTGTATTGGGGTAATTCCCAGATAGATAAGACCTTTAAGAAACCAAAAGGTTATTATAAAATAGCTGAGACTTATTTCGCGGGTTCTGATTTTGGTATCAGTATAACACCGGAAGAATACTCTAAGAGACTAAAAAGATGGCAGGAAATAGCTATGAAGCGCCCTTCAGGCGCTCCGCTGCATATAACAATCGATTTTGAGGGCGACTTTAAAAACGATTATATGGCTGGCGGAATCAGACAGTTCCCGGGTCCGATGGGTATGGCAGCTATAGGTGATAAAAAGATAACTTATAAAATCGGTGA
>CAZVXD010000203.1:0-1925 GCA_964631335.1 uncultured bacterium
TTACGAACATAATCGACAATATTCATTTCAGCAGGACACACTTCCTCGCATAACCTACACTCCAAACATCGACTCGCTTCCTTCATGGCCTCCTGCGCGCTAAATCCCTTAACCTGTTCAATAAAAGAGTTTTTCCTTTCATCAGGTGAAAGTTCTTGCATCTGTACTCTTTCAGTATCGAACAGAGAATACTCTAAATCAGAACTAAAGCCTTCATACTTTTCCTTTCTGTGCGCGAGCGACGCTTTAAAAATAGAATATTCTCCAGCGGGGAGAAAGTGTTCTTTGTCTGTTTTTTCATCTTTCGCCAACAACTTGAAGGTCTTAGGATCAAAATGAATATGAAAATAATCCCTTGAAAGTTTTAAGGAACCCGTAGGACATATATCGACACATAACCCGCAAAAACAGCATCTTCCATAATCTATTTCCGGACGCTCGTTTCTTTCTCCGTCTTTTGACTCTATTTCCGGGATTTCTTTCATAACGATGGCTTCGTTTGGACAAATATCAGCACAATTACCACAACCAGTACACTGGTCCCAATCATTAAGATGTAAACCTCTATATCGTTCCGCGGGTTCTTTAAGTTCAAATGGATATCTTAACGTTTTGGGTTTTTTAAAAAGATATTTTAATGCCTTTAAGGGACTCAAAATCGAAGATTTTTTATCCATTTCTTTAAACCTCGTTTAATTTTAATACACTCATTTTTCTATCTATCTATTTCAGGAGCCACAACGTACATACTAATCATAATATTTCCCACATCCGAGATATTGGCTCCTTCTAAAACTTTTTCCAATATAGTCAAACCATGCGAATAAGAAGGCGTTCTGAAATGCGCTCTGTAAGGTTTATCACCTCCGTCACTTACAAGATAAAGCCCCAACTCTCCCCTCGAAGATTCAACTCTTACATAAGATTCACCTTCTCCTATCTTCCACTTAAAAGGATTGGGAACTTTGTTATAAACGTCTCCCTTAGGTAATCCTTCTATTAGCTTAAAAATCAAATGTACAGATTCTATCATTTCGTCTCTAATCACCATTACTCTCGAATACGCGTCTCCTTCTTCTCTTGTAGGTATGTTAAAATCAACCTTATCATAAGCGGCATAGGGTTCGACTTTTCTTATATCGAAGGGGGTTCCCGTAGCTCTTAATACTTGACCGACTCCACCCCACTTTTCCGCTTCTTCTCTCGACACTTTTCCTATACCATGTGTCCTCTCATAAAAAAGCGGATTTTTGAAAAATGTATTGTTATAATCGGGAACGCACTTCCCTACCGAATGTAAAGTTTTTACTATTTTATCCGTAAAACCTTCAGGAAAATCACGCCTCACACCACCGGGCCAGATATAAATATGATAGACTCTTCCGCCTGTTAATTCCTCAAAAAGATCCAGAATAAGATCTCTATGATACATTGCCCACTGCGCAACCGTATCGAAGCCCAGCATATTGGAATATGCCCACAAACCAAAAAGGTGCGAACCAACACGGGCAAGTTCGAGATATATGCTTCTTATCCATTCCGCCCGTTCAGGTACTTCTATACCGGCTAATTTTTCTACAGCCATCGCGTAAACCATTTCCATATGATCCGGTTCCACAACATTTATTCTACAAACAAGAGGAAAGTTCTGCATCCATGTTCTATATTCCATCAATTTTTCAAAACCGCGGTGCAAAAAGCCGGGGTCAGCGGTCGCTTTCAAAATTTTATCTCCTTCGACATTCAAAGTTATACTGAAATTTCCAACCATTCCCAGATGCTGCGGACCAAAGAAAAGCTCAACTTCTCTCATTTTTTCTCCTCCGGTATTACAGGGATAGAATTAAAAAAATCTTCTACATATTTTCTCGTATCAAAATCTTTTCTAAAAGGAGGTATCTTATAATTTCTCTCTAAAAAAAGAG
>CAZVXD010000204.1:0-1898 GCA_964631335.1 uncultured bacterium
TTATTAGCTTTATTACATCCAGAGCTACATCGTTAATTCCGGGAGGCATATCGATTATCAAATAATCCAGATCTCCCCATCTTGTTATAGCCAGAAGTTCTACTATCGCGTTAGAATAATCTTCGCCTCTAAAAGGCAGGGGATTATCTCCTATAAAATAAACGATAGACATGAATTTAATTCCGTTAACTTCGGGAGGAATAATACCCTTTTCTTCTTCCGGAAAAAGATTTTCTACTCCGAGGATTATATGGTCGGCGGGACCGCTGAAATCCAGATCCAGAAGACCTACCTGTTCTCCCCTATCAGCTAACACTAAAGCCAACATGGAAGATACAGAACTCTTCCCCACACCTCCTTTCCCCCCCGAAACGGCAATAATCCTTTTAACCCCGGATAATCTTTCATCTATTACATTTAATCTCGGATCCATAACTTTCTACCCCTTTTTTAAACCCCAAAGCCCACGAAAGAGTCATCAGTCTCAAGTCACGAGTCAAAACTAACATCTAATACCTAAAACCTAATACTATCATCTCGCTCTTCAATTACTTTCTCCTTCGATATACTCGATCCAAACACCCCTGCCTTTTAAAACTTCGAAATCCCGGCTGCCGCACCGGGGACATTTGGAATAAACCCTTATTACATCGGGGACAAAATGAACATACTCGGAATGGTCTTCATTTAAATTGCCAGCACCCGCTTCAAAACTCCATTTTCCACCACAAATTCTGCACTTAAAAGAAACATCATCTTCTTCTACAACAAATTTTCCTTCGATGTTTTTCATTTTAGAAATATCTTCCAGAGCGGAATTAAATATATCGAGTTCTATTTGCTGCAATTTACCTATTTTCACTAGAACTTTATTGACTTTTACAAGATTCTTTTCTTTTTTATATTTTAAAACGGTATTAATAACCGATTCAGCTAAAGCCCATTCATGCAAAACCTATACCCCTTTTTTTAGTGATAGGTGAGTATAAATTGATTAAAACGAAAGTCAAGACACCCGACCAGACAAAAAAATAATCTTGACATGACAGTTCGGTTTCAATATATTAAATATCGTAAAACTTAAAAAATATTTGACTTTAGAACAATACCATTACTCATAATCGTAATAAATTTTAAGGAGGTTGTAAATGAAAAAAAATGATAAAAAAAGTTCTAAAAAATCGACAAAAAAATCCAAAAAAAGTTCAAAAACAAAAATAGATAAAAAAAAGATTTCGGAAAAAATTAAACAAAAAAAAGTATGGATTCCGGCGGTTTCTATACTCGGTTTGATTTTAATCGCGCTATTTCTGTACCCAATATTGATAAAAAATAAAGAGCAAAAAAAAGACGACCGATACCAGCAAACTTATGAAGGTCTTCGCTCCGACAGTATCCAACCGGCAACCTCTTTATCAAAGGATTTCAAAATAACAAATTACGGTCCCACCGGCGAATCTCGCGGACAGGTCCAGATAAGAATAAACTTCAATAATCCCATAATACCCCTTACTTCTCTAAGCGACGAAAGAAGGGATTCCATTTTAAGTCATTTCAGTCTCGAACCTCCTATCGGTGGAAAATTCAGGATTCTCGGGACCTCGGGTGTTGTATTCGAACCCGAACACAGCCTCCCCATGGCTACACATTATAATGTAACAGTCAAAAAGGGAATCCAGGATATAGCGGGAAATACGCTGGCGGAAGATTTTTCATGGGAATTTTACACTCCATTACCTCAAATAAGAATATATCCAACAGCCGGTTCACATCACGTTAAACTCGACCAGGAAGCACAGATAACGAGCAATACCTCTTTAAATTTAGTGTCCTTAAAAAATAAAATGGAATTCTATGAAACCGAAACAAAAAGAAAAATAAATTACGAATTTCTTGAA
>CAZVXD010000205.1:0-1876 GCA_964631335.1 uncultured bacterium
GTTTGGCAGATTGCAGATAAAAAATACCTGCCGAACTACGAACTGCTTATCTGTTGTCTTCGGGATTATAGCAGAAACTCGCCCCGTTAGAAATAGCTCCGAGGATACGTCAGAGTGTAAATTACTGATAATGCTTATGTGCATTCTATATTTTTTCGGAACTTATTTATATTTTGTTTTCGCTTGTACTATAATTTCTAGCGGGGTAAATTTTGAAAAGAAAGTTTAATTAATATATAATCTTTCGATTATTAAACTAAAAATCTGTGTAATCATATACCCATGCTTTTAAAATATTTAAGAAAAAAGACGCGAGGTATTTTAATAGGGACATTAATACTTATTATTCCCGCTTTTGTATTCTTGTATGGTTGGTCAAGGGTATCCAACAGAAACGCTGTTCCCCATGTAATAGCCAAGGTGGGCAGAACTCCAATCACTTGGGGAGAATACCAAATCGAGTTGCAGGAATACATATCCCTTTTGGGTAAATTTTATTCCGATGATGTCGAAAAACGGATTAAGAACCAGGTATTGGAGGGATTAATAGAACGCTGTCTTCTTACCGAAGAGGCTAAAAAGAGGAAGATTAATATAAGCGATGACGAAGTAGTCTCAAAAATCAGAGAATATTTTAAGGACGAGAAAGGACAATTCGACAGTAAAACATTCCTTTTATTTAGCAATAGAGAACCCGAAAGAATAAATTTACTGGAAGAAAATATCAGAACGCAAATTATGGTTGAGAAATTAAGAAGTGAAATTACCGCTTCCGTAGAAGTTTCAGAGGACGAAGCGTATGACTATTTTCTTGCTTCGGATGCCGAAGCAAAAATTGAATATATTTCGCTCGATCCTGAAGATTTGAAGAAAAATATCGAAGCAAACGAAGATGAACTTATAGAATATTATGAGCAGAACAAGGAAAGTTTTAAAGAAGGTCCGTGGAGAAAAATCGAATATATTCTTGTTAATAAAGAACAAGCAGATGAAGGCGAAATAAACGCAGACGAACAAATAGAAAAAATACTTGAAGATAAAGCTTTTAATATTTCTCTTAAATTATTGGATGCAAACGATTGGAAGTTGTTTGCGGAAAAAGAAGGATTGTTTTACGGGGTTACCGGATATTTTTCAAAAGACGAGCTGCTCGAAGAATTCGACTTAAATCTTGCGGTTAACCGTGCGACTTTTTCCATTAAACCTAATGAAGTTAGCGAGCCTTTAAGGATTGAAAAAGGATACGTAATACTTAGACCTTTTGCAGTACAGCCGCAATACGAAGATATTGCCGACAAAATACGGCATATAGTTGAAGACAAAAACGCCGAAGATTTGGCAAATAAAAAAGCCGAAGAAATTTTATCCGAATTGCAAAAAGGTGAAACTGCAGAAGATATTGCTGAAAATTATCCGGTGGGAATTAAGGAATCGGGGTATTTTACTCGTCAGGGTTTTATCGAAGGCATCGGATATGCTCCCGAAATTGTGCAAACCGCTTTTTTATCGATTCAAGATAAGTGGACGAAAGCGAACATTTCTTCTGGGGATATTCTTGTCTTCAAAACTATAGATGTAAAAGAGCCTAATAAGGAAAATTTCCAGGATAAAAAAGAGAGTATTACGACTTTATTGCTTAAGGAGAAAAAACAGAAATTTTTTATTGATTGGGTAAAAGATTTAAGGCAGAAAAATAAAGACAGAATAGTTATTATTTGGGAAGAACTTCAAGAGAATTAATCTCACCACATTATTCACTTGCTGTTTTATTTTGGATGTCAGCGTCTTTTTTCTCATTAAGAGAATCACAACGAGGGCAACGCGAATAATGCCCCTTGGAGCTATCAATATAAATAAAAGCGCAAATGGGACAGCA
>CAZVXD010000206.1:0-1858 GCA_964631335.1 uncultured bacterium
TTTTTACACCTTTGTTTTTGATTCGGGTAAGCGTTTTCGGGGTGTCGGTTTAAATATCGGTTGGGAAATGCAATCCGAGTGGAAGCATCCCTATGAAGATTATCTTGGAGCTCTGGGAGCAAACAATGCCGATTTCTTCCGGACCTGGATGTGTCCCTGGAATCTTCCCCTGGAATGGACAAGAATTGTCTTGAATTATGAGGGTACGATTATAGATGAATTCGAGAACTGGGATAAGGTTTTTTCACGCACGCAGGGTTTGAAAATAGAGTTTGGGGAATTCCCTTATACTGAGGACGATACAACCCGAGTTGCGATAGAATCCAATGAGAAGCAAGCGATTGTTTACAAACTCGAGGATATCAGAAGATTCAAATTAAAGGTTTTTTACGAAGGAAGTCTATCTAAGGACAATTTAAAATGTTATTCTTCTCCTGATAATTACGATTACACCACCATCGATATAGAATTTGGGGAGAGTTGGGACGTTACTGAAGATTGGCGTCGAATGTACGTTGTTTATATAAATAATCTTCCCGAAGGTACGAACTATCTCAGGATCGAATTTTCGGAAAACCTTAAAGATTTGTTATATCTCGGGAGCGCCGAGATAGAAGCGGGGAGAGAAGAAGATGTTCTCGATGCTCCGGGTCTTGGCAAATATTATAAAAAAACCGCGGAAAGATTGGATGAAATTCTTCTTATGTGCAGAGAAAAAGGTCTTTATCTGATGTTGACACTCGATTATCATGGAATATTTAAATCAGAGATAAATAGCTGGGGATCCAATGCTGAATGGAGAACGAATCCATATAATGCGGTGAATGGAGGTCCCTGTGAAAATCCCATCGATTTTTTTACCAGTGCTGAAGCAAAAAAAATTTACAAGAATAAACTGCGTTATCTTGTCGCCAGGTGGGGATATTCTACTAACCTTGCCTGCTGGGAATTGTGGAATGAAATCGATAACGTTATGGGAGAACAGGATATTTCCGAGGCTATAATTGTGAGCTGGCATAAAGAAATGGCAAGCTACTTGAAGAGAATTGACCCCTATAAACACCTTGTTTCGACCAGTACAAGTCATCGGGAAATGCCGGATTTGTGGAAAATTGAAAACATCGATTTTTCCGGGCAGCATTTGTACGGGCCTCATGGTAATCTTAAAGAGATTAAAAAAAGTATACAAAGATATCTCAAGGAATTCGATAAACCTAGTATTATAGGCGAATTCGCCGCGGGTTGGAAAGGACCCGGTAAGGATTTTCCGGGCGGAGTTTATGAACTCGAAATACACAATGGTTTGTGGCGAGGGATGTTTTCTCCTACGCCGGTTTTACCTCTTAGCTGGTGGTGGGAATGGCATTATTATAAAGGGCACTATTTCCATTTTAAATCGGCGGCCGATTTCGTATCCTTAATGGTTAAAAATGAAGATGAGATTATCGAAGAAATTTCTGTTAAGAGTGTGGACGGAGATATGGAAATTATGGGGCTTAAGTCAGGAGAAGAGATATTCCTCTGGTTGAGAAATCCCAACGAAGAAGAAAAAAAAGACCTTGTGCTCAATATTCCCGAAACAGCCTATTCCTTATATTTTATGAAATACTATGATACCAGGACCGGTGAATTTTCGGCCGAAAAGGAAATAGAACTATTGCATGGGCAGCTTATTTTACAGGATATTTATTTGAAAAGCGAAGCCGATATGGCTGTTTGGATTAGACCTGTTAACGGGTTTTAAATTAGTATATTTGTTTATTGGTTAATTAGTAGATTATGCCAGCGAATTTACCTCAAATATATCATAAGATAGAAGGGCGGCTTAAGTTCGCCGATACCCCGGAAGAGAAAATTT
>CAZVXD010000207.1:0-1818 GCA_964631335.1 uncultured bacterium
ATATGGAAAAGGAGATACTTGTCAATGATAGCAAAATAGCTTTTTGCCTTTGGCTGAGACTGTGCCAAAACCTAAATTGCTTTCAAATTTAATTTCTTTATGAATATTTTCGGTCATAGCAGGTTTTTCCGATTGCTTTTCTCTATTTATGCTGAATTATATTCCATTTTCTTCATTAATTCTTCAAATCCGGCTAAATTTATCAATTTTCTTATGTTATAAACCGTTGAAACTAAACCCGTGAACTCACCTCGAACTTTTTCTATGCCCCTTAATGAAAATCGGGTGAAATTCAAACCTCTTTTTACTGTACCGATAACAGGTTCCACTATTTCCTTTCGTTTCCTATATATCTCCTTATTTTCCTCATTATTCATTATTTCTTCGTGTTTTCCCAGATATTCTTTATCATTTAAAATTGTGTACGTTTTAGCCGATTTTCTTTTCTTTCCACGGATACATCTATGATTTAGAGAACATGACTTGCATATCGGTTCACTACACCTGTACCTGCTATATTTCTTACCTTTATCTTTATAAATACCCATTAAAGTCAGTTCTTCTCCAGCCGGACAAACCACTACATCTTTCTTTTTATCATAAACGAAATCTTCTCTGCCAAAATATTTATTATTCCTTTTCCCCTGATGTTGTTTCTTTACTACAGGGTCTATACCCATTTTCATTACTTCTTTCATTTCATTGGCGTCGTAATAACCTTTATCCGCTACACATTTCTTTATTTTTCTTTTCCCTTCAAGGTTGGAGATACTCTCTTTTACCATCCTCGTTAACTGATGATAATCGTTCTCTTCGTTTATCACATCCGAGCCCATTATAAATCTGTTTCCATCCACAGAAAGTTGTGCGTTATAAGAAGCATGTTTACCATGCAAACGATGTTTCATTAATCTCGCATCAGGATCGGTTAAATTTACTCTGTTTTTCTTATCTCTTTTTTCTTTATATAAATCTTGATAAGAATTTATATCCTTCTCTAACTTCTCTATTTTCGCTTTTAGTTCTTTATCGGAATTTTCTTCTTTTTCTAATCTCTTTTCAACTTTTTCCTTCGCTTTTTTAAGCAACTCTTCCAATTTTTTCATTTTCTCCGGAGTTACTTTCCCTCCGCTGTTATCTTTTCCATATATCCTGTCTTCTCTATCATCTATAATCTCAGCTTCTTTTAATATCTGTTCCACTTTCCTTGAAAGTTTTTCAGGGTCGATTATTCTATCTCCATTAGAATCAGAATATATTTTTGTTCCGTCTATAAAAATCGTATCCTTTAAATCTTCATTATATAAATCTAAGTCTATATACAATTTTATAGTCTCGGTTAAAAGCTCCTTTAAAGCTTCGGCGTTATCGCTCCTGAAACGGGCTATTGTCCTGTAATCGGGTCTAAGACCTCTCGTAAGCCAGTGAACAGCCATATTCTCTCCGATTAACCGTTCTATCTTTCGGCTCGACCTGATACCTATCGAATAACAATAAATTAAAGCCTTTATTAACGCAAACGGTGAATATCTTGGGCGACCCACCTCATCATTATTTTCCTTTAATCCTAAAGAATCCATATCGATATTATCCGCAAATCTATCTATTACCCTCGCCGGATGGTCTTCCTCTATCCATTCATCCAATCTCGCGGGAAATAACTCCAATTGATGCCTCGATTTACCTTCTATATATCTACCCATAATACCCCCGTTTTTTCTTTAAAAATAAGCTTTTATATAGATATTGCAAGCCTTTTAATCTGTTTTTTTTCGAAAAAATGGAGGTGCGATATGTGGGGGGTTTTGGCACAGTCTC
>CAZVXD010000208.1:0-1810 GCA_964631335.1 uncultured bacterium
TTTATGATTTGGTATTAATACAATCAATCTTTAATGTGATTTCCCCATTCATTGAAAAAGATTTTCAAGATTCTTCCTATGGGTATAGAGTGAATTTTGAAAACAATGATTCTGAGAATATTTTTCTTGATTGGCGAGAATATTACCCGAAGTTTAGAGGGGAAGTTTTAAAAAGTCTGTATGACAGTAAAAATAAATACTATATATGTTGTGATATTGAAAAATATTATGACATGATAAATCATTCAATACTAATAGAAAAGGTAAGGCCCTATATAGATAATGGAAAAATATTTGGTGTTGTTAAGAATTTAATTGAAAGCTATGAATCAGGGATAGACAAATCTAAAGGTTTACCACAAGGACCTGCTCATTCACGAATTCTTGCGAATTTATATCTTAATGATTTTGATCTTGAGGTTTCAAAATTTACAAATAATTATTTTAGATATGTTGATGATTTCATATTATTTTTTTCTAGCCTAGAGGAAGCAAAAAAAGGTTTAAAAAAGGTTATCGAATTGTTATCAGACTTAGGATTGAATTTATCTGAATCTGAGGATAAAAAATATAAAATTCTTAAAACAGAAAAAACCGAAGTAATAATAGATAAAATAGATAGCCTAAAATATGGACTGTTTGAAGAATTCAAATATATTAAGCATTTTAGTGAGGATCAAATAAATGATTTTTATGATGCAATTGAACTTTCAAAAATGTCCACCGATTGCAAAGATGCAATTTTAAAAATAAATGAACAGATACCTTCAATTTTGTACTTGATATCAAAAAATTCAAATATAAAACATAAAATTGTAGAAAAATTATTATTAATAATTGGGTATCTAATTAAGAATAATTGGTTTTATCCTAAGAGATTAAACTATGTTTTTTCTGAGTTGATAGATTTATTAGATGAAAATAAAAGGGATTTAGCAAACTTTTATAAGGATCTCTATAATTCTCATAAAATATTCTTTGTTCTCGCACTTTTCAAAAAGTTTAGCGAAAGTGGAAAATTTAAAAATAATATTAGTGAAATTTTAGATAAAAATTTAAGTGAAGACAATATCGATCCATATTTAATAGGATTTTCCATAGCAATTTTACCAAAAGTAAATAAATGTAATGTTTTTCTCAGTGAATTGTTGTTGAAAAATATATTTTACAATTCAAATGATTTTCCATTAATTAAGTATCTGAATAATATAGATTATTTCAGTTTAACTGAGCAAATTAAAAAGAATATAAGGGATAGGATTACAGAGAAAAGTAATTTCTTAGTTAAGAAAGTATTGCTTTCTAAAAGTGGCTATAGAAATGCAACATATACAGACAATGCATATTTAAATAATTTACTTATAAACGAAGGTTTTATGCTGATTCCGGAAATAGCGGAAGTGTTCATAAATATTTATGATAATACTGATTTATTTAAAGAGATAATTGAATATTTTAAGCAACAAGTAGATTTTAAAGAAATTATTGTAAATTACATTATCAAGCTTATAAATGAAAAAATTTATATATCAAGCTTTGATGAGCTTAATAATTTAGAAGACCTTTATAAAACTATTGAAGATACTGAAATAAAAAGGGAGTTACTAAGTGAAATTTCCAGACTTAAAAATACATTCTTAATTGAGGATTCAAATAGAAATTTAACATTAGTATCAAAATATAATCAATGCAATTTTTATAAAATTTTAGAAGATGAAAATTATGAATATAGAGAAAAAATGCCTATTAGGAAATTAGAAGAAGAGTCTTATAGTAATTTAAAAAATTTTAAGAATATATTGGAGGATCT
>CAZVXD010000209.1:0-1802 GCA_964631335.1 uncultured bacterium
AATATCTTAAAATCTCTTATATCCCGGAAGAGATTATAGTACCTTACAGGATAAAGGATAAGAATTTATTAGAGCGTCTATTATCCTCTAAAATTAAAATACCGGAAAAAGGTGATTTAAAAAGATTGGAAGAAATGGCGTCCAAAAACGCAAAACTTGAACTAGGGAGAGAGTTTTTACATCCGGCTAAAGGTCTAAAATATTCACTTGTCGAACTTAAAAATGTTTTATCCCTGGATAAGACACCTGTGCGAATAGAAGGTTTTGATATCTCGAATATAGGCGGGACGGATTCGGTCGGCTCGTGCGTGGTTTTTATAAACGGATTTCCGGTTAAGGATAAATACAGACGTTTTAAAATAAAAAGTGTTATTGGTATAAATGACCCCGCTATGATAGGAGAAATCGTGAGCAGAAGAATTAGAAGGTTGATAGTCGAAGAAGAAATACCGGATTTGATTTTAATAGACGGCGGAAAAACCCAATTAAATTCCGCACTTAAGGCTATGCGGAAAATAACGTCTTTAAAAGTTCCGGTTATTTCTCTGGCGAAAAGAGCCGAAGAAATACATTTACCCGGAGGAGAAATTATTTCATTGCCTTTAAATTCTCAGGCTTTAAAGTTATTGATGAGAATACGCGACGAAGCTCACGATTTTGCTCTTAATTATCATAAAAAACTAAGAAGGAAAAGGCTTTCTCTTTCAGAATTGGATGAAATAGAAGGAATAGGTTATAAAAGAAAAATCGCTTTAATCCAGCATTTTGGTTCAAAAGATAGAATAATGTCGGCGTCAAAAGAAGAAATCGGCAGAGTTTCCGGGATTGGTGAAAAATTGGCTGATGTTATTTATAAATCACTTCATTGATAGGATAGTTTTTTAACTTGTTACTATTATTGTTTTCCATTTCGACAGAAGTTTTAAACATCGATCCGGCTGATACATCGGAAATAAATATTGGGTATTCTTTTATTATTGAAAAGTCGGATAGCCTGTGGTGCGGAGAGGAGTTGCTGTCGCGTGATTCAGCTTATCTGATAGATTATCAAAAGGGTAGTTTAATACTCAAAACCAGGTGCGAAAAGTCACTAAAATTCAGGTTTTCTCATTTTGATTTCGCGGTGAATGAAAGTTATTTCAGGTGGGCACGAGATACTTCAGGGATAATATCTATGGAAATTGTGGAAGACATACCTGAACCGGAGAGGGAAGAGTTGGTTATACAGGGTAATAAAGGTTTGTTTGTCGATGTAAGATCGGGAGGCTCGGATATAAGTCAGAGTTTATGGATGAAAATAGGGGGCAGAGCGGGACAATTCGATGTTTCGGGGGTGCTTTCAGATGAAAACGCTCCCAGAGGAGATGTAGTTTCTCAAAATTTACAGGAGATAGATGAAATATACGTTGAAGCCGTTTCCGATAATGTTTCCTTTCGAATGGGTGATATTGTGACCGTGGAAGAAGAAGTCGATAAAAGGTTGTTGGGATTGTCTTTTGGTTGGAAAGAATTATCGGGTGTTGGGGGTGTTTCCAGGGCTAAATACGGAAGAAATACTTTCAGGGCGGTTGAAGACAAGCAGGGCCCTTACAAAATCAGTCCCGAAGAAGGGGTAACCGGAATTTCAATAATCAGAGGTTCGGAACAGGTATGGCTTAATGGTGAGCTTTTAGAAAAGGGAGTAGAAAAAGATTACACTATAAATTATCTGGAAAATTCACTGACTTTTAGTTCCGGTATTTTTCTGGATAATGAATCGGTGGTTCTTGTGCTTTTTCAATATAGTATCTACGGAGAAAATA
>CAZVXD010000210.1:0-1792 GCA_964631335.1 uncultured bacterium
CAAAGAAATCCGTATCGCGGACAGTAAGGGCGACTGGGGCTATCCCAATCCATATAGACATTATCCGCGAGGTCCGGGTTATGTCCGCATGAGCTGGGCCTTTGACACCCTGATCTGGAAAGATGATAGAGGTTACATCCCGGCCCTGGCCAGCAAATGGGCCTATGATCCAGGGTCCCTGAGCTTTACCTTCGAACTCCGGGAAGGGGTCAAGTGGCATGATGGCAAGCCGTTCAGCTCGGAGGATGTGGTCTTCACCATTGATTACTTCAGAAAACACCCTTATACCTGGGTGCCCATGGGCGATGTGGCCGGAGCTGAGGCAAGGGGAAAAGGAAAGGTAGTAGTCAAGTTGATCAGACCATACGCCCCCTTTCTGGCCTATATAGGCGGGGTTATGCCTATTCTCCCTAAGCATATCTGGCAAAACGTAACCGATCCGAGGAAATACAATAATCCAAAGGCATTTATCGGGTGTGGCCCCTATAAATTTATAGATTTCAATAAGGCCAAGGGGACATACCTTTACGAGGCATTTGAAGACTACTACCAGGGCAAACCAAAGGCAAATCGCCTGATTTACATCAAGGCGGGCAAGCCGCTCATGACCCTGTCCACTGGCAAGGCCGATCTGGCCAACATCATACCCGACATGGCAAAGCCTCTCAAAAAAATGGGGATGGTCATACTGGTGAACGCAAGAGGATGGAACAAAAAGCTGATGATCAACCATAAAAAATCACCCTTCAATGATAAACGCTTTCGTAAGGCACTGGCCCACGCAATCAACCAGCAGGAGATCATTGACAAGGCACATCGTGGTCTTGGCTCACCGGCCTCCTTCGGCCTTCTGTCACCGGATCATGAGTTCTACAACCCCAATACCCCAACATACAGGCCTGATCCGGCAAAGGCACGCCAGATTTTGGAGTCCATGGGGTACGCAAAGGGCACTGATGGTTTCTATACCAAAGACGGCCAGCCGCTAAAAATAGAGATTTTGGCTTCAAACATAACCGTGGCCGGCGAATCCATTGTCGACCGGGACGGTGAGGTGATCAAGCGCCAATTAGAGGCCATAGGAATCCATGTTGATATGGTAAATATGGAGCAGGCCACCACGGACGGTCGTGTCAAGAAGTGGGATTTTGATCTGGCCATATCGGGGCATGGTGCTCTGTTAGGCGACGCCAGGATCCTCAACCGGATGATTTTGCCCAAGGTTACCGGTTCGGTTAATTCAGCCAGGTTTGGGGCCAACGAGGAGCTTCTCGCGCTGCTTAAGGCCCAGGTCGCTGAGATGGATCTTTCCAGGCGAAAGGCCATTGTCTGTAAGATCCAGGAGATCTATGCCGATGAAGTCCCGGCCATTTCACTCTACTACCCCGCGTCCATGGCTGCCTATAATCCAAAGAAGGGTATCAGGTGGTACTATACACAGGGCGGAATCTCTCTGGGCATCCCAATTGCACAGAATAAGATGTCGTTAGTTAAATAAATATCACTACCCGGGTTGTCAGGTTCACCGTTCAGGGTTCAGGGTTAAGAGAACAGCCATTGAACCGTTGAAGTCAGCCTGCCCCGATATCATCGGGAAGGGCAGGCGTGAACCAAAAACTTAGAATCTATGTACAAATAAAGAATTAATATGGTTTCTTCTCTAAAGCACTCCATGTCAAGGCGACTCGGCCTGGTCATTAGTTTCGGCTTAGCCGCTCTGGCCATGGTCTACTTGAGTTACTCGCTTCCCCGTCTCCTGCCGGGTGATTTCGTGACGGCCATGTACTCCAGT
>CAZVXD010000211.1:0-1756 GCA_964631335.1 uncultured bacterium
ATAACTTCGACAATAAAATAAAAAGAGGTTAAAAATATCGCGATTTTAAGGTGTTTTTCGGTAATTTTATCTTTCATCTTTCCCCTCTCAAACAGGGTTAAAAAGCCTCCCCGATCGCGAAATGCCATAAAGTTTGTCCTTCGAAGTTTAGAGCGTAATCCAGTCGCAAAGGTCCGATTGGTGTGTAAAATCTAATTCCCACTCCCGTCGAGCCTAAAATATGGAGCTGGTTGCTTTCGAAATCTTCCGAGAGCGAGCCTATATCGGAAAATACTGTACCGTAAAATTTAGAAAAAAGAGGAATTCGTAATTCGCAAGATGTTAAAAAATATCTTTCTCCGCCGAGAGGATTGCCGTTGACATCCTGGGGTCCTGCCCTATTTTCGGCGTATCCTCTGATCGTAGAGCCCCCACCCATGAAAAATCTATTATATATAGGAACAGGAATATCTCTGTTAAACGGTAGAATAAAGCCCGCGTTGGCTCTGAAGGCAAAAGTGGAATTGCCGATTCCGACGAATTTGCTGAATCTAAAATCATTCTTTATAAAACTACCCGACGCACTAAAAATAATATCTTCAAATTCAATACTGTTAAATAGATAATATCCATTATGAACTTTGACCGGATCATCTCGTTTGTCTATCATTAAAGAAACCGATATCCGTTGCAGCCAATCAAGGGCATCTTCCTCTAAATCACTTATCTCGACATTATAAAGACGTACCCTTTCAAGGTCATAACGTAAATAGAAGGGGTTGGGTATAAGCATCGAGTAAGCTCCGAATTTCACAATATCATAGCCAATCTCTCTTCTATATTCAGAATTTACCCCCCAGCCGTTGCTCAACCATTTCCCAAATGTTATCGGGTCTCTGTAATTCGCCTCTAAGCCTAACTCTCTTAAACCGATCTTGCCCAATAATCCTATACTTCTTAAAGAATTAAAAAGATTTTTGTGCGATAGCATGAAAGTTAACTTTGCTCTGTTAAGCGTAGAATACCCGACACGTAATCTGATAGCAAGGGGTTCTTTATGTCCCAGCTTATAAAGCAGATTACGGTGTATTAAAGAATCTGTTTCGACAATTCTGATGCGCGAAAATACATCAAGGTCATTTAATCGCCTTTTAGAATTGTATAGTTTATCGTTCGTTAAAAGAGATCCTTTTCTCAATCCGATAGCTGTTTTAAGTCTATCTTCTCTGGTAGCGCGTGCGCCTTCAATATTAACGTCTGAAATAAATATCTTGTTTCCTTCTTTTATGTTATAAATAATCTTGGCTTCCTCCTCCGGAATATCTATCTCAGAGGTTACCGCAATATCATGATAACCATTTCTGTCATAGTTGTATATAATGGCAGAATAATCTTTCTCGAGAAGGAAGGGGTTAAACGGTTTTCCTCTCTTCGTTTCGATAATTTTACTTAAGTATTTTTTATCGAAAGAAGTATTACCTCTGAATTCAATATTTTTTACAAATGTGCGCGCGTTTTCTTCTATAAAAATATCTATATCAACTGAACCGGAAGAATCAGCTTGATACTTATATGTAATATCGGGCGAAAGATAACCATTTTTAATATAGACCGATCTTATCGCGTCAACGTCTCCTTCTAAAATCCTTTCGTCAAATTTGCTTTTTGAAAAAAAACCGGGAGGTTTCAAGAGCATTACCGAACGCAACTCTTTCTCTTTAATATTGGAAAGGCCTGAAAAATTGATTGAACGTACAATTTCGGAAGAGGAAAACAA
>CAZVXD010000212.1:0-1751 GCA_964631335.1 uncultured bacterium
TTTATACCAGGACCTAGGATCCAGTACCTTGTACCTACTAACGCATTTACGCATTCACGAAATATAATAGCCGCGGATTACCGCAAGATTTTTTTGTTATTTTTGATATTACAAAGAAAGTTTTGGTGTTGACATAAACAATAAAATATATTACCATAACTGTAATAACAAAGGAGAAGTTGATTATGGAATCGAATGGTAAGATAGGTGTTGCCATTGAGAGGCTTAAGAAATCTTTAAGAGAAAGATTCGGCAAGGAAATAGAATTATTTCTATTTGGTTCAGTTGCTAGAGGAGAGAGTTTGGAATCATCTGATGTCGATATACTTGTTTTATTAAAGAATACGGTTAACACCTCTATCGAAGAAGAAATATACGATATCGCTTATGAAATCGGTTTGGAGTACGATATTGTTTTTGGAGTTATTGTTCATACTAAAAAAGAATGGAAAGAGCTTTCTAAAATACAAATTCCTTTAACTTTAGAAGTAAAAAAAGAAGGAATGAAGATATAAAGAAAGAATTAATCGATTACAGAAGAGATAGGGCTAAAGAAACCCTAAAAGACGCGAAAATACTTTTCAATAAGGGGAGTCTTTTCTCTACAGTAAACCGTATATATTATGCTGTTTTTTACGAAGTGAGCGCGCTTCTTCTAATTAAAGACTTAAGTTCTTCCAAGCATAGTGGAGTCCTCTCGATATTCAATAAAGAGTTTGTAAAAGAGGGATTGGTTAGCAAAGAACTGGGTAAATTTTACAACAGAATGTTTGAGTTTAGACAAAAAAGTGATTATGAAGAATTTTCTGAATTCAAAAGAAAAGATGTAGAAAGATGGTTAAACCAGGCTGCGAAATTTATAGAGAAAGTAGAAAAGATTATTATTACGTAGATTATATAAACCCACAAGATTTTTTGTTTGTTTTAACTCGAAACACTAAAACTTAAACACGAAACTATAATTTACACGAATAACACGAATCGTTTTTCAGCAGTCAGCCGTAAGCGGAGTTTAGTCAAAAAGACACGGAGTAAACCGAGGATTTAATTTTATTTTTTGTATACGTCTCTTCGGTGCCCTATTTTGGTAATCGTAATAGTACTACTTTCTTCATCTAAATGATATACTACTCTCCAGTCTCCAATTCTATATTTGAAAAATCCAGCATAATCACCTTTTAGTTGTTTCCCTAATTTCGCTGGGGATTTTATAAGATGAGTGCTAACTTTATAAAGTATTCTTTCTATTGTTTTCTTATCAAAAGAAGAAAGTTCCTTTAGCGCCTGCTCAAGGAATAAAATTTTATAAGCCAAGTTTCTTTTCGACTTCTTTTAAAGTATACCTTTTGGAACTCTTATCTGCCAATCTCTCTAACGATATATAATAATCTTCAAGATCTTCCATATAGGCTTTTAATGCTTCCCTGACGTAAAAACTCTTAGAGCGGTGAGTTAAGCGAGCTAACTCCTCTAACCTTTCTTCTATTTCTTTTGATACTCTTGCATTAACCATTCTCACCTCTTTTTATCTTATTTGTATTACATTTATTACTTATAATATAAGTAATACAGAATTCGATTTTGTCAAGTGGTTAAATAACCGCATAGACACAGAGAATACAAAGGATTTTTTGTTGTTACCCACCAACGCGCCAACCCACTAACGCACTAACCGACAAAGCTCGTCGAACGACTTTGTTATTTATAAAGATCCCTTGACTTAAGCAGGTATTTTTCTTATTTTTCCAAAA
>CAZVXD010000213.1:0-1748 GCA_964631335.1 uncultured bacterium
ATAGACGGAAGGGCGGACATCGCGGATGCTTCGAGACCTATAAAAACAAAAGAGATTAAACTCGCCAGAGAAAAAGGTATAGATCCTTACGCTAATGTTGTCGCGAGAGACGGCATTGCCGTAGTCGTTCATCCCGATAATCCGGTTGATTCTATTGGTATCGAAGATCTTAAGAAAATTTATACCGGAGAAATTGAGAACTGGAAAGATCTTGGCGGTCCCAATAAGGCTATTGTAGTAATATCCAGAGATTATTCATCCGGCACTTTTGAAGTTTTCAAAGAATTGGTACTAGAAGGCGCTAAGGTTATTGACGGAGCGTTGATGTTGGCTTCAAATAAGGCTGTTTCAACTACTATTTCGATAACTCCTAATTCAATCGGTTACATAGGTCTTGGTTATCTTTCAAAAGAAGTTAAAGCCCTTAAGGTAGATGGGGTAGGGGCTACTGAAGAGACTGTTAAAGAAGGTAAATATAAGTTGGCAAGACCTCTTTTTATGTATACGAACGGAGAACCCACAGGTATAATAAAAACTTTTATAGATTTTGTGTTTTCTCCTCAGGGACAGGAAATAGCGAGAGAAGTTGGATACGTTCCGGTTAAGTAATTGAGTATTGAATAAATCTTGGTGTGGTGCCGTAGTAAAAAATGGAGTTGGGGTTGCAATAACCCCAACTCTAGAAAATTTTGAAAGAAGATGAAAGATAGACTTTTTAAATATTTAACGGAAGCTGCAGCCCTGTGCTCGGTTGTTTTCCTTTTTGGTATAATTTTTAGTATATTCAAAGAAGGATATCCTGTATTCGCCGAAGTAGGATTTTTTAAGTTCTTGTTTGGTAAATCCTGGCATCCTACGCATTATCCTCCGGAATTCGGGATTTTGCCTTTAGTTTTAAGTTCGATATTGGTGACAGGTGGAGCTTTGGTAATTTCGGTTCCTCTGGGTGTCGGTTCCGCGATTTATATTTCCGAGCTCGCGCATCCAAAAGGGAAAGAAATCTTAAAGCCGATAGTGGAGCTTCTCGCGGGAGTTCCTTCCGTGATTTACGGTTTATTCGGAATGGCGTTTTTAGGACCTTTTTTAAGCAGAGTTTTTGGTTTACCGGTCGGATTAAATGCTTTAAACGCTTCAATAATTCTTGGATTAATGGTAGTTCCGATAATTTCAAGTATTTCCGAAGACGCGATAAATTCAGTACCCAACCATTTAAGAGAAGCGTCCTACGCGCTTGGAGCAAACAAATGGGAGACGATAATAAGAGTAATATTACCGGCCGCTAAATCGGGGGTGATTTCTTCGATCGTTTTGGGCTTCGGGAGAGCTATCGGAGAAACAATGGTTGTTTTGATGGTAGCCGGCGGCGCGACAGCTATGCCTCGTTCGATATTTAAACCGGTTAGACCTATGACTTCCGCTATAGCCGCTGAAATGGGAGAAACGACGATGGGGAGTTCGCATTTTTATGCCTTATTCGGTATAGCGATAGTTCTTTTTGTGATAACTTTTATTTCGAACTTATTAACGGAATGGGTTATGCGTAAGAAGAGTAAAAATGGGTGTTAGGAAAGCTAAAGAATTTTTAGGTATCAATTTACTCAGGCTGACGATATTCATCAGCGTATTATTTTTATTTTTGTTTATTATTCTGATTTTCGCGAAAGGCGGAAAGTTAATTTCCTTTTCTTTCCTAACTCAACCTCCGAAAGCGGGAATGACGAAAGGAGGAATATTTCCGGCTATAATAG
>CAZVXD010000214.1:0-1724 GCA_964631335.1 uncultured bacterium
TGATGATAATATAATACCTATGAATAAAAATAGAATTATTGTTGTTTTGTTTCTTTGCGTGTTTTTCGGATTTACAAATCGATCCCTATCAGGTCAGCCATTGGGAAATTATCTGGTTGCTCATTACAAAATGAACGACAACGCGCCGAACTCGACTGTCATCGATTCGAGCGGCAATGGTCATCACGGTACGGCTTATAGAAATTCGGATGAACTCAATACCGCCGAATTATATACCGAAGGCAAGATCGGTGGGGCATTGAGATGTGGATGTTACGACCATATTAACATCCCTGCCAGCCCCGATTTTCCAAGTGGGAACCCTCCAATATCAATTTCGTTCTGGTCGCACGCGAGACACGACGAAGACGAAGGCACTGTTATTGTCTATGGCGATGAAGGTGCTGATATAGAAATTCGCGTACTCGATTATATGTCATCTTTTTATTTTATCATCGGCTCTTGGGATGTAGTTCCAGTCCCGACTATATATGCGTGGGGGGATGATATTCCTTTTGGGGGTGGTATTCTTCCGAACACAGCGT
The DNA here is from genome assembly GCA_964631335.1 of uncultured bacterium. GTDB lineage: Bacteria > Hydrothermota > UBA3072 > UBA3072 > UBA3072 > JAFGHJ01. The sequence goes on from CAZVXD010000214.1 coordinate 546, forward strand.
GGGTGAATATCACAGTGACTTATGATGGAGACTATTTCAAATTATATAAAAACGGAACACTAAGAAACACTTATATCAGGGGGCAAGATTTTTTGACTCCTAATATTACCTTAAACGAAGGAATACAAATAGGACGTGATATACAACGGGTTGGCCCTCCCAGAGAAGAGGGGCGAATTTTGGTTGATAACGTGATGATTTTTAACAAGGCCCTTAGTCAGGACGAAATTGATCTTCTGTACAACTCCGGCAACGGGCTAGAAGATGTTCCTTATATTATTTCCGGTAGATTGACTCTTTGTGGAGGCAATTCTGATGTTACAGATGTTATTCTGGATTTAAGCGGTGATGCGGATATCGATATGAATCCCGACGCTGACGGCAATTATAGTTTCACAGGACGCTCAGAAATGGGCGACTACATTGTTACCCCTTCATTGGAAGATTATTATTTCTTCCCAATTTCTTATTCTTATACCTCCCTAGATAGTGACCAAACTGAGCAAGATTTCATAGGATTGTATGGTAGTATTAGTGATAGAGAGGGGGAAAATCGCTGTTTCCTATCAACACTTTTTGGTACAGCGATGGCGAAGGATGAAGATAGCGTTTTATGTAACGTAAGGGAATTTAGAGATACATATCTGCTTGCCAATCCGGTGGGCAGAGGTTTTGTAAACACTTATTATAAAATGTCTCCATTAATGACTGGTTTTATCAGCGAACACCCGATATTAAAGAGTATAACCAGAAAGACGCTTACTCCTTTAATATGGATGAGTGAAAAAACTATAAACCATAAACTATAAACTATCTTTAAATGCTTAACGGAATTTTATTAATAGATAAACCCAAAGGCGTGACTTCATATAAAGTTGTAGAAAAAATTGCCAGAAAGTTTCGCATAAAAAAAGCGGGGCATCTGGGAACGCTTGACCCTATGGCGACAGGGCTTCTTCCTGTATGTATCAATGAAGCTGTAAAAATCGTTCAGTTTTTAATAGATAAAGACAAAAAATATGAAGGAACTCTACTTTTGGGAAAAGTGACGGATACGGGCGATATAACAGGAAAAGTTATAAAAGAAAAATCTAATATCAAAGTAAATGAAACCCAAATAAAAAGTGCCGCGAAGAAATTTACGGGGACTTATTTGCAAACTCCGCCAATGCATTCTGC
>CAZVXD010000215.1:0-1664 GCA_964631335.1 uncultured bacterium
GAATTCTTCTTTTAAGGCTTGAATCCTTTTTTTGTCGCGCGCCATATTGGGCGGCAGAAATTTGACTGCTATACACTGTTTTTCAACGCTGACGTCGTCTTTCCTATAAGCCGCATATACCTGGCTCATCCCGCCTTGGCCTATAAACTGGTCCAAAACGTAAGTCTCTGCGCCTATTTGAAATTCTGTTCCCTTTTCCATTTTTAATCCTGACTGTACAATTTACCATATGATGTAATGTAATTTCAACTATTTATTGTTCACTTGACCCCGCACCATATATCATTCTGGGTTCTACTGAACCAAATTTGTTATGGTGCGGGGTTGACAACAAATATTTTCCTGATATAATTAACTTGCTTAACTATTAAGTATCTTAAGTTTTAGGGGATTTCAGGAGATGTTATGCAAGAAATGCAAAGAATAGCGAAAAGCATTGACCAGATACATAGAAAAATGAGGGCAAAATTGTCTAATGAGTTAAGTCAGGGCGAGATAAGCATCCCCCAATATCATATTCTCGATTATCTTAATGATAAAGGTAGAGCTACTATGCATGAGCTTGCTGATTATCTTTTTGTAACTCCTCCCGCAGTAACGGGCTTGATAGATAAACTTGTAAAAATGGATTTGGTACAGAGGAAATTCCCGTCTTCTGATAGAAGAATAATTAACATCTTTCTTACGACAAAAGGGGAAACCGTTATATTAAAAGTTAAAAATCAATCCGGGGAGTTGTTTATGGCCATTTTAAAGGGATTTTCTCCTAAAGAAAAGAAAAGTTTTCTTGAAGTAACTGAAAAAATGGAGAAACTCCTATGAAAAAATTCATTTTTTTGGTTATATTTAGTTTGCCATTTTTTGTCTTTGCGCAGGGGAATATGCTTACACTTGAACAGAGTATATCTATCGCATTGGAAAATAACGCTTCCATAAGATTAGCCAATGAAAAAATAAAAGAAGCGCAAGCAGAGAAAAGTCAGGCGTTAAGCTATTTCTTACCTAAAATTTATAGTTCTTCTTCTTATACACGTTTAGATGAAAAAAGCGAAATGGCTTCAGTAGTTTTAAGCGATGACGAGATTTACGACTATAATTTAGGTCTTATTCAACCAATTTTCCACGGAGGACTTATGCCCGCATACCAACTACAAAAGGAAAACCTTAAAGCAAATCAAAGTTATTTCCAATCCGTCCAAAACGATTTGGTTATGGAAGTTAAAAGAGCATATTTTATGGTTTTGGAAACAGAAAAATTTAAAAAGGTGGCAGAGGAGGCAGTAAACCTTACCAAAGCCCATCTTAATGTTGTTGGGGCTTATTTTAAGGAAGGTATAGTTTCCGAAGTTGAGGTTTTGAGGGCAAAGGTTGCTTTGGCAAATGCCAGACAGAACCTAATAAACGCAAATAACGGGTCGGAGCTTGCAAAATCTCTTTTTAACAGTCTTTTGAATAGGAACCTCGCAGAAGAGGTAGTATTGGAAGACGTTCTGTGTTTTGAGGATTATGATGTTGAGCTTTCTTCCGCTATAAGCCAAGCCATAAATTCAAGACCCGAGATAAAAGAGATAGATAGCAGAATGAAAATTTCACAAAGCGGGACAAGCATTGCTCGTTCTTCTTTCTTTCCGCAAGTTTCGCTTATAGGCCAGTGGGATAAAATT
>CAZVXD010000216.1:0-1660 GCA_964631335.1 uncultured bacterium
TGTTTACAGATACCCTTGCTTCGGTAGGAGTTGTTCTTGCTTCAGTCTGGATATTTCTTACAGGAAAAACCATCGTAGATCCTATTATCGGCGCCATAATCGCGATTTTCGTTCTGGCATCGGCTTTTACCGTAATTCGCGCCGCGCTCAATATTTTATTAGAATTCACGCCAAAAAACATAAATCTCGACAACCTCATAAAAACTATCGAAAAAATCGATGGGGTCGAAGGAATACACGACATACACTTATGGAGCCTGTGCTCCAACTTAAATGTAATGGATGCCCACATTTTTACAAACATATCCGATATGAATAAAATAGAATATCTGAAAGCAAAAATCAAGAAGGAGTTGAAGAAATTCAATATCAAACACTCGACTCTCGAATTCGAATGTGAGGAGTGTACACGAAAAAACAAAATCGAGAAAATCGAACATTAAAAACCGAAAAAATATATAAATAAACCTTGTCATTAATAGCATATAATTGACAATCTAAAAGTTTAAGTATTTTGTTACCAAGCACTTGCTTTCTGGAGCAGTTTTTGCAAGAACCTTAAAGGGAGGTTTATATTAAGAAAAAAGGGTCAAAAAAAACGCGAAACAACCCAGAAAAAAAATTAAATCGGGCGAAGAAGAAGATTGCCGAGCTCGAAAAAGAAATTGAGAAGTTCAATAAAGTAAAAGAAGAGCTGCGGGTCGAAAGGGACAAATTCAAAGGCATAATCGGCTCTTTATCTGAAGGGCTGGACATAATCGATAAAAATTACCGTATATGCTTTCAAAACGAAGCTCTTATTAATCGCTTCGGAGATCTAACCGGAAAACTTTGTTATAAAGCGTATATGAAACGTAAAATTCCCTGTAAAACATGCCAGTTAAAAAAAGCTTTCCGTACAGGAAAGACTCAAAAATCCGAGCTTAAAGCTCCGGACAGGAAAATTTACGAAATCACCTCTACTCCCTTCAAAGACATAGACGGAGAAACGAAGGCAATCGAAATTGTTCGCGATATCACTGAAATAAAAAAATCGCAGGAAAAAATCAGCGTAAGCGAAAAAAGATTCCGTGAACTTTTCGATCATATGAGCAGCGGTGTGGTAATTTACGAAGCCGTGAAAAACGGACAAGATTTCATCATCAAAGATATCAATAAAGCAGGGGAGAAAATAGAGAATTTAAAACGAAAAATTGTAATGGGAAGAAGCGTTTTGGAAGTCTTCCCCGGAATAAAAGAATTCGGTCTCTTAGACGTATTTAAGAGAGTATGGAAAACAGGAAAACCGGAACATCATCCCGTTAAGCTCTATAAAGACAAACGAATCGAAGGCTGGAGGGAAAACTACGTTTACAAATTGCCCACGGGAGAAATAGTTACCGTATACGATGATATGACCGAACAAAAAAAAGCGGCAGAAAAACTAAAGGAAAGCGAAAAGCGTTTCAGAGAATCCATTATGAACGCGCCTCTTCCCGTAATGATTCACAAAGAAAACGGCAAAGTAATCTCTATCAATAAAGCATGGACGGAAATAACCGGATATACATTAGATGAAATCCCGACCATCGAGAAATGGACAAAAAAAGCTTATGATAAAAGTCGAAAACTCGTTAAAAAAACCATAGATAAACTATATAAAATAAAAGGAAGGGTGGAA
>CAZVXD010000217.1:0-1569 GCA_964631335.1 uncultured bacterium
CGGGGTAATCAGGCACATGGTGGTACAGATCATTTTCCAAGTAAGATTCTCTTAATTTTAAATATGATTTTATTTTGTTTTTCTTATACAATATATCATCGATTATAACAGGAGACAAGACCAGGGTTTCTATTGGCAGATTATATTCCCGTATTATATCTTTTGGTGTTTTATCTCCTTTGTATGAATTCTTTCTATAAAGATTAAAATATGCTTGATATGTATACGCTTTATCAAGGAATTCTCTTTTTCTTTTAACGCCTTCTATCTTATAAAATTCGTCTTCTATTAATCTATGCGATGATTCCACATCCGCGTTTGCATTTGGATATCTCGGAGGAATATACATGTGATGTACTCCCATTTCCTTTTTAAGATAAGCTCTAAAACCTCTATCATGATGTATCCTAATGCCACTGAACTCACTCCCGTTATCGGTTTGAATAGTTATATCTTCCGGTTTTATTCCAAAATTAAATAAATGAGTTAATAATACCTTCATTGCCATAGTTGTAGCCGCGACACTTTTCTCTCTTGTGTAAAAGAAATACAAAGCTCCGCTTCTTACATCTCTTGCTGTTATTTGATACCTGGGCAAGTTTAAAACTTTATAAAAAGGATAAAATTCAGGGATATCATCTATATGTTTTATATCCACCTGGATTTTCTCAAAAGGTTTTAATCTCTTTTTTATTTCTCTTAAATCCCTTTTTGTTTTCCATTTCTTTCTTTGTTTTTTAATTAATCCATTCTGCTTAATGATCCTATATATTGCTCCTGCACTTAACGATAGATTAAATTCTCTCTTTAACCTTTTTGCTCCAAAACGGCTTTGTTTTCTTAATGCTACTACTAAATCCTCCACCTCCTTTTTTGTTTTATTATGAACCACTTTAGGAGCTCTCTTACGGTCCTTTAAACCCTCCAGACTCTCTTCTTTATATCTCTTCACCCATTTAGTAATAGTTTTAACATTAACTTCAAAGAATTCCGCTGTTTCTCTGTATGAGTGACCACAAAAACAATAATCAACCATTTCTCTTCTTAAATCGTAAATCAGGGACTTGTTTTTTAGTTGATTGTTAACTATATTTCGGTACATAAAGTATTTCATAGTGGGGCTATTTTAGCCCCACGTCTTTTTATATTCAAGTCCTTAATTATATTTTCCAATTCCTTCACCGTCTTTTCACTCATAATATTTAACTTCCTGACTGTACCACCATGTGCATGAACTTTCCCGCTTATGGCAAAAGACCTCCTTGACAGAGTATTATAATATTCGTAGAATTAAATTTATTAGAGGAGGTAATCATGAAAAGTTTTTTCTTATTAATTAGTTTAGTCGTTTTTTTGTTCAGCCCGGCTCTTGTATACGCAACTGAGGAGACCACTCCGGACATCTCCGGCTCGTGGTTAAAAGAAGCAATCGAGAATATTCAGAAAGAGGAATACAAACCGTCGTTACAGAAATCCGATTATAAGGGTGAAATATTTGAAAGTCCAAAATATCATTTCGTGAACAGAGCAAATAATCTCCGCGCGTATTTCGATGAAAACGCAGTGGAA
>CAZVXD010000218.1:0-1531 GCA_964631335.1 uncultured bacterium
TTATGAAACTTATCTCTTGTAATTTGGTCTCTATCAATAACAATATCCTTTAGCTCAACAAGAAGATTATCAGAGCTTAACTCCTTATCCCTGGCTACCAGTCTTTCTAAGACATAAATCAGAGCAGAATCTTGACTGGCTCTTTTTTGCGCATAGCTTTTATACCAGATAAATCCTAATAAGAGAAATATCATGGTAAAAAAAACAATAACTGTTCCCATCTCAATTAAAAGGAATCCTCCACCTAATATTCCTACTACCTGCAAATATGGATAAAAAGGAGAATGAAATTTTGGCCTATAACTTGAAATTTTGCTTTCTCTAAACAAAATAACAGTTAAATTTGCAAAGATATAAAGTAAGATTAAGATGCTAGAGGCAACTTTAACTAATAATTCCAGCTTTAAAAACAAAATAGCACAAATCATAAAAGCGCCGGTAAAAAGAATAGCGATATATGGGGTCTTAAACTTAGAACTTATTTTTTGGAAACCTGTGGGTAAAAGTTTATCTCTACTCATTCCTAATGGGTATCTGGAGGCAGTCATAATCCCAGAATTTGCTGTGGAAATAAAGGCAAGAAATGCGCTAATACTTATTATTATTTTTAAGATGTTACCCCCAAAAATTCCTGCTCCGTCTGAGATGGGAGTAAGAGTTCCCGCCAGGCTTTCGGGATTTAAAACCCCTATAGTTATAAAAATAACCAAAGCATAAAAAATTGAAGTTACAATAAGAGAAAGAAACATACCTAAAGGTAAGGTCTTTCCTGGATTTTTTGTCTCCTCTGCCAAAGCAGCCACTTTAGTCAAACCCCCGTAAGAGATAAAAACAAAACTAGCTGTTGCAAATACAGAGCCTACTCCTTTAGAAAAAAATGGTGAGAAGTTTGAAAAACTAACTGTCTTCATTCCCCAAAGGACATAACCGACAAGTATAATTAAAAGCCCGGAGACTAAAAATACCTGAAATCTTCCTGCTTCTTTTACGCCTATTAAATTCAATAAGACAAAAAACAAACAGCAAAACAGGGCAATGATAATTAAAGGAATCTCAGTTATTATGCTTAGATATGCCCCCATACCTATAAGAGCGAACGCCCCTTTCAAACTTAAAGAGAACCAGGTAGAAAAACCTGCAATTGTTCCTAAAATAGGTCCAAATCCTCTCATTATATAAAAATAATCTCCTCCTGCCTTAGGCATAGCTGTAGTTAATTCAGCCATACTTAAAATTGTGGGAAAGCAAAAGATTCCTGCAATTATATAGGATATAATGACTGCTGGGCCTGCTTTTGCAAAAGCTAATCCGGGCAGAATAAATAATCCGGAACTAATCATTGCTCCCGTAGCTATACAGAAAACATTTAAAAGGGTAAGTTCTCTCTTTAATTTTCTTTCCATCTTAATTAAATCAAGAAAATTAATCGTATCCATTTCATAATATATTCACCCTAATCTTCTTTGGCTTTTCATATAGCCTCTTACTTCTAAAAGCACCTAATACTAAGTTTATCTGCACTAATAAAATT
>CAZVXD010000219.1:0-1520 GCA_964631335.1 uncultured bacterium
GACTGCATTCTTTAAAATAATGATTTAAATCTTTTACGTAATGGATTACATCGATCGAATATGCTAAATCGAAAAAATTATCATCATAAGGAAAAGCATTATGTAGATTATTAACACTTAAATTTAATCCGGGATTTTTTTTGCTTGCCTCATTTATCATCTTTTTAGAATTATCAAATCCATAAGAATCACAATTTAGTTTTCGGGTTAACGCATATAAATAATCACACGTACCGCACCCCACTTCCAATGTTTTTTTGATACTTTTACTTTTTATTTTTTTCAAAATATGATTAACAACAGCAGGACTTGCGTTTCTATATATCGAATAATCTTTTGAGATATTATCATAATCGACATTATAATTCATTTATTTTCTCCCATTCTTCTTTTAATAGTCTATACTCGACTCTATGTTTCCATTTATTCTTATGCCAGACATGCTCTATTAATTCTGCTTCCTTTACCATATTGCATTTTTTCATAATCTTTTCAGACGCAATATTTTCCGTAATGCAACCGGTAATAATCTTATGTAAGCCTATATTTTCAAAAGCAAAACCTATTACCTTTTTTGCTGCTTCAGTCGTATATCCCCTTCCCCAGTATTTTTCCTGAATGAAATACGCCATCTGCCCTATTCCATTTTTTATTTGATCCGAAATTAAAGTAATACCGATTTGTCCGACATACTTGTTAGATTCTTTCTCTATAATTGCAAACCAAAACTTCCTTCTGTCTATCTTTTTAGCTTCTTCTATACTAACTTTCAATCTGTTTTTCGTACTATCAAGAGAATCAGAGTAAAAATCCGAATCGTACTTATTAACTTCCTTATCGGACATTAAGCTATGCAAATCATTCAGGTCTTCTCCGATATTATCTCTTATTATTAATCTTTCTGTTTCTAGTTTTACCATAATATTTACACCATCAAACTACAAACTTATTATATTCATCTTTATTCTGTTCTCCACTTCAATAATTTTCTCTTCTTCGTATTCTCTTTCAAGCTGAACGATTATTTTTTTATGTATTTCATCAGAAGCAAAAGTCGTGAACGAATAAGCTCTATTTCTCAAATAAAACAAAGCCTGCCCTACACTATTTTTCGAAACCCAAACCCATTTATCATCAATCGTTTCATAAGAATAACCGGATTCCTTTATATCTTCTAAAACTTCTTCTGTGCTTCTTACTCCAACAGGAGAAATAATAAAACCATAGTCTTTGGCATAATTTTTATATTTGTCATTTAATTCGGGTATTTCCATTCCATATCCTGTATTTATTAGTAATATATAACTTTCAGTCACGCGAACCAACTCTTCCAAAGCTTTCTTCCATTCTTCGATAAAATAGAATAAATGCACAACTAATGAAAGATTGAATGATTTCTCCGTAAATTTGAGATCAGTAATATCTCCTTTATATGCCTTAATAACTATTTTAGAATCTTCTTTTTTAATTTTCTTTTGTAAGTCATTCAACATCAACGGAGATATGTCTATACCGGTAAT